>JBCCDG010000003.1:0-94938 GCA_039030915.1 Pseudomonadota bacterium | reverse complement strand
GCCACGGCCATTGCCGGGGTCGCTACGGCCGATGTCGTCGCTCGCGCCGAGGACGCGCCCCGGCGGACGATGATGCGCTTTCGCGGCGGCGCGGTGACGGGGTGCAATCTCTTCGCTCTTCTTCGTCCGGACGCGGGCACGGTGATCGAGGCATGGCAGCGGATCGAGGCGCTTCGCAAACGCCCCGCCGCCATGGCCCGCGCCATCGGTCCCCTCACCGCCGCGCGCTTCGCCGCAGGCATGCTCAGCCTCCGCGACGCCGAGACGGCCCTCGGCCGCAAGATCGGCGTCCCCGTCGGCACGGTCGAGGTCGAGGACCCGCTGGCTGCGCATGACGTGGACAGCCCCGCCCATCTCGCCTACGCCCGCCGCATCCTCGGCGGACGCGCCTCGGCCTAGGTGCCCGGCTCAGGAATGCGGCGATCGCCCCCTTCGCGCAACGGCGGAAAAACACGGCGTGACACTCCGGGACCGAAGATCCAGCGGCGCGCACCGGCGGCGCGTCCCTCATCACGTGCCGAGCGCCCCTTCGAGCCGCGTCCACTCGCTCTCGGCACCGGGCAGGCCGAGGCGGAGCCAGGCGGGCGCATAGTCAAAGGCGCGGCTCCAGATCCGATGCCCGGCCAGCGCGCCCTGCACGGCCGCCGCATCCCCCACGTCATATGTCCGGAAGAGCGCGGCCCCGCCTATCAGCCGCCAGCCCGCCGCCGCCGCGATCGCGTCGAGCCGTGCCGTCTCCCCACCGAGCCGGCGCCGCGTCGCCTCGATCCATCTCTCGTCCCCATAGGCCCGTGTGCCGATCGCGAGTGCGGGGCCTGAGACCGACCAGGGGCCGAGCCGCTCCGCCAGGCATGCGGTCAGGGGCGCGGAGGACACCGCGAGCCCGAGGCGCAGCCCGGCCAGCCCGAAGAACTTCCCGAAGGAGCGGAGGATCACGAGGTCGCCACTCTCCCGCCGATCCAGTGTGGAGACCGCGGAGATGGTGGGTTCCGGATCCGCGAAGCTCTCATCCACCACGACCAGCACCCCACGCGCCGACAACGCGGCGAGGCGCACCGGCTCGTAGCGTCGACCGTCCGGGTTGTTGGGGTTGACCACAACCAACGCGTCGAGCGGGGCCGCCTCCTCCGGCTGCGAGAGCGCCACCACCTCCCAGCCTGCTGCCGTAAAGGCCGCGCGATGCTCGTTATAGGTGGGCTCGACGATGCCGACGCGGCCCGGCGTGCGGAGCAGCGGGCATGCCTGGATCAGCGCCTGCGCCCCCGATGCGGCAACCAGCCCCGCATGCTCCGGAGTGCGCAGATATCGCCGCGACGCCGCCAGCAGCCTGTCGGTCGCCGCGGTCTCCGGCAGGCGCGCCCACACCTCCGGCGCCAGCGGCGGGACGGGATAGGGCCGTCGGTTGATGCCGGTCGAGAGGTCGATCCAGTCCTGCCGCCGCCCGCCATGCGCCCGGATCGCCGTATCGAGGTCGCCGCCATGGTCGCGTCCGGCCGCTACGGGGCGCTGGCTGGGGGAGGGGACCTTCATTGCCGCTTACTTTCCCTCCGCGCGCGTGGCATCCGGTGGCCAATGCTTCGCGCCCTGCCGCCCCCGCCGCCGCTCGAGGTCGTGGGCGGCTTTCTCGGCCCGCCCCGGCGCACCGACCCCGCCTTCACGGCCTTCGCGGACGTCGCCGATCTCGTCGACCGCTGGCAGACTGCGGCGGCCACTCGCGACGCTGCGGAGGCCGGGAGGATCGCCACGCTCTCTTCCGAGCGGAGCGGGCGCCTTGCGGGGACCGCCCTCGGCGCTTCCGGCGATCGCGGCCCGGCATGGCGCGCTCGGCATCGCGGTCGCGCATACGGGCTCGGCGGTCGGCCTCCTGTTCGCGCCGGGCAGCGCGTCGATCCCGGCGGCGCGGTCGGCGCTGAAGACGCTCGGCGCCACCGGCATCCGCCGATTCCGCATCGGCTGACGGCCACACGCCGCCCCGTCAGGCGCCCAGCGCCTCCGCCGCCACGGGGCCGGCGGCGGCGAGAAGCGCGTCGACGTCCACATGCTCTTCGAGATGGTCGGCCAGCCGGTCCAGCACCGCCTCGATCCCGGCGCCATAGGCGAGGGCGGAGGGCGCCGCGCCCAGCCCCTCGAGAAAGGCCGAGCGGAACGCATCGGACTGAAAGAGCCCATGCACATAGGTGCCCGCCACCCGGCCATCCGCCGAGATCGCGCCCTCCGCCCGGCCCCCGATCTCGAGGAAGGGCCGCGCGCGGTCGGCGCCCTCCGTTCGCCCGATATGGATCTCGTAGCCCTCGACCGGGGTGCCGCTGGCGAGATGCCGCCCGCCGACGGGGCGCGTTGCCTTCTCCGGATGCATCACCGTCTCGACGTCGAGGAGACCGAGGCCGCCGGAGCGGCCGGCCGGCCCCTCGATGCCCTCAGGGTCGTCGATCCACTTCCCCAGCATCTGGTAGCCGCCGCAGAGCCCCAGCACGCGACCCCCGCGTCTCAGATGCCCGGCGATGTCCACATCCCATCCCTCGCGGCGCAGGAAATCGAGATCGCCCCGCGTCGATTTGGCACCCGGCAGGATCACGAGATCCGCATCGCCGGGCAGCGGCCGGCCGGGCGGGATCAGCTCGAGCGACACCGAGGGTTCCTGGCGGAGCGGGTCCAGATCGTCGAAATTCGCGATGCGCGAGAGGATGGGGCAGACAATGCGAACCGGCGCATCGCGCGCGGTAGCCGCCAGTCCCTGCGCGTCCTCCGCCGGCAGCAGATGCGCGTCCCCGAACCATGGGATGACGCCGAAGCCGGGCCAGCCGGTGCGCTCCGCGATGAAGGCATAGCCGTCGTCGAAGAGCCGCGGGTCCCCCCGCATCTTGTTGACGAGAAAGCCCGCGATCCGCCGCGCATCGCCCGGCTCAAGCACGGCGTGAGTGCCCACGATCTGCGCGATCACACCGCCCCTGTCGATATCGCCGGCCAGCACCACGGGCACATCCGCCGCCTCGGCAAAGCCCATATTGGCGATGTCGTTCGTGCGAAGATTGACCTCCGCAGGGCTGCCGGCCCCTTCCACGATCACCAGATCCGCCTCCGCCGCCATGTGCCCGAAACTCTCCAGGACGAAGGGCAGGAGGCTCGGCTTCAGCCGTGCATAGTCCCGTGCCCGGGCGGTGGCGTAGCGGCGGCCCTGCACCACCACCTGCGCGCCCGTTTCCGTCTCGGGCTTCAGAAGGACGGGGTTCATGTGAACCGTCAGCGCCCGCCCGCAGGCCTGCGCCTGCAGCGCCTGGGCCCGCCCGATCTCGCCCCCGTCCTCGGTGGCGGCCGCGTTGTTCGACATGTTCTGCGGCTTGAAGGGGGCAACGCTCAGGCCCCGCCGGTGTGCCGCCCGGCAGAGCCCGGCCACAAGCACGGACTTGCCGACATTCGAGCCCGTGCCCTGCACCATCAGCGCCCGCGCCATGGGGCGTCAGAACTCCACGCCGATCTGCGCCTTGATGCCCAGCTCGCGGAACGGATGCTTGACCAGCGTCATCTCGGTCACGAGATCAGCCTCATCGATCAGCACCTGCGGCGCATTGCGCCCGGTCAGGACCACATGGGTCATGCGCGGCTTCTCCTCGGCCAGAAACTGCGCGACCTCCGCTGCGTCCAGGTACTCGTATCGCAACGCGATGTTGATTTCGTCGAGCAGGACCATCGCGAGGCTCTCGTCCCGGATCAGGTCCTTCGCCTTCTCCCAGGCCGCGGCCGCCATCTCCTTGTCCCGGGTCTTGTCCTGCGTCACCCAGGTAAATCCCTCGCCCATCGTGTAGAACTGGCAGAGATCGCCGAAGCGTTCGTTGATCAACGAACGCTCGCCGGTCTCCATCCCCCCCTTGAAGAACAGCACGACGGCGCAGGGCATCCCGTGCGCGATACAGCGGAAGATCATGCCGAAGGCGGCGGAGCTCTTGCCCTTGCCCTTGCCGGTATGGACGATGACGAGGCCCTTCTCGCCCGATTTCGCCGCCATCATCTTCTCGCGCGCGGCTGCAACCTTCTGCATCTTCTCGCGGTGGCGGGCGGCGTCTTCGGTCTCTCTCATGGCGGGCGTCTCATCCCTTGACACGCGTTTCCACGGGCCGCATCACGGTTGGGCTGGTGCCTGTCTGACAGGCGAAGAGGGAATGCTCAAGGGCCCCGGGCCCCCAAGGCAGCCGCCCCCGCGACCGTGACCGGAAAGGTCCGCCCAAGCCCACTGGCAAGGCCCTCTTCGGCCGCGCTGGGAAGGGGGGAGGACCGCAGGAGCCGCCCGCAACGGCGTGCTCCGGGATCCGCAAGCCGGGAGACCTGCCAGCGCGATGATGTGAGCCGGGCGGGGTGATCCGGTGCTGCAAACAAGGGCGCTCCGGCGCCCGCAGCACCTATTCCCCTCGTGCGGCGCGATGCAGGTCGGAGGTGCTGGTCCAGTGAAAGACGCAAGCGACATCGTTGGGGAGGTCGAGCTCCTCGTCTGCGCCACCTGCAGGCGGGAGGGCGTGGAGGCCGAGGGCGAAGCACGCCCCGGCGCCCGGCTCGAGGCGCGCCTGCGCGAGGGCGGCATGCCGGAGGGCGTGCGCCTTGCCCGCGTCGAGTGCCTCTCGAACTGCTCGCGCGGCTGCACGGTTGCGCTCCGGGGCCCCGGCCGCTGGACTTATGTCTACGGCAATCTGGACCCTGACGAACATGCGGAGACGCTGCGCGAAGGCGCCGCGCAGTACCGCGCGGCACCCGATGGCCTGATCCCCTGGCGCCAGCGCCCGGAGCATTTCAAGCGCAACTGCATCGCCCGCATTCCCCCCATCGCCACCATCGACGGAGCCCTCGATGACTGACCTCTCCAAGCTGCCCGTTACGGTCGTCACCGGCTTTCTCTGCTCCGGCAAGACCACGCTCATCAGCCATCTCCTCCGCAATCCAGAGGGGCGGCGCCTCGCGGTCGTGGTCAACGAGTTTGGCGACGTAGGCGTCGATGGCGAGATCCTCGCGGGCTGCGCCTCGGAAAGCTGCCCGGCCGAGAACATCCTCGAGCTCGCGAACGGCTGCATCTGCTGCACCGTGGCGGACGACTTCATCCCGACCATCGAGACGCTGATGGCCATGGAGCCGCGCCCCGATCACATCCTGATCGAAACCTCCGGCTTGGCCCTGCCCAAACCGCTCCTGAAGGCCTTCGACTGGCCCAGCATTCGCTCACGCATCACCGTCGACGGTGTCATCGCGTTGGCGGACGCAGAGGCCGTCTCCGCCGGCCGCTTTGCGCCGGATGTTGACCGCGTGGAGGCACAGCGCGCGGCCGACGAAAGCCTCGATCACGAGACCCCGCTCTCCGAGGTCTTCGAGGATCAGATCGCTTGCGCGGACATCGTCCTGCTTACCAAGGCCGATCTTGCGGGCGCCGATGGCGTCTTGCGGGCGCGAGACATGATCGCAGCAGAGGCGCCCCGCCACCTGCCGGTTGTCGAGGTCACGGAGGGATCCATCGATCCGCGCGTGATCCTCGGGCTGGGCAAGGCGGCGGAGGACGATCTGGCCGCGCGGCCCTCCCATCACGACGACGGGCATGACCACGACCACGAGGATTTCGACAGCATCGTCGTCGAACTCCCCGAGCAGGCGGATCCCGCGGCACTCGAGGCGCGCATCGTCGCGTTGGCGGAGGCGCGGGACATCCTGCGCGTGAAGGGGCACATCGCGGTCGTGGGCAAGCCGATGCGCCTCGTCGTGCAGGCCGTGGGCGCCCGCGTGCGCAGCCAGTACGACCGGCCCTGGAAGCCGGGGGAGAAGCGCCGAAGCCGCCTCGTCGTCATCGCCGAGCATGACGCCATCGAGCCCGAGGCCATCGCCCTGGCGCTGACGGGCGCCTGAGGCGGGGCGGATCGGGCACGAACGGATCGGGGCACCATGCACGTCGTCTTCCGCGAGAGCCACGGGCTCGAGGAGACCGAGGTCCCCACCGATCTCGGCCAGTCTCCCGCCGACCTCGTGGTGCTGTCGTTCTCGGACAGCGACCTCGGCGCCTTCGCCGCCGCCTGGCACCGGGCGGGGCCGGTTGAGGATCGCCCGACGCTCCGCCTCGCCAACCTCGTCGCCCTTCGCCATCCACTCTCGGTCGACACCTATGTGGAGCGCACGCTCACGGGCGCGAAGGGCATTCTCGTCCGCCTCATCGGCGGCGCACCCTACTGGCGCTACGGGCTCGATCAGCTGAAATGGCTCGCCGCGCGGGAGGGCATCGCGCTGGCGGTCGTCCCCGCCGACGGCCGCCCGGACCCGCAGCTCGACGACGCATCCACCGTTCCCGCCTCGACGCTCCGCCGCATCAAGGAACTCTGCGATGCGGGCGGGGCGGAGGCGGCGCGGGCGGCGCTCGCACAGCTCGCCCTAGCCGCCGGGCTCTACCTGCCGCCCGTCCGCGGCGCGAAGGGCTTGGCCGAGGTGGGTGCCTGGCATCCGGCGGAGGGTGTCGCCTGTCCAGCTGCAGCAGCGCTCCGCGAAGGCCGCCCCCGCGCGCTGGTCGTCTTCTACCGCTCCTATCTCGGCGCCGACGATCTCGATCCCGTTTCGGGCCTCGCCGAGGCGCTCGAAGTCCGTGGATTCCAGCCCGTCTGCCTCTTCGCCCCGTCGCTGAAGGCGCCCGATGCCGCCCCATGGCTTCGCCGCTGGGTCTCGGCACTCGCCCCCGCCATCGTCGTCAACGCCACCGCGTTCTCCGGGCGGGGAGAGGACGGCACGTCGCCCCTCGATGCCGCCGGCGTCCCGGTCCTTCAGGTTGCCCTTTCGACAGCGGGTCGCGAGGCCTGGTGGGAGGCGGAGCGTGGGCTCTCCCCCGCGGACCTCGCCATGCATGTCGCGCTGCCCGAGGTCGACGGCCGCCTCTTCGTCGGTGTCGTTTCCTTCAAGGAGCCGAGTGTGCGGGACGCCGCGCTCGAATTCACCCGCTATGTCCATACTGCCGATTCCGAGCGCATCGCATCCGTCGCCGACCGTGCGCTGGCGCTCCACCGGCTCGCGACACGCCGGCCCGCCGAGAAGAGCCTGGCCATCGTGCTCTCCACCTATCCCGGCAAGCCCTGGCAGGACGCACACGCGATCGGCCTCGACGCCATCGCTTCCGCCGAAGCGATTCTGAGCGACCTTGCCGAGGCCGGCTACGATACCGGTAGCGCGGCGCCCGTTGCGCCGGCGCTCGAGGCTGCGCACGCCGAATGGTCCGTCACATCCTACGAAGCCGCGCTCGGGAAGCTTCCCGCATCGCTCCGGCGAGCGCTTGCCCGCGACTGGGGCGATCCGGCCGAGGACCCGATTGTCTCTGGAAAATGTTTTCGTTTCCGGGCGTTTGGGCGCGGGCGGCAGCTCGTCGCGCTGCAGCCCGACCGCGCAGCGGGAGCCGACCGAAAGGCGGCCTACCACGATGTCGCCGCTACGCCCTGCCATGGCTATGTCGCCTTCTACCTCTGGCTCCGGGCCGCGGGCGTCGACGCCATCGCGCATATCGGCGCGCATGGTACGCTGGAGTGGCTTCCCGGCAAGGCCGTCGCCCTCTCAGCCGCCTGCTGGCCCGAGGCGCTGACTGCACCGCTGCCGGTCATCTATCCCTTCATCGCCAGCGATCCCGGCGAGGCGGCGCAGGCCAAGCGGCGGCTCGGCGCCGTCACGCTCGGCCACCTCCCGCCCCCCCTGCGCCAGAGCGCTGTGCCCGAGCGGCTAGCCGCGCTGGAGGCGCTTCTTGACGAGTTCTCGAATGCCGACGGGCTCGACCCGCCCCGTCGTGCGCGGCTCGAGGCGGACATTCGGGCGGAAGCGGCGGCGGCGGGCGTTGCCGAGGATCTCGCGCTCAGCGAAGACCTCTGTCCCGCCGAAGCGCTTACGCGCATCGACCGCTTCGTCTGCGACGTGAAGGAGAGCCAGTTCGGCGACGGTCTGCACGTCTACGGCCGAGGGGCGGACACCGCTTCCGCTGCGGGCGAGCGACAGGGCCTGCTCGACGCGCTGGCCGGCCGCCGCGTTCCCCCCGGTCCTGCCGGCTCGCCCCATCGCGGTCGCGAGGACGTGAAGCCGACCGGGCGCAACCTCTTCGCTGTCGATCCCCGTGCCGTACCTTCCCGCAATGCCCATGCGCAGGGAATGCGTCTGGCCACGGAGTTCCTGCGCCGCCACCTGCAGGACCATGGGGACTACCCCAAGGGTCTTGTCATCGACCTTTGGGGCTCGGCCACGATGCGCACGGCGGGCGAGGAGTTTGCCATGGCGCTCCATCTCCTCGGCGTCCGCCCGGTCTGGGACGGGGGCGGGGCGCGCGTCTCCGGCTTCGAGGTGGTGCCGATCACGGAGCTCGAACATCCGCGGATTGACGTGACCCTGCGTGTCTCCGGCCTCTTCCGGGATGTTTTTTCCCAGCAGATGACGCTCTTCGGACAGGCGGTGGCGGCGCTCGGTGCGCGGGATGAGCCGGTGGCGTGGAATCCCTTCGCCGCCCGTGCCGCCGGCGCGCGGGTCTACGGGCCCGCGGCGGGGCGCTACGGTGTCGGCGTCGAAGGCGCACCGGAGGATCTCTCCGCCGAGGCTCGTGCGGTCGCCGCGGAGAGCTGGCTCGCGGCAAGTGCCCACGCCTTCGACAGCGGCGAGGGTGTGGCCGACCGGGCGGGGATCGAGGCGCGAGTGGCGGCTGCGGACAGCTTCCTGCACCTCCACGACGTGCCGGAGACCGACCTGCTGGCAGCCGCCGACTACGCTGCGCATCAGGGCGGCTTCGCCGCGGCGAAGGCGGCGACGGGCGGGGACGCAGCGCTCTACAATCTCGACAACACCAACCCCGAGGCGCCCCGCGCCCGCGCGCTCGGCGAAGAAATCGCCCGCGTCGTCCGTGCCCGCGCGTCCAATCCGGACTGGGTTGCCGGCATGATGCGCCATGGCTTCCGCGGGGCGGCCGAGATCGCGGCGACGCTCGACCATATGGCCGGGTTCGCGCATCTCGCCCGCGCCGTGCCGTCGCATCTCTTCGACGCCTATCACGACGCGACGCTGGGCGACGCCGAGGTCGCGGCGTTTCTGGCAGAGGCCAACCCGCAGGCGCTGGCGGCGATGCAGGCGCGGTTCCGAGCGCTCCGTGCGGCCGGGCTCTGGCAGACGCGGCGCAACAGCATCGCGGTCGCCCTTGCCGTAGCGGACGGGACGGCGGCGGAATGAGCCGTCCCGCCCCCCGCGGCTGGTGCCCGAGCGCCGAGCGTCCGATGCTCTCGGGCGACGGGCTGATCATGCGGCTCCGCCCGGCGCTCGGCTGGATTGAGGCAGGGGCCTTTCGGCACCTCTGTGGGCTTGCGCGGCGACATGGCAACCGCATCATCGAGGTCACGAGCCGGGCGAGCCTTCAGCTTCGTGGCGTGTCGGAGGCGGCCTATCCACAACTCCTCGCCGATGTCGCCGAGGCGGGCCTCCTGCCGGCGATCCCGCAGAACGGCGGCGGGATCACGGTCCAGCCCTTCTGGCGGGCCGGGGACGCAACCGCCAGGCTCGAACGGGCGCTCGCCGAAACGCTGACGGCGCTGCCTCCGCTTCCCGCGAAGTTCGGTCTCGCGCTCGACGACGGCGATGCGCCCGTTCTTTCGGACGTCTCCGCCGATATCCGCATCGAGCGTGCCACGGATGGGGGGCTGATCATCCGCGCGGACGGGGCGGCGACCGGGTGCGCCGTCCCTATGGAACAGGTGCCGGGGGCGGTCGCGGACCTCGTGCGCTGGTTTCTTCGAACGGGTGGCAGCGATGTCAAGCGCATGCGTCGCCACATCGCGACGGTTCCGCTGCCAGCAGCGCGGATCGGGGCTGGGGCAGCTCCTGCACAGATGGCTGGGGGACCCGGGCCGACGTCACTCGGACCGATCGTTGGTCTGCCGTTCGGGCAGGGGAATGCAGATGCCGTGGAGGCGCTTCTGGATGCACGGAAGCCGGCGGCGCTGCGGCTGACACCCTGGCGCGCCCTGCTGCTGGAGGGCGCGCATGACGGTCCGGAGACGGACGGTTTCATCTGGCGTGCGAACGATCCGCTCCGCCGCGTCGAGGCGTGCCCGGGCGCGCCGGCCTGCGCCACGGCCACCGTCGCCACGCGGCATCTCGCGCGCGCGCTCGCCGGGAAGCTTCCGGGCCGTCTCCATGTCTCCGGCTGCGCGAAAGGCTGCGCGTGGCCGCGCGACGCGGACCATGTCCTCGTCGGCAACAGCGGCCGTTTCGACCTCGTGCAGAGCGGCACGGCCTGGGATAGACCGGTGCGAACGGGTCTGACCGCCGACGAAGCGGCCGCCCTCGGGGGAGACGTCTGAACAATGCCCTACGCCTACGAGAAGGATGGTGCCGCGATCTACCGTACGTCCTTCGCCACCATACGGGCCGAGGCGGATCTCGCGCGGTTCGCCGCGGAGGAGGAGCCGGTGGCCGTGCGCATGATTCATGCGGCGGGCGATGTGGGCCTTGCACGCCATATCCGCTTCCATCCCGGCTTCGCGCGGGCGGGGCGGGCGGCGCTGGCCGGCGGCGCGCCCATCCTCTGCGATGCGCGGATGGTGAGCGAGGGTGTGACCCGCAAGCGGCTGCCGGCCGACAACGCCGTGATCTGCACCCTTCAGGATCCGCGGACGCCCGGCCTCGCCGCCGAGCGCGGCACCACGCGCAGCGCCGCGGCGCTCGAACTCTGGCGTGAGCATCTCGCCGGCAGCCTCGTTGCCATCGGAAACGCGCCGACCGCGCTCTTCCATCTGCTCGAGATGCTGGACGACCCGTCCTGCCCGCGCCCCGCGGCGATCATCGGCTGCCCTGTCGGCTTCGTCGGCGCGATGGAGTCGAAGGAGGCGCTGTGGCAGGCCGCACCCGTTCCCTCCGTCATCGTCGAGGGGCGTCTCGGCGGCAGTGCCATCACGGTCGCGGCCATCAACGCACTCGCGAGCCGGGAGGAGTGACGGTGGCGGACGGTCAGGGCACGATCTGGGGCGTCGGCCTCGGCCCCGGTGCGGCCGACCTCATGACCCTGCGCGCCGACCGGCTGATCCGGGGCGCCCGCCACGTCGCCTTCTTCCGCAAGGCCGGCCGGGAGGGGCGCGCGCGCCGCACGGTCGAGGGCTTGCTGGCCGAAGGCGTGACCGAGCATGCGATGGAGTACCCGGTCACCACCGAAATCCCGGTAAGCGACCCGGATTACAACGCTTGCCTCGCGCCCTTCTATGACGACTGGGCGGGGCGGCTGACGGCCCTCGCCGAGGCGGGGGAGGACGTGGTCGTGCTCTCGGAAGGGGATCCGTTCTTCTACGGCTCCTTCATGCATCTCTACAGTCGGCTCTGCGGGCGCTTGCGGGTCGAGGTCGTCCCCGCCGTCACCGCGATGTCGGGCGCCTGGACTGCGACGGGGATGCCCGTGACCTGGGGCGATGACGTGCTGACCGTGCTGGTCGGTACGTTGCCCGAAGCGGTGCTGGCAGAGAAGGCTGCGCGCTGCGACGCGCTGGTGGTGATGAAGATCGGGCGCCATCTCGGCCGGGTGCGTCGCGCACTGGAGGCGGCGGGGCGGCTCGACGACGCATGGCTGGTCGAATGCGCGACCCTGCCGGAGCAGCGCGTCTGTCGGCTGGCGGAGAGGGAAGGCGAGAGCGTGCCCTATTTCTCCACCGTCATCGCCCATGGCCGAGGACGACGGCCATGAGCGGCAGCCTGACGGTGGTCGGCCTCGGCCCCGGCGGCCCGGGCACGATCACGCCGGAGGCGGCCGCGGCAATCGCTGAGGCGAGCGATATCGTGGGCTACGCGACCTATACCGGCCGCATCGAGCCCCGCGAAGGGCAGCGTATCCACGCGTCGGACAATCGCGTCGAGGCAGATAGGGCCCGCCATGCGCTGGCGCTCGCGTCGGAAGGCCAACAGGTTGCGGTCGTCTCCTCAGGCGATCCGGGCGTCTTCGCCATGGCCGCCGTCGTCTGCGAGGCGATCGAGGCGGGGCCGGCCGATTGGGCGACGGTGGAGCTTCGCATCCTGCCGGGCGTGACCGCCATGCTCGCTGCGGCTGCCAGGGCAGGTGCACCGCTCGGGCACGATTTCTGCGCCATCAATCTCAGCGACAACCTCAAGCCAGCGGCACTGGTCGAGCGCAGGCTCCGGCTCGCGGTGGAGGCGGACTTTGCCATGGCGCTCTACAATCCGCGCTCAAAGTCCCGGCCCGACGGTTTTGCCACCGCTCTCGCGGTGCTGCGCGAGGCTTGTGGCGACGCGCGCCCGGTGATCTTCGCCCGCGCCGTCACCCGGGCCGACGAGCGCCTGACCGTCGTGCCCCTGTCGGAGGCGACGCCCGAGATGGCGGACATGCAGACCGTCGTCCTCGTCGGCTCCAGCCGCACGCGCGTGGTGGAGCGCCCCTCGGGTCCCCTCGTCTACACCCCGAGGGCCGTGCCGGCATGAGCGATCCGGTCGAGCAGGCTCTCCGGATCCTCGAAGCTCGGTCGCTTGGGCGCCGGGGGACGGGCGATCATGATCGCCGGCAGGCGCAAGATGCGCGCCGCCTCGAGTTTGGCCCGTGCGCCAGTGCCGCCGGCGTTCTTCGCGACGATCATGTCGATGCGATGCGCGCGGAGGAGGGCCGTGTCGCTCTCCGCATCGAAGGGCCCGCGCGCCACGAGGAGCGTGTGGCGGGGCAGTGGGGGCGGCGACGACGGCTCGTTGACATAGCGGAGCAGGTAGTGATGCTGCGGTGCCTCGGCGAAGGCGGCCACCTCCTGGCGTCCGATGGCGAGGAAGATGCGGCGCGGCGGACCATGAAGCGCCGCGACGGCGCACGACATATCTGCCGCTTCGCGCCAGTCATCCTCGGCGGAGGGGGTCCAGGGCGGGCGGACGAGCGCCGCGAGGGGCACACCCGCCGCCGCTGCGGCCTCGGCCGCGTTCCAGCTCATCTGCGCTGCAAAGGGATGGGTCGCGTCGACGAGATGCGTGATCTCTTCGCGCTCGAGATATGTCTTGAGCCCTTTGGCGCCCCCGAAGCCTCCGATGCGCACCGGGATCGGCTGTGGCTTCGGCACGGCGGTGCGTCCGGCATAGGAGAGGGTCGCGGGCCAGCCACGCTGCGCCACGGCTTTCGCCAGCAGGCTGGCCTCGGCCGTACCCCCCAGGATCAGCAGCTTCGGCAGGGCAGCCATGGCTGATGCGCTCTCCGCTCCGTGGCTCACGATCATCGGCATGGGTGAGGATGGGCCGGCCGGGCTGCCGCCGGCAAGTCGCGATGCGCTGGCATCGGCCGAGATCGTCACTGGCTCCGCTCGGCTGATGGCGCTGCTGGGCGCCGGGGACACGCGGACAGGAGCCGAGCGGCGGGTCTGGCCTGTGCCCTTCGCCGATGGCATCGCGCCGCTCCTCGCCGAGCGCGGGCGGCAGGTGGCGCTGCTCGCGACAGGAGACCCGTTCTGGTTTGGCGCCGGGGGCAGCCTGGTGAAGCGGCTCGAACCTGCTGAGTGGCGCGCACTACCCGCCGTCCCGACCTTCTCGCTCGCCGCCTCCCGGCTCGGCTGGCCGCTCGAGACCACGCTCTGCCTCGGCCTCCATGCAGCCCCTTTGGAGGGGTTGAGGCGCCATCTTGCCCCGGGCCTCCGTGCGATCCTCCTGCTCCGCGACGGCACGGTGCCAGGGGCGCTGGCGGGTTGGCTCGCCGCACTCGGCTTCGGCCCCTCGCGCCTCACGGTGCTGGAGGCGCTCGGCGGCCCGTCCGAGCGGGTCCGCGCCGCAACCGCGTCTGATTTCGATCTCTCCGATATCGCGCACCCGGTGGCGGTCGGGCTGGAACTCGCCGGCGGGGGTGCCTGTCTCCCGCGCGCGAGCGGGTTGCCGGACGATGCGTTCGAGCATGACGGGCAGATCACCAAGCGGGCGGTGCGTGCGCTCACCCTCTCCGCCCTGGCCCCGCGAGGGGGCGAGCGGCTCTGGGATATCGGCGCGGGCTCGGGCTCGATATCGGTCGAATGGCTACTCGCAGCACCCTCGGGCAGCGCGGTGGCCTTCGAGCCGGTGCCCGAGCGTGCGGCCCGTATCGGGAGGAACGCGGCGCGCTTTGGCTTGTCGACGCTTGTGGTGGTTGATGGGGCCGCTCCGCAGGCGCTCGACGGGCTGGAGCCGCCGGACGCGGTCTTCATCGGCGGCGGGCTCGATGCGGCATTGCTCGACGCGCTCTGGCACCGGCTCGCGCCGGGTGCACGTGTGGTCGCAAATGCGGTGACGCTCGAATCGGAAGCCCTGCTGGCGAACTGGCACTTGCGCGCGGGCGGGACGTTACAGCGGATCGAGCTTGCCGAGGCCGCGCCTCTCGGCAGCCGCCGTGGCTGGCGCTCGGCCTATCCCGTGGTCCAGTGGAGCACTGTCCGATGATTGTCGCAGGCTTCGGTTTCCGCTCCGCCGCGACCCTCGCGAGCCTCGAGGGTGCGCTCGAGGCCGCATGGGTAGGGCGCGCCGTCGATCGCCTGGCCGTGCCCGCGGAGAAGGCGAACGCCGCCGCGATCCGTGCGCTCGCCGAGGCGCGCAGCCTACCGCTCATTACCGTTTCGCCGGAAGCCCTTGCGAGGCAGAACACGCTGAGCGCCGCTCCGACAGCGGTGGCGGAGCGTTTCGCGGGCAGCCCCGCGGAGGCGGCAGCCCTCGCTGCCGCAGGCCCCGGTGCCCGGCTTGATGGGTGCCGCTCCGTCTCGCCCGACCGTCTGGCTACCTGCGCCATCGCAATCGGAGATGCGCCATGACTGTCCATTTCATCGGCGCGGGTCCCGGCGATCCCTCGCTTCTCACGCTCAGGGGGCGGGATCTCATCGCCGCCTGTCCGGTCTGTCTCTACGCCGGCTCCCTCGTGCCGGAGGCGGTGCTGGCGCACTGCCCCGAGGGCGCGGAGGTCGTGAACACGGCGGCGATGGACCTCGACGCCATCGTCGCCGCCTGCCGGAAGGCGCATGAGGAGGGCAAGGACGTCGCGCGCCTGCATTCGGGCGATCTCTCGGTCTGGTCCGCCATGGGCGAGCAGCGCCGGCGGCTGGAGGCGGAGGGCATCCCTGTCAGCATCACGCCGGGCGTCCCGTCCTTCGCGGCCGCGGCGGCGGCGCTCGGCGCGGAGCTCACCTTGCCGGGGGTCGCACAGTCGGTGGTGCTGACACGCACGCAGGGGCGCGCGAGCGCCATGCCGCCCGGCGAGACGATCGACGCCTTCGCCCGCACGGGCGCGACGCTGGCCATTCACCTCTCCATCCAGAACGTCGCACATGTGGTCGAGGCAACGGTGCCGCACTACGGCGCGGACTGTCCGGTCGCCATCGTCTACCGCGCAAGTTGGCCCGAGGAGCGGGTTCTGCGCGCCACCCTCGGCACCGTCGAGGCGGCGCTTGCGGAAGAGGAGATCGAGCGGACGGCGCTGATCGTGATCGGGCCCGTGCTCGGCGCGACGGGCTTCGAGGAGAGCCGCCTCTATTCGACAGATTATGTCCGCCGCTTCCGCGCAGGCTACGGGCAGGGAGGCGAACATGGCTAACCCGCCCGGCCTGATGATTTCCGCGCCCGCCTCCGGTACGGGCAAGACCACCGTGATGCTCGGCCTTCTGAGAGCTCTCGCGGACGACGGCGTGGCCGTGCAGCCCTTCAAGAGCGGTCCCGACTATATCGACCCGGCCTTCCACCATGCCGCTGCGCGCCGAGCGTCCTTCAACCTCGACACCTGGGCGATGCGCAAGGCGCTGCTCGGCGCCGTTGCGGCAGAGGCGAACGGTGCGGAGATGGTGTTGGCCGAGGGCTCCATGGGGCTCTTCGACGGCGTTGCCAGGCCCGGCGAATGCGGTCGAGGATCCTCTGCCGAGCTTGCCGCCCGGATGGGTTGGCCCGTGGTGCTGGTAGTCGACGTTTCGGGCCAGGCGCAGTCCGCAGCGGCCACGGCGCTCGGCTTCGCGCGCTTCGACATGTCGCTGAAGATCGCGGGCGTTATCCTCAACCGCGTCGCCAGCCCCCGGCATGAGCGGCTGGTGCGGCTGGGGCTCGAAGCCGTCGGGCTCCCGGTCCTCGGTTGCCTGCCGCGGCGGGGGGATCTCGCGCTGCCGGAGCGGCATCTCGGTCTCGTGCAGGCGGTGGAGCATCCGGATCTCGAGGCGGCGATCGCGGGTTACGCAGCCTTTCTGCGCGAGCATGTGGACCTTGAAGCCATCCGCGCGGCTGCCGGCGCGGCCGCAGCCCCGCCTGAGAATGCGGCGGCGCCCTTCGCGCCGCCGGGTCAGCGCATTGCCATCGCCCGCGATGCGGCCTTCTCCTTCGCCTATCCGCATATGCTGAAGGGTTGGGCGGCGGCCGGAGCCGAGATCCGCCCCTTCTCGCCGCTGGCGGACGAGGCGCCGGACCCGGAGGCGGATGTCGTCTGGCTGCCCGGCGGCTATCCGGAGCTTCATGCCGGTCCGCTCGCCGCGGCCGGGCGGTTCCGCGAAGGGCTGCGGCGCCATGCGGAGACGAGGCCGGTCCACGGTGAGTGCGGTGGCTACATGGCGCTCGGCGAGGCGCTGGTGGACAAGATGGGGGAGCGGCACCGCATGGCCGGTCTCCTCGGCCTCGTCACGTCTTACGAGAAGCGGAAGTTCCATCTCGGCTATCGCCGCGCCGAGCTGCTCGAGCCGCTCTTCGGCCATGCCCCGGGCGCGGCGCTGCGCGGGCATGAGTTCCACTACTCGACCGTTCTCGAGCAGCCCGATGCCCCGCTCGCCCGCGTGAGCGATGCGGAAGGCGCACTGACGGCGGAGACCGGGTCGCGTCGCGGCCATGTCACGGGCACGTTTTTCCATCTGATCGGCGAGGCGACGACGTGAGCGACCCGGCGGGAGGGGCGGGCTTCGTGAGCTTCGTCGGCTCCGGCCCTGGCGACCCCGAGTTGCTGACGCTGAAAGCCGTCGATCGGCTCGGCCGGGCCGACGCAGTGCTCTTCGACGACCTCTCGTCGGGTCCCATCCTCTCCCATGCCCGGCGCGGGGCGGATCTTGTCGGCGTCGGCAAGCGGGCCGGCCGGCCCTCGCCGAAGCAGCCGCATGTGAGCCGGCTCCTCGTGGACTATGCCCTGACGGGCGCGCGGGTCGTGCGCCTGAAGTCCGGGGATCCGGCGCTGTTCGGCCGGCTCGAGGAGGAGATAACCGCGCTCCGCGCCGCCGGCGTGCCCTTCGAGATCGTACCCGGTGTCACCTCCGCCACCGCCGCCGCCGCCGCCGCCGGCATTCCGCTCACCCGGCGGGAGACCGCGCGGCGCGTGCAGTTCGTGACGGGGCATGACGTGGCCGGCGCGCTGCCCGAGGATATCGATCTGGCGGCCCTCGCCGACCCAAAGGCAACCACGGTCGTCTTCATGCCGATGCGCACCTTCGCCCGGCTTGCAGAGCGGCTGATGGCCGAGGGCCTGCCCGGGAGCACGCCGGCGCTCTTTGCAGAGAACGTAAGCCATGTCGACGAGAGCATCGCGAGGATGACACTGGAGGCGCTCGCCGCGCGGCTCGGCGAGAGCCCCTCGCCACGCCCTGCCCTGGTTCTCTACGGCCCGCTTGCGGAGGGTGGCGATGTATGAACTCGCGCTTGTCGGCATCGCGAGCGGCAATCCGGAGCACCTGACCCCCGAGGCACGGCGGACGCTCGGCGCGGCGGATGTGGTGCTCCTGCCCTCGAAGGGCGAGGAGAAGGCGGATCTTGCCGGCCTCCGCCGGGCGCTGCTCGACGGGCTTGGCGAACCGCGGCCGGTGGTGGCGCCCTTCGAGATGCCGATGCGCGATGTCGAGCGGCCCGATTACCTGGGAGGTGTGGAGGACTGGCATGACCGGGTAGCGGTTGCCTGGGCCACGACGTTGCGTGCGAGTCTGCCCGAGGGTGGGCGCGCAGCCCTTATGATCTGGGGCGACCCGTCGCTCTACGACAGCAGCCTGCGGATAGCGGGTCGCCTCCCGGCCAATGGCCTGGCGGTGAGCGTCCGTGTCGTCCCCGGACTTACCAGTGTCCAGCTCCTCACGGCCGCGCACGGGATACCGCTGAACGGCCTTGGCGCACCGGTCTTGATCACGACCGGCCGGCGCCTTCGGGAGGGCTGGCCGGATAGCGTGGACCGTGCGGTGGTGATGCTGGACGGGGCGTGTAGCTTCTCGACGCTCACCGAACCAGAACGCTTCCGCATCTGGTGGGGTGCCTATCTGGGCATGGCGGAGGAGATGCTGGTCTCAGGCCCGCTGGAGGAGGTCGCGAACCGCATCGTAAAGACGCGCGCCGCCGAACGGGCGCGGCACGGCTGGATCATGGATGTCTACCTGCTGGCGCGGGACGAGGCCTGACGTCAGACCCGCCCCGCCGGGCGCTATCTCAGGCGCCGAGGCCGAGCGCCGCGAACACCGCGCCCTCGACCGTCTCGAGCGCGAGGAAGAGGCCCGCACCGGCCACCAGCGCGCCGCCGAGGCGGACAGGCATCGCCTGGGCCTCGCTGGCGCGGAGAAGGCCGGTCATGGCATAGCCCGCGACCACGGCCACCAGCCACTGCACCGCGACGAGACCGAGCAGGTAGCCCGCGATCACCGCCGTCGCCGCCCCGCCTTCCTGGCCTGCGATACTGCCGCCGAAGGCTGCTCCGTGGAACAGCCCGGCCGCCGCGAAAACAATGCCGACCACCATCGGAGAGAGCGCCTTGCCCCGCATCGCCAGCCCGCCGAGCACCAGGAGCGAGAGCGCGACCGCCGGCTCGACCAGCGGGAGGGCGACCGCTGCGATGGTGAGCACAGTGCCGAGCACCATCGCCGCCAGATAGGCCACCGGTAGCAGGAACCGCGACCCAGCGATCACGGCTGCCACGCCCATCAGCGCCACGAAGAACAGATGATCGAAGCCGAGAAGCGGGTGACCGATGCCGGAGAGCATACCGTGCTCGAACGTCGTCATCGCCTGGCCGGCGAGCGGGTGGTGCGCCATGGCGCTGGGCGCAGCGAGTAGTGCGGCGGCGAAGGCGCTGGCCGGCAGGAGCTTTCTCATGCGGTGTTCCTAGTGTCAGTGGTCACGGCGACACCCTCAGGCTTAGGCCATCGCGCCGGATGAAGGAAAGCGAATAAGCGACATTAGTTGCACCCCGAGCGTCGGGTGTGTCGCGGCCCCGTCATCGAGACGACACCGGCCGTCTCAGCGGCCACGCTGGCGAGGGTCGAGCGCGTCGCGCAGGCCGTCGCCGATGAAGTTCACGCTGAGGACCGTCAGCGAGATCATCAGCCCGGGCCAGATCACGCGGGCGGGGTTGATGGTCATGAAGTCCTTCCCATCGAAGAGGAGCCGGCCCCAGGTCGGGAAGTCGGGCGGGAAGCCTAGGCCGAGGAAGGAGAGCGCGCTTTCGGTAATGATGGCGTTGGCGATCCCGATCGTGGCGGACACCATGATGGGCGACAGCACATTCGGCATGATGTGCCGACCGATGATCCGGTGACCTCGGGTGCCGATGCTGCGCGCTGCCAGCACGAACTCTCGCTCCCGGATCCCCAGCACGTCGCCGCGCACGATGCGCGCCGTCTGCATCCATGAGGTGATGCCGATCACGAAGACGATGAGCACGAAGATCCCCGCTTCGGGCCCGAAGCTCGTGCGCAGCGTGTCACGGAAGAGGAGGATGATG
This sequence comes from Pseudomonadota bacterium, assembly GCA_039030915.1. Lineage (GTDB taxonomy): Bacteria > Pseudomonadota > Alphaproteobacteria > Rhodobacterales > Rhodobacteraceae > Thermohalobaculum. The sequence continues at coordinate 75,278 of JBCCDG010000003.1, read as the reverse complement.
ACGAGGAGAAGCGGCAGCAGCGGCAGCGCGAGGAAAAGGTCGGTAACCCGCATCAGCATGCCGTCGACCCGCCTGAAGAAGCCGGCAAGCACCCCGATCAGCGTGCCGAGCACGAGGCTGAGGAGCATCGCGGCGATACCGACGGCGAGCGAGACCTGACCGCCGGCCATGACCTGAGCCAGCATGTCCCGCCCCAGATTGTCCGTGCCCATGGGATGCGCCCAGGTCATGCCCTGGTTGCCGATGCGCGGATCCAGCCGCCCGGGGTCGATGGTGTGGACGAAGGGGCCGAGAAAGCAGAGGAGTACGATTGCGACGAAGACGATGGTCCCCGCCATGGCGCCCTTGTGCATCAGGAACTGCCGGCCGACATCGCCCCAGAGCGAACGGTGCGCGCGGCCCGACGTAAGAGGCTGCCCGCCGCCATGCTGTGCCTTGACCGGGCGGTCCTCTGGCCCGCCCGGGCCACCTGCCGTCGCCTCAGTCATAGCGGATCCTCGGATCCATCACGCCGTAGAGTAGGTCGGCGATCAGGTTGAAGAGCACGATCAGCACGGCAAAGAGGAAGGTCAGCGTTTGCACGAGCGGGATGTCGGCGGACTGGATGCCCACGATCAGGAGCTGTCCGAGCCCGTTCACCCGGAAGATCTGCTCGGTGATGATCGCCCCGCCGAAGATCGTCGGCACGCCCAGCGCGATCACGGTTATGACCGGGATCAGGCTGTTGCGGAGGACGTGGACCAGCAGCACTGAGCGCTCCTTGACCCCCTTGGCGCGTGCCGTGCGGACATAGTCCTGGTTCAGATTGTCAAGCACGCTTGCGCGCATGAAGCGGCTGATCTGGCTCGCGTTGAAGAGCGCCAGCACCATCGTGGGCATGATCATCTGCTTGACCTGGAAGACGAAGCTGTCCCAGTCGGTCACTTCGTGCGTCGTGTCGTAGACCGAGGGCAGCCACTGCAGATTGACCGCGAAGACGATGATGAAGACGAGGCCGGTGAAGAAGGTCGGCACCGAGAAGCCGAGCATCGCAAAGCCCGTCGCCGCCTGGTCGAACCAGGAATACTGCTTGTAGGCGGAGATCACGCCGAGCGGGATCGCGAGCGCCACGCCGATGACGTAGGACATGCCGACCACCCAGAGCGTCTGCGGCATGCGCTCGACGATCAGATCCACGACCGGGGAGCGGGTCGACCAGGAAAGGATGCGGGGCCGCTCGCTCTCGACGCCCAGCCAAGTGTCGATAAGGTTGAGGGGCTCGTTCACGAAGAACTGCTGGCACCATTTGAGGTAACGGATGTGAAAAGGCTCGCCGAGGCCCAGGGACTGCCTGATCTGCTCGCGCACGTCCGGCGGGATGGTTAGCGGCAGGCTCGCCGTTGGGTCGGAGGGGGCAAGGTCGAGGATCGCGAAGATGATGAAGCTGATAAAGATCAGCGTCGGGATCGCGATCAGGAGGCGGCGCAGCGCATAGGCAAGCATGGGCGTTCTCGCCTTCTTCGGAAAAGCCGGACGCCCCCTGCCGGAGCAGAGGGCGTCGTGATCTCAGGCGAAGATCACTCTGTGCGGTGCCAGTCCGCGATGTTCCAGAGCTCGCTGTCCCAATCGTTGATCAGGACACCCGCGAGGCTGTTGGCATGGGCGGAGGCGCCGCCGCGATGGATGAGCGGGATGATGCTGTAAGACTGCATCAGCATGTCGTTCATCTTCTTGGCGAGGTTCTGGCGCTCGGTGAGGTCCGCGGTGCGGGCCATCTCCTTCACCAGCGCGTCGTATTCCGGGTCGCAGAAGCGCATCACGTTGTTGCCCTGCCACTGCGACTGCGGGCGCGGCATGTCTCCGCATATCCATGAGGCCATATAGGCCTCGGGGTCCACGCCGGAGAAGTTGTTCGTATACATCTCGATGTCGGCGTAGAACTTCTGGAAGGTATCGGGGCTTGCCGGGTCGCCGCCGAAGAAGACGCTGGCGTCGATGTTGCGAAGCTCTGTCTCGACACCGAGCTCCGACCACCACTGCTTGATGAGCGCCTGAGCACCCTGGCGGACCGAGTTCGTCGAGGTCTGGTAGAGGACGCTCAGCTTGTTGCCGTTATATTCGCGGATGCCGTCGCCGTCGCTGTCGACGATGCCGTTATCGTCGAGCAGCTTCTTGGCGCCCTCGATGTCCTGCACCTTGCAGGCGTCGTTCGCGGTGGAGGCATAGGCTTCGGGCGCGGGCAGAACGTTGCAGGTTACCCTGCCGGCCTGGCCGTAGCCCACGTCCACGAGGAGTTGACGGTCGATGGCCATGGATAGCGCCTGGCCGATCACCGGATTTGTCAGGAACGGGTGCGGGCCGCCCTCGACCGTGGAGCGCTTGTCGCCGAGCGCGGGGTCGGGGTTGGTCATGTTGAGATGCAGGCGCTCGACCGAGGTCGCGAAGGCGACGACCACCTTGCCCTTACCGGCAGCCTCCATCTGCTTGAGGATCTCCGGCTCGATCTGCAGGTTCCAGGCATAGTCGAATTCGCCCGTCTCCAGCACCGAGCGCGCGGCCGAGGCCGCATCGCCGCCCCCCTTGAAGAGCACGCTGCCGAAGGCAGGCTTGTCGGGCTCCCGATAGTTCTGGTTCGCCTCGAGCGTGATCACGTCGTTCGGCTTGAACTCGGTGACGACGAAGGGACCGGTGCCGATCGGACCGAAATTCTGTTCCGTGCATTCCGGGGCCTTGGCGCCCATGCAGTCCGCGAACTGGGCTGCCTGCAGGATCGGGCTCTCCGAGCCGACGAAGGCCGTGTAGGGGAAGGGCTTCGGTTCGGTGAAGGTGATCTTGATCGTCTGGTCGTCGACCGCCTCCACATTTGAGACGCCCTCGAAATACGACGCCTGCGCACAGCCACCCTCCGGGTGGGTGCAGTACTGCCAGGTAAAGACGGCGTCCGCAGCGGTAAGCGGTGTGCCGTCCGACCACTGGACGCCGTCCTTTAGCTTCCAGGTGATGCTGGTCAAATCCTCGGAGACACCGCCATTGTCCACGGTCGGTATTTCGTCGACGAGGCGGGGGACGAACTCACCCTTGTCGCTGAAAGAGACCAGCGGCTCGAGGATCATCGAGGCGCTCTCGACTTCCTTGGTCCCGCCCGAGAGGTATGGATTGAGCGTAGAGGGGGCCTGCCAGTAGATGATGTTGAGCTGCCCGTCGCTGCCGCGCTCGGCGAGCGCGGGGCCGCCAATGGCCGCCATCGCCGCGCTCATTGCCGTTGCTGTGAGCATAAGTCGTCGTGCTGTCATGATGCCGATCCCTGTCTGTCTTCTTGGTCTCATGGCCGGTGCGTTGACCGGCGCGTCCAGCCTGTCGGCCTGCGGCACGGAATGGAAGCGAAAAAGCGCGCATTCACGGGCATGCGAACAGCGATTGGGCAGGTTGCGGCCAATACTGCTGCTCCGGCGGGCATAGCGTGCCGCAGATGGGGGCAGGGTTGCCTTTCCCGTGTGCGCGCGCAGGACTGTGGCGCCGCAGGGAGTGCGGCGCTCGGCAATAGAAGGGGTAGGTGATGGCAGACGGGGACTGGTCGGAGGCGGCGGCGATGCTCTGGCAGGCAAGGGCCGAGCGGCGGCTCCTGCCTCAGGCGGACGTCCCGATGCCCAGGGATCTGGGGGCGGCCTATGTGCTGCAGGATGCGGTGAGCGCAGCCTCCGGCGCGCGCATCCTCGGCTGGAAAATCGGCGCCGGCGATCCGGCCTTGCAGCGGCGCTTCGCTCTGCCGGGGCCCTTCGTCGGCCCGCTCCTACAGGGGCTCGTGCACGGCGATGGTGCGATGCTCGCGCCCATGCCGGGCGCGGGTCTCGAATGCGAGATCAGCCTGCGGCTCGGCTGCGATCTCGCAGCGGGCGGGACTATCGGCGATGCCGAGCTGACGGCGGCCATTGCCGCGGCCATCCCGTCGCTGGAGGTCATTGGCCGGCGTTTTGACGGTGAGATGGAGGGGCAGGGCCATCGCCTCGTCGCCGATGGGGGCATCAATGTCGAGGCGGTGCTCGGGCCCGACACGGCATGGGACTTCGCGGCGGGTTGGCCGCCGGTCGCGGCGACGCTTAGGGTCGATGGAAGGGAGACTGCGAGCGGGACCGCGGCGAGCGCGGGCCTGATGCCGCCAGCCACCCTCCTGCGCTGGCTGCTCGCCCAGCCGCCCCTCGCGGCACGTGGTCTCAGAACGGGCGACCTCGTGATGACCGGCACGCTAACCGGTGTCTTCCCGCTGGCCCCGGGCATCCGCGTCGAGGCCGATTTCGGTACTCTCGGAAGCGTCCGCGCCAGCGCCGCCGCCGCCTAGCGACCGCTAGCCACCGGCTTGGCCCTGTGGCAGGGCAGGCGGGAGGCCGGAAGAAGGAGACCGCCATGATCGCCGAGACGCCGGGGCTGCTGGAGGAGGTGCGCAGCCGCTTCGCCCATGTCGAGGCTTGCCCGTTCGAGGGGCCGCGGGTCTTCTTCGAGAACGCCGGCGGTGCGCTGCATCTGAAGAGCGTCGTCGAGAGCTCCGCCGCCTATGCCGGCTATCCGGACAACGAGGGGCGGGACAATGCCGCGTCCCGTGCCCTCTCGGCCGCGGTCGCCAAGGGCCGCGAGGACATGCGGACGTTTCTCAACGCGCCGGATGGCGAGGTCTTCGTCGGCGAGAGCGGGACGGAGATCCTGTTCCGCCTTGTCCGCACCGCGGCGCTCGACGCATCCGAGGGCGGCATCATGCTGGGCTCGACGCTCGAGCATCCGGCCTCCACATCAGCCATGGCGCGCTGGGCGGCAGCGACGGGGCGGGAACATCTGCGCCTGAAGCATGACGATGCCGCGGGATCGGTCGGCGTCGATGCCTACCGCGCCGCCGTGACGCCCGAGACGCGGGTCGCCACCATCGTGCACACCTCGCCCGTGACCGGCATGTCGACGGACGTTCGTGGTGTCGCGGCTGCGATCCGTGCGGTGGCGCCCCGGTGCTACATCGTGGTGGACGGCATCCAGCATGCGAGCCACGGGGCGGTCGACGTGGCCGCCTACGGCATCGATGGCTACGCGGTCTCGCCCTACAAGATGTTCTCGCGCCACGGCTACGGTGTCGGCTGGGCCTCCCCGCGCCTCTCGGCCGCGTCGCGGGAGGCGCTGCTCGGCAGCCGGGAGGGCAACTGGGAGCTCGGAACGCGCGATGCGGGCAGCTACGCGACGTTCTCGGACGTCGTCGACTACCTTGCCTGGCTCGGGGGGCATTTCACGGAGGCGCAAGACCGGCGCGCCCGTCTGGAGGCAGGCGCCGGCGCGATTCGCGCGCATGAACAGGCGCTGACCCGCGCGATGCTGGAGGGTACCGGCAATCTGCGCGGCCTCGCGGACATGCCGGGCGTCACGCTGATCGGCGGGCCGGCGCTCGAGGCGCGCGAGGGCGTCTTCTCCCTCACACTGGACGGCGTCGCGGCGGGCGATCTGGTCTCGCGCCTGCGCGAGCAGGGCATCCGCGTCCATATCCGGAAGAACGACCATTACTGCGGCAACGTGCTCGGCCCCCTCGGGATCGAGGAGTGCATCCGCGTCTCGATCGCCCATTATAACACCAAGGCCGAGGTCGCCCGGTTCCTGTCGGCGATGACAGAGATTGCCGGCTGAGGCGGCGCTGCGGGATCGACCAGGCGGAATCCCGGCTGGTCGCCGGGATGCTTGCTCGTGGTCGCTGCGGCATCTGGTCGGGGGGCATTCTCCGGTCGAGCGCGCCTGGCTGCATCACCGGTGGATGAGCGGCTGGGGAGGAGCCGAAGGCGGCTCCGTTTCGAGCGTGTCTCCGAAGGCCCGGCCGCATCAAGGACGCCTGCGGCGCCGGCGTGCCGGTGGCTTCGCCATCCTTGACCCGACCCGGCCTCCGGGGGAGCGACGGGTCGGGTGGGCGGCGCCTCTTCGATGTCCGGGCCAAGTTCGGGGAGCCGGGCGGGCACCTGCGGCGGATCTGCGTGCGGCGGCCGGGCCTCTCCGGCGGCGCGAGCGCGATCAGCCTGCCGGCTCGGCAGTCGGTGTCCTGGCCGGCTGATCGCGATAGGTGAGGGCCTCGTCGCCGGCGGTCTCCGCCAGGATGTCGGCGATGACCTTGGCGTGCAGGGGGGATTTGGAGCAGACGGGATCCGTGGCCGCCGGATCGCCCGCAAGCGCCATCGCCTGGCAGCGGCAGCCCCCGTGATCGATCGCCTTGCGCTCGCAGGACCGGCAGGGCTCGGCCATCCAGTCGTCGCCGCGATAGGCGTTGAAGGCCGCGCCCTCGTACCAGATCTCGCGGAGGCCCTTCTCGCGCACGTTGTCGAAGACGAGGTGGGGGATCGATTGCGCCGCATGGCAGGGCAGCACGAGCCCGTCGGGCGCGACGTTGAGCCCCGTCGAACCCCAGTCGCCCATGCAGGGCTTGGGGTAGGCCGCGTGGTAGTCGGGCGGCACGAAGTCGATGACCAGCACGCCCCTGAGACGTGCCCGCGCTTCGTCGACGAGCCGGCGTGCTTCCAGCGCCTGCGCCTTGCTGGGCATCAGCGCGCCCTTGTTCCTGGTCGCCCAGCCGTGGAACTGCACGCAGGCAACCTCGAGCCGGCGGGCGCCCATCTCGACGGCCATGGCGATCGTCTCTTCGAGATCGCCGAGGTTCTGGCGGTGCATCACGGCGTTGAGTGTCAGCGGAAAGCCGAGCCGGCCGATCCACTCGGCAACCTGCATCTTGCGCTTGAAGCCCCCCTCGTAGCCGCCGATGCGGTCCGCCATGCCGGCGTTCACGCCCTGAAGGGAGAGCTGCACATGCTCGAGCCCCACCGCGTCGAGGGCGGCGAGGCGCTTCTCGGTGAGCCCGATGCCGGAGGTGATGAGATTGGTGTAGAGGCCGGCCTCGACCGCCGCGGCCGTGATCTGCTCGAGGTCGCGGCGCGATGCCGGCTCCCCACCCGAGAGATGGAGTTGCAGGACGCCGATCTCCGCCGCCTCGTGGAAGACGCGGGCCCAGGTTTCGGTGTCGAGCTCGAGGCTGCGAGCCGCGAGCTCGATGGGGTTGGAGCAGTACGGGCAGGAAAGCGGGCAGCGGTGCGTAAGCTCCGCCAGCATGGAGATCGGGGGATGTATCATGCCGTCTCCATCATGCGCCGCTCGACGAGGCCTGACAGATACTTGCCTGCGTCTTCCGCGATGCGATTGCGGGGCGCGTCATAGGCCGCGGCAAGATCGTCGACGATCGCGCCGAAGCTGCGGGCGCCGTCGACGCGCTCGAGCACGGCCTTGCCCACGGGGTCCAGCATGAAGACGCGCTCGGGCGCGAGCAACACGTCGCGCCCGCGCACGCGGTCACGGGCCACGCGCACGCCGCGCAGGAGCCGCGGCACCGCGCTGTCGGGCAGGCTCACGCTGCCGCTCCCGGGAGGAGGCCCTCGCCCGGCTGCCAGGCGCCCGGAGGAATGCGGCCGGGTTCGACATAACCGCCCCAGAGCGCATCGAGCTGGGACCAGAGCACGTCGGTCTTGAAGGTGAGCGCCGCTGCCGCCGCGTCCTGCTTCTCGGCGGTGTCCGCATGGTCGAGCACCCAGGCCAGGCCGAAGGCGACGTCCTTCGGCGCCTGATCGAGCCGGCGTTTGAAATAGCCGAGGGAGGTCTCGTTGGCGAAGGCATAGTGCTTGAGGAGCCCTTCTATGCGCGCCTCGTGGATCTTGGGCGCGAAGAGTTCCGTGAGGGACGATGCCACCGCTTCGAGCAACGTCTTCTCGCGCACGAAGCGGACGTAGGCGTCCACCGCGAAGCGGGTCGAGGCCATGATGCCGACGCCCGACGCGACGTAGTCAGGGTCAAGCCCGACGGCTTCGGCGAGACGCAGCCAGCGGGCGATACCCCCCTCGCTCTCCGCCGTGCCGTCATGGTCCTCAATGCGGCTCCGCCAGGCGCGGCGAAGGGCAGGATCATCGACGCGGGACATGAAGGCGGCATCCTTCATGGGGATCCGGCTCTGGTAGTAGTACCGGTTGATCACCCAGGCGCGCACCTGATCGGGCGTGCATTCGCCACCGTGAAGGCGGTGATGGAAGGGATGCTTGTCGTGGTACCGTTCGGCGCCGATCCGGCGGAGGCGGGCCTCGAAATCGGCGCGGCTGGCGCCCGCCTGTGGGATCTGCATCTCGTTCATGGGGCTATGATCATCCCGTCCTCGCCCACCGTCCAGCCCGCGGCGCGCACTTCGGCCGTCTCTGCGCTCGCCGGATCGGCGATGGGGTTCGAGTTGTTGATGTGAATGTAGACCCGGGTCGGGATATCAAGCGCCGCGAAAGCCTCGAGCGAGCCGCCCTCGCCGGAGACGGGCATGTGGCCCATGCGACGACCGGTCTTCTGGCCGAGGCCTGCGGCGATCATCTCGTCATCGTCCCATAGCGTTCCGTCGAATAGCACGGCATCGACGCCCTTCAGGCGCTTTGCAAGGCGAGGGGTCATCGCGGCGCAGCCGGGGATGTAGCAGGCGCGCTTGGTGCCGGCGCGAAACTCGACGCCCACGGTGAACTCGCCTTCCAGATCGGTCTCCACCGTATCCCCTTCCAGATAGAGCGGCACCTTGCCGGGAACCGAGAAAATTTCCGCCTCGAGCCCTGGCAGGATGTCGAAGGCGGCGCCTACGGCCACCGGAACGCGCGTCACGAGGCTGCGGTCCATCGCCTCGAATATGGGGTTCGCGTCGAGCACCTTGTGGAGCTCCGTGGTCGCCATCAGGGCGAAAGGCTGCTTCTCGCGGAGCGTGAGCAGCCCGGCCGTATGATCGATATCTCCGTTCGTCACGAGCACAGCGGCAATGGGCGTGTGGCGGAGCGATTTCGGATGCAGCGCGGGTGTCACGATCAGCTGGCGCCCGATATCGGGCGAGGCGTTGATCAGCGCCCAGGTCTCTCCATCGAGGCTCACCGCGACCGACGACTGGGTGCGGGCAGGGATATCACCCGCCCGCGCCCGGATGCAGTTGGGACAGCCGCAATTCCATTGCGGCAGGCCCCCGCCGGCCGCGGCGCCGAGGATGCAGATCTGCATGCCCCAGCCTCGCTCAGCCGGTCCGTCGGATCATCAGAGCAGGTCGCCCTCGCGGCCATCCTCGGCCGGGAAGTACATGTTGATTTCCATGCCGCAGGCGAGCTCGTTCAGGGTCGGTGCAGTCCAAGCCATCGTTTCCTCCTCGATTGGCTGTTGTTGTAGAACGGTTCTAAGGTCGTGACCCCGGGGCCACAACGCTACGTTAGTCGCGACGACGTGATGCCTCAGTTCCTGAGACCGCCGCCGCGGGGGGCTATTCGGGCACAGTCACGGCGATCTCTATCGAGGCATACCACGCCGACAGATCGTCGATATCGTCGTCCGAAAGGCCGGCCGCCACGACCGACATGATCTCGTGCTCCCGCTTGCCCGACCGGAAGGCGCGGAGCTGGGTCACGAGGTACTGCATATTCTCGCCGGCGATGTGCGGTGCGATCGGCATCCGCGCTATTCCGTCGATTCCGTGACAGACCTTGCACTGCCCTGCCTTCTCGCGCCCGGCCGCTGCGTCGCCCGCCCCCGCAAGGGGAGCGGACAGGGCGAGCAGCGCAACCGCTATCGCAGCCGACCGCATCAGCGCGTGTAAGCGATGCGGTAGATCGCGCCGGCGAGATCGTCGGAGACCAGGATCGAGCCGTCCCTTAGCTGGGCGACATCGACCGGGCGGCCGAGATATTCACCGGTGCTCTCATCGAGCCAGCCTTCCGCGAAGGGCTCCATCGTAGCGGTCCCGTCTTCGTTGATGAACGTGACCATCACGCGCGCGCCGATTGGCGTGGTGCGGTTCCAGGAGCCGTGCTGCGCCGAGAAGATGGCGTTCTTGTACTTCGCCGGGAACTGGTTGCCAGTGTAGAACATCATGCCGAGATCGGCCGCATGCGCCACCGTCTCGACCACCGGATGCACCACGTCGATGGGCACTTCCTCGCCCTTGTACTCGTTCGTGCGCACCTCGCCGCCACCGAACCACGGATGGCCGAAGTGCTGGCCGGCCTCGGTCTGGCGATTGAGCTCGCCCGGCGGGATGTCGTCGCCCATGCCGTCGACCTGGTTGTCAGTCCACCAAAGCTCGCCCGTCTCGGGATGGAAGTCATGCCCCACCGAGTTGCGGACGCCATAGGTATAGACTTCGCGGCCCGAGCCATCCGTATTGATCCGGATGATGCCCCCGATGCCGGTCTCGTTATAGAGCTCGAGCTTCTCTGGCGGGGCGACGTTGAAAGGCTGGCCGAGCGAGATGTAGAGCTTGCCGTCCGGCCCCACGTCGCAGACGCGCGCGGTGTGGTTGAAGCTCTCCTCCTCCACCGGGATCAGTTCGCCCTCGGCCAATACGTTGAAGGCGGCCACGTCGGGGCTCTCGTAGAAGAACTCGGCCGCGGGGAAGACCAGAACGCGATTGCGCTCGACGGTGTAGAGGAACCCGTCCGGCGAGAAGCAGACCGCGTTGGGGATCGCGAAGTCGATCGAGGGTGCGAAGTTCTTCACCTCGTCCGCGACGCGATCCTTGTCCCGATCCGTCACGGCCCAGACTTCGGTCTTGCGCGTCCCGACAAACGTGACGATGCCCTGGGGACCCACCGCCATGTGGCGTGCGTCCGGCACCAGGGCGTAGAGCGAGATCTCGAAGCCGTCGGGCAGCTCGATGCGCTCCAGCGTCTTCCTGATCGCGTCGGCGCTGGGGCCGTCCTGCTCGATCACCGTGAAGTCCGTCACGCCGGTGACCTTGAACTGGCTGAGCTTTTCGAGATTGTCGGCCGCAGCCGCGGGGAGAGCGATCGCCGCGGCGGCGACGCTCAGAAGAAGTCGCGTCATAAGATTTCCTCCTAGGTGGACGGGCGCGCTCTCGCGGGCGCCTCACGTACCATTCCGCGACATATTCAGTCCGCGTTCAACCCTCAGTTTTGCGATGGGCGGTCATGCCGCGGGAAGGGTCGCCGTCAGGACAGGAACTCGATCTCGATAAAGGCGCACTCGAAGTCATTAGCGTTGACCACGTCATGCTCGACACCGAGGGCGCGGAAATAGGGCACGCCGTTTTGCATCGGCGCCTCGGTCACGCTGCCGTCCGGTCCTTCGATTGCAAGCGCGCCATCGAAGAGCGGGACGACCACGTAGTCGAACTCGTGGCGGTGCCAGCCCGTGTTGTCCCCGCGCTTGGCAAAGCGCCATTCGGTCACCCGCGTGCGCCCGTTCTCGATGAGGACAGTGCCTTTGGCCGTGCCGACGGTGGGTTGGCGGCACATGGCCGTCAGTCCTTGTAGTCCGGCGCCACGCGGTCGAGCAGGCGGAGATAGGCGAGCCACTGGTGGTCGACCTCGCGGGCGGAGCTGGAGGCGCCGCCGCCCTCATATTGCTGCGCGGTTCGCTCGCAGACGATGTGATCCGGCCAGCGGAGCTGCACACCACCGGCCAGCGCTGCGACCTGCGCCTTGCAGGCCCGCTCGAGGTTCAGCATCCGCTTGATCGCCTTGCCCACGGTCTCCCCGCAGGTGAGCATGCCGTGGTTACGCAGGATCATCGTGTTGATAGGGCCGAGATCGGCCACCAGACGGTCCCGCTCGTCGAGGTCGAGCGCGATGCCCTCGTAGTCGTGAAACGCGATCCGATTGTAGAACTCGAGCGACCATTGGTTGAGCGGCAGGAGCCCGTCTTCCTGGCTCGATACCGCGACGCCCGCGACCGTGTGGGTGTGCGCCACACAGGCCACGTCGTGCCTTGCCATATGAACGGCGGAGTGGATGGTGAAGCCGGCGACATTGACCCCGCCGCCATGCGGGTCGTCCACGATCCGTCCCTCATGATCGATGGTCACGAGGTTCGACGCTCGGATCTCGTCGAAGCTGAGGCCGAAGGGATTGAGCAGGAACCGGTCCTCGCCCACGCGCATGGAGATATGGGTGTAGATCCCGTCATCGAGGCCGAAATGCGCGATCAGCCGGTACGCGGCGGCCAGATCCCGCTTTGCCTGGGTGATATCGATGTCATGGCTCATGTCTTCGGGCATCGGGGCCTCCCTGGCTGCGCTTGCCTTCAGCCTAGCGGTTCGCCCGCGGTCCTGCCACCGAAGGTTGCAGATGGATTGGTCGAGGTCCGCTTGCGCTCGCCTTCGCCATCGTATCCCCTCACGGCAAACCCATTCGGAGAGGCCGCTATGACACCATCTGCCGACATCGTGCTCACGGGCGGGCGGGTCTGGTGCGGTAAGGCGGAGGGCGTGGCCGAGGCGGTCGCCCTCTGGAACGGCGTGGTGCTGGCGACGGGACGGGCGGACGAGATCGCGCCGCTCATCGGGCACTCGACGCGGGTGATCGAACTCGCGGGCCGGATGGCGACGCCGGGGCTCAACGACGCGCACCTGCATCTTCTGCCCCTCGGCCTCGCCATGGCCGCGGTGGACGTGCGGGCCGACACGGCGCCCACGCTGGAGGCGCTGAAGGCCGCCATCCGCGCGCGGGCGGAGGTGACGCCGAAGGGAGAGTGGATCTTCGCCCGCGGCTATGACCAGACGCGCTTCCAGTCCCGCCTTCACCCCACCGTCGACGATCTGGACGAGGCCGCGCCCGAGCATCCGGTCTACCTCGTCCGGACCTGCGGGCATCTTTCGGTGGTTAACACGCGCGCGATGGCGGCCGCAGGGCTGACGCCCGAGACACCGGTGCCCTATGGCGGGCTGATCGAACGGCGCGACGGTCGGCTCACGGGGCTTCTCGCCGAGAACGGACGCGAGCCGGTGGAGGCCGTCTTGCCGCAGCCTTCGGACGCGGCGCTGGTGGCGGCCATCGAGCGGGCGGGGCGGTACTGCCTCTCCCTCGGCATCACCTCCGTCATGGACGCGGCCGTCGGCATGATCTGCGGCGCGCGGGAGTTGGCGGCCTACCGGACGGCGCAGCGCACCCGCCGCCTGCCGGTGCGGACCTACCAATGCCTTCTCGGCGATCCGCCGCATGGCATCGCGCAAGCGGCGGCGGAGCAGGGGCTGATCACCGGGGTCGGCGACGACATGCTGCGCATCGGCCCCGTGAAGCTCTTCACCGACGGCAGCGCGGGCGGTCGCACAGCGGCGATGACGCAGCCCTATCTCGGCGAGCCCCAGACATATGGCGTGCTGACGTACGAAGACGCGATCTGCCATGCGGAGATCGCCCGTTTCCACGGCCTAGGCTACCAGATGGCGATCCATGCCATCGGCGACGCGGCCATCGAGCAGGTCCTGACGGGCTATGAGAACGCGCTCGGCCACCAGCCCATGCCCCAGCGGCGGCACCGGATCGAGCATTGCGGTTTCGTCACGGCAGATCAGCGCGCCCGGATGGCCCGCCTCGGTCTGATCGCTGCGCCGCAGCCGAGCTTCATCTACGAGATGGGCGACGGGTATTTCGAGCTCTTCGATCAGGCGCGGCGCGATGCCTGCTATCCCTTGCGCAGTTTCATCGAGGATGGGCTCGTGCCTTCGGCGTCCACCGACACGCCAGTGACGGATGCGAACACCTTCAACAACATCTTCACCATGCTCACCCGCCAGACCCGGACGGGCGCGGTGATCGGCCCGGACCAGACGGTCGGTCTCGACGATGCGCTGCACGCCTATACCTGGGCCAGCGCGTTCGGGGAGCATGCGGAGCACCGGAAGGGGCGGCTCGCGCCCGGTCAGCTCGCCGATATCGCGGTCTTCAGCCACGACCTCGGCGCGCTGGAGCCGCACGAGATCCGCGATGAGGCGGCCTGCGACATGACCATCCGCGGCGGCGAGATCGTCTATGAGCGGGCTGGGTAGAACCGCAGCAACCCGGGTGCAACGGGCGGCGGTTGCCTCGCTTACCTGTCGGTCCAGCGCCGCAGGGTCACACGGTCGAACCAGGCGAGCGATGGCGTTCGGCTGGGTCCATGCTGCCCGTAAATGACGCATCGAGCCAACTCGAGGCTTCCCAAGCGGCATTTTGGACGCAAGAGTGCTTTCCAAGGCATCAACTAACCCCACAGGAGAAGCCTCTCATGCGTATCGCGCTCGCAGCCTTCGCCCTTTCCGTCCTCGCAGCCGCCCCTCTCGCCGCGAAGGACAAATACACCGTCGCCCTCGACGGCACCTTTGCACCCCATGCCATGCCCAAGCTCGGCGGCGGCGTCGAAGGCTTCAACGTCGATCTCGCCACGCTCATCGGCGAACGGCTCGGCGTGGAGATGGACATCGTGGCTACCCAATGGTCCGGTATTCTGCCGGGCTTGCAGGCCGGTACCTACGACTTCGTGGTGGCGCCGACGACGATCACGGAGGAGCGCGCCGGCAACCTGCTCTTCTCCGAGGGCTATCTCAACACGGACTTCCAGTTCGTGGTCCGCGCCGATGCGGAGGAGGTGACGACGCTCGAGGGCTTCCAGGGCAAGACCATCGCGGTCAACAAGGGCTCGGCCTATGACAGCTGGGCCCGCGAGCTCGAGGACGAGATCGGCTGGACGGTGGAGAGCTACGGCACCAACACGGATGCCGTGCAGGCGGTCGTCTCGGGTCGCGCCTTCGCCAATGTGGCAGGAAACACCGTGAGCGCCTTCGCTGTGTCGAAGAACCCGGCGATCAAGCTCAGCTACCTGTTCTCGACCGGCAAGGTCTGGGGCATGCCTTTCCGCAAGGAGGACGACGAGCTCCGCCGCACGGTCGAGGCCGTGATCGAATGCATGAAGGAGGACGGCACCATCGCCGGGCTCCACGAGAAGTGGTTCGGCGTGGCCGAGGCCGAGGGTTCCGCCGCCCTTACGCCCATGAAGGGCTGGGGTCAGCCCGGCTTCGAGGGCTATGTGGAGGACGACCACGCGCCTGGCTGCTGAACCGGTGCAGCCGATCCTGGAGCTTGCAGGCGTCTCGAAGCGCTTCGGCGATTTCAAGGCGCTGAAGGGCGTCGACCTCAAGGTGTCGGAGCGGGAGCTCGTTTTCCTCATCGGCCCCTCGGGATCTGGCAAGTCGACGCTGCTGCGGTGCTGCAACCTGCTGGAGCGGCCGGACGATGGCGCCGTGCTGCTCGAGGGGCGCAACGTCGCGGCGCCGGGCGTGGACCTCGACGCGGTGCGCCGGCGCATCGGCATGGTCTTCCAGAGCTTCAACCTCTACCCGCATCTCGACGCGCTAGGGAATGTCACGCTCGCGCTGCGCAAGGTGTTGCGTCTGCCCCGGGCGGCGGCGGACGCGCGGGGGCGCGAGGCGCTGGATCGCGTGGGCCTCGCCGACAAGGCCGCGAACCGGCCGGCCGAGCTTTCGGGCGGACAGCAGCAGCGTGTCGCCATTGCCCGCGCGATGGCGCTCGAGCCGCGCGTGATGCTCTTCGACGAGCCGACCTCCGCGCTCGACCCCGAGCTTGTGGGCGACGTGTTGGCCGTGATGCGGGAGCTGAAGGCGGACGGCATGACCATGGTCGTCGTCAGCCACGAGATGCGCTTTGCCCGCGAGGCCGCCGACCGGGTGGTCTTCTTGGACGCCGGCCGCATCGTGGAGGAGGGAGCGCCGGAGACCCTCTTCGCTGCGCCCAAGGCCGAGCGGCTCCAGAGCTTCCTCGCGAGGGTCGCCGCCTGATGGGCAATTTCGGCGACGCGTTCCTGAACGCTGAGGTGCTCGCGAAATATGCCCCTTCGATCCTCGAGGGCATGGGCGTCACCGTCGCGCTTTCGGTGCTGATCGTGCTTGCCGGCACGGCGCTGGGGCTCGGGCTCGCAACGCTCCGTGCGCTCTCGCCACTGGCGGTCCGGGCGCTGGTGATCGGATATGCCGACATCTTCCGTGCGCTGCCGCCCTTGGTGCTGATCCTGATCGCCTATTTCGGGCTGCCCTCCGTAGGCGTCTTCCTTTCGTCCTTCCTGGTCCTCTTCGCCGTGCTCACCCTCGTTCTCGCCGCCTTCGCAGAGGAGATCTTCTGGGCCGGGATCGCCAGCGTGCCCAAAGGACAATGGGAGGCGGCGCGCTCCACGGGTCTCCGCCGGGGCGCCACGCTCATCTGGATCGTTCTGCCGCAGGCGGTGCGCCTCGCGATCCCGCCACTCACCAACCGCGCCATCGCGGTCACCAAGATGACGGCACTCGGCACGGTGATCGGCGTCTCCGACATCCTGAACCAGGCCACCACGGCACAGTCCTTCTCGGGCAATGCCTCGCCGCTGCTTCTCGCCGCCGTGGCCTACATCGCCATCTTCCTCCCGCTCGTGATCCTCTCACGCTGGCTGGAGACGCGCTTTGCGTGGAGGCGCGTCTGATGGAGGCATTCGCCGAGCAGTTCCTGAACCTCGAGATCATGGCCCTCGCCTGGCCGACGATCCTCTCGGGCCTGGGCATGACGTTGCTTCTCTGCGCCGTCGTCATCCCCCTCGGCCTTGTCGGGGGGCTGCTGACGGCATTGGCCGCGATGTCGCGCCGGCGATGGCTCCGCTGGCCGACCGTCGCGCTCATCGATCTCTTCCGCGCGATCCCGCCGCTCGTGCTCCTCATCTTCGTCTATGCGGGGCTGCCCTTCGCGGGCGTGCGGCTCGACCCGTTCGTCGCGGTCGCCTTCGCCTTTCTCCTCAATAACTCGGCTTATTACGGGGAGATCTTTCGCGCCGGCATCGGCTCGGTGGCGCATGGTCAGATGGAGGCCGCGCGTTCGACCGGGCTCAGCCACGCGCAGGCAATGGGCTATGTGGTGCTGCCCCAGGCTGTGCGTAACGTGCTGCCCGACCTCGTCTCGAACACGGTGGAAGTGGTGAAGCTCACCTCGCTCGCCTCCGTGGTGTCCCTCTCCGAGATGCTGCACGAGGCGCAACTGGCGCGGAGCGTGACCTACAACACCTCGCCCATCGTGCTTGCGGCGGCGATCTATCTCGCCATCCTGTGGCCCGTCGTGCGGCTCATCAGCCGCTTCGAGAACCGGGTGGCGTGAGGGCGCGATGGCAGGCGATATCCATGACGACGTGCTCGAGGGCACCTACTGGTGGGGTATCCCCACGCTCCTCGGCGCCGCGCTGGAAACCGATCCTGCGGCGGCGGACATAGCGCTGGTCGGCGTGCCGCACTCTACGGGCAACGGAACGACGGAGCGGGACCAGCATCTCGGCCCCCGCGCGGTGCGCAATGTCTCCCCCTGGCTTGGAGGACGGGTGCATTCGGACTTCGGCATCGATCCCTGGGCGCGGGCGCGGATCAGGGACCTCGGGGACGTGGCGTTGCCGCAGGCCAATGACAACGAGGACTGCATCCGGCGGATCACGGAGCATTTTGCGGGCGTGGCGGCGGCAGGGGCCCGTCCCGTTGCCATCGGCGGGGACCATTCCATTACCGGCGGCATCCTCAAGGGCATCGCGGGCGAGGGTGCGCCGCTCACGGGCGGAGGCAAGGCCGCGCTTCTGCATATCGATGCCCATACGGATACCTTCGAGCAGCTCGACCATTTCCTCGGCGCCCGCCGCTCCGCCGCGCATTGGGCAGCGTATCTGGTGCGGGAAGGGCATGTGGACGCGGCGCGGAGCGTTCAGATCGGCCTTCGCGGACACACCCGCTCGCTCGACTGGCTCGCCCCCTCCCGCGCCCTCGGCTACGAGGTGGTGACGATGGAGCGGTATCGCGAGATCGGCGCGAAGGCGGCCGAGGCGCTGGTGGCCGACCGGATCGCGGCTGGGCCGGTCTACGTCACCTTCGACCTGGACGCCCTCGACCCCACCATCGCCCCCGCCGTTTCCAACCTCGAGCCCGGGGTCGGCGGCTTCGGCATCGACGAGGCGATGGGGCTCCTCCGCGCGATCCGCGGGGCGGAGGTGATCGGCGGTGACGTGGTGTGCCTGATGCCGACGAAGGATCAGCCCAACAACATCACGTCGATGGTCGCCTCCACCGTGCTTTTCGAGATCGTCTCGCTCATCGCCGACCGGATGCCGGCCCCCACCTGACCCGGCGCTGGCCATCCGTGCCGCCGTTGCCGTAGCCTGAGCCTTGCCCGATAGGAGAGACCCAATGCGCGAGATCGTCATCGGCGGGGCCCAGATGGGGCCGATCCAGAAGGCCGAGAGCCGGGAGGCAATGGTCGCCCGCATGATGGCGCTGCTGGAGGAGGCCGAGAGGGCGGGCTGCGGGCTGGTGGTCTATCCCGAGCTTTGCCTCACCACGTTCTTTCCGCGCTGGTGGATGGAGGATCAGGCCGAAGTCGATGCCTGGTTCGAGCGGGAGATGCCGAATGATGCGACCCGACCGCTCTTCGACCGTGCGCGCCAGCTCGGCATCGCCATCAGTCTCGGCTACGCGGAGCTGACGCCGGAGGGTCGGCACTTCAACACGCAGATCGTGACGGATGCCGAGGCCAAGATCGTCGGCAAGTACCGCAAGGTGCACTTGCCCGGACATTCGGAATACGACACCGAACGGGCGTTCCAGCACCTCGAGAAGCGGTATTTCGAGCCAGGAGATCTCGGCTTTCCGGTCTGGCGCAATCTCGACGCGTGGATGGGGATGCTCGTCTGCAACGACCGCCGCTGGCCGGAGGCCTATCGCGAGCTGGGGCTGCAGGGCTGCGAACTGGTGATCCTCGGCTACAACACGCCCTCGGTGAACTCCCAGAAGGGCGGCGTGGGGCTGGAGAAGCGGCTCTACCACTCCGAGCTTTCGATGTGCTCGGGTGCTTACCAGAACGCGGCCTGGGTGGTCGGCATCGCCAAGGCCGGGGTCGAGGACGGGCACCCGCTGATTGGCGGGAGCGTGATCGTTGATCCCGATGGGTTCGTGGTGGTCCGTGCCGAGACCGAGGGGGACGAGCTGATCGTGCATGCCTGCGACATGGACGCGACAGCCTTCGGCAAGGCCACGATCTTCGACTTCAAGCGTCACCGCCGGCCGGAGCACTACGGCCGGATCACGGGGCAGGTGGGTGTGCGGCTTCCGACCGGGGAGGACGCCTGATGCGCTTCGACTTCGCCGATTACGACGCCAAGGCGTGCTACAAGCTCGTCACCGCCAGCGTTCTCCCCCGTCCCGTCGGCTGGATCACGACCCTGAACGAGGAGGGCGTGGTCAATGCCGCCCCCTACAGCTTCTTCAACGTCTTCGGGGACAAGCCGGCGATCATGGTGCTCGGCCTCCAGCACCGGGGCGACGGGACGCCGAAGGACACCACGCGCAACATCCAGCGGACGGGCGAGTTCGTGGTCAACATCCTGACGCCGGATCTTGCGGAGCGGATGGTCGAGACGGCGGCGGTCTACCCCGCGGACCGGAGCGAGGCGGAGGCGGTGGGGCTGACCCTCGTGCCCTCGACCCTGGTGGCGCCCCCGCGGCTCGCCGAAGCGCCCGTGGCCTTCGAGTGCCGGCGCCTTGCCCATCTGAGCTTCAGCGCGGACCGGGAGCTTTGCGTCGGCGAGGCGCTGGCGCTGGAGGCGCGGGACGGGCTGGTCGATCCCGAGACGCTCTATTTCGACTGGAAGGGCACCTTTCCGCTCGCCCGCCTCTTCGGCATCCGCTACGGCCGCGTCGAGGAGATCGATCCCCTCCCAATCCCCGAGCCCAGGCCCGCCCGGGGCAGCGAGGCCGCAGAATGATGCTCGACCTAGCCATTCGCGGCGGCACGGTCGTTACCGCGGCCGATACCTTCCGCGCCGATGTGGGCGTGCGGGACGGGCGGATCGTCGCTATCGCCGAGGCGCTGGAGGCGGCGGAGACCATCGATGCCACGGACAAGCTGGTGCTGCCCGGCGGGATCGAGGCGCATTGCCACATCGCGCAGGAGAGCGCGACCGGGGGCATGACCGCGGACGACTACGAGAGCGGGTCCCGCTCGGCGGCCATCGGGGGCAACAGCTGCTTCGTGCCCTTCGCGGCACAGCATCGCGGCATGGGGGTCACGGAGACGCTGGACCTCTATGACAGCCGCGCCGAGGGACGGTCCTATATCGACTATGGCTATCATCTCATCGTGGCGGACCCGACGCAGAAGGCGCTGAGCGAAGAGCTGCCGGCGGCCTTTGCGCGGGGGGTGACGAGCTTCAAGGTGTTCGTGACCTACGACCTCATGAAGATCGACGACCGTCAGTTTCTCGACATCCTGACCGTGGCCAAGGCGCATGGCGCCGTGACCATGGTGCATGCCGAGAACAACGCGATGATCGACTGGATGTCCGCCCGCCTGCTGGCCGTCGGGCATACGGCGCCGCGTTACCACGCGCCCTCGCACCCGGCGCTGGCGGAGGTCGAGGCGATCCATCGGGCCGTATGCCTGGCGCGGCTCGTGGATACGCCGCTTGTGATCGTGCATGTGAGCACCGCAGAGGGCGCGGAGATCGTGCGCCGGGCCCGGGGCGAGGGCGCGAAGATCTTCGGGGAGACCTGCCCGCAATACTTCTTCCTGACGGGGGAGGATCTCGACCGGCCGGGAATGGAGGGGGCGAAGTTCATGTGCTCCCCGCCCCTGCGCGATGCCGCGACACAGGAGGCGCTCTGGCGACACCTCAGGACGGGGACCTTCACGCTCTGGTCGTCCGACCATGCGCCCTACCGGTTCGATGCTTCCGGTAAGCTCGCCAAGGGCCCGGACGCGACCTTCAAGCAGATCGCCAATGGCATGCCGGGCATCGCGCTCCGCCTGCCGCTCCTGTTCTCGGAAGGGGTCAATGCCGGGCGGATCACGCTGCAGCGTTTCGTGGCGCTCTCGGCCACCAATGCCGCGCGGCTCTACGGGCTCGAGAAGAAGGGTAGCATCGCCGTCGGCATGGATGCGGATATCGCGATCTGGGACCCCGTGCTCGAGCGGGAGGTGACGGCGGAGGCGCAGGGGGATGCCATGGACTACACGCCTTTCGAGGGAAGGCGGCTCAGGGGCTGGCCCGTTACCGTGCTCTGCCGCGGGGGGCCGGTGCTGCAGGACGGTGCGGTGGTCGGCCGGCCCGGGCATGGCCGCTTCGTCGCCCGGGCCAAGGCGGACATGACGGGCTATGCCGGCACGGCAGCGCCGGAGCTCGATCCTGCCCGCAATTTCGGTGCGGAGATCGCGCCGTGAGCACGCCGGAGGAGGAGATCGCGGCACTCGCGGAGCAACCGGTGCGCGCATCCGTCGCCGGGCCGATCCTGGTGATCAATCCGAACTCGAACGAAGCGGTGACGGAAGGGCTCTGCGATGCGCTGGCGGGTTTCCGCGCGCCGGGCTGGCCGCTAATCGAATGCGTGACGCTGGCCGAAGGCCCCTTCGGTATCGAGAGCCAGGTGGATAGCGATGCGGTGGTGATGCCGCTCGTGCGGCTGGTGGAGAGCCGCGCGGATGCCGCGGCGCATGTGATCGCCTGCTACTCGGACCCGGGGCTCGACGCCTGCCGCAGCGTTTCGGAGGCACCGGTCTTCGGGATCCAGGAGGCCGGGGTCCTGTCGGCGATGGCGCGAGGCGACCGGTTCGGCGTCATCGCGATCGCGGCACCGTCCGTCGCGCGGCACCGGCGCTTCATGCGCCGGATGGGGGTGCTCGAGCGGCTGGCCGGTGAACGGGCGCTCGATATGAGCGTGGACGAGACGGCGCGGGGTGCGGACACCTTCGACCGGCTGGTGACGGTTGGCGAGGAACTGGCGGCGGATGGCGCGGATGTGGTCGTGCTGGGCTGCGCCGGTATGGCGCGGCATCGCGCAGCGCTCGCGCTGGCGCTCGGCCTGCCGGTGATCGATCCCGTCCAGGCGGCGGTTGCCATGGCGCTGGGCGCGGTGCTTCCCGCCGCCCTCGGCTGATCATCGGGCCTCTCATCGGGCGTCGAGCCAGGCGGAATCGCGGCTGGTCGCCGCGATGCTTCTTTGTGGTCGCTGTGATATCGAGCTCGGGAGAGATCCGGGCAGCGTGCCGACTGGCGGTGTTGTCTTGGCCGAGGCTCAGGCGCCGGGCATCTGGGTTGCGGCGCTGGCCGGGCGGCCGGTGGCCGTTGCCGTCAGGCGCCGCTCCACGATCATGCGCTGGCCCTCGACGGTGGCGGTGCTGTCCTCCTCGGCGATGCTGAGCACGGGTTCCGTCGCACCGGAGACGCGTGCGTCGGCCAGGGTTGCGCGGCCGAGCCAGTCCCGTGCTGCGGCCGTGGCCTCGTCGACGCAGGAGAAGCGGCGGAGGCCATCGTCGAGCGCGACCGTGAAGCTGCCCTCCGTGGGCTGCAATATCAGCGCCTCGCGCCGCGTCTCGACCAGCCCCGCGACGGCGCCGACGGCATTGGCGACATCCGCATGCTCGGGCACTGCGACCTCCGTGAGGAGCGCCTGAGCCACGGCCGGGTAATAGGTCGGGGCCGCCGCGCCGAGGCCCACGAGCGGGGCCGCGAGGCGGATGGCGGGAACGAGGAGGCCGCGATGATGGCTCCCCGTCTGCAGATCGAGGGCGGCGGCGATGGCGGGGGAGGTAGCGAGACCTTCATCGGGCAGCCCCGCCGCGCCGGCCGTCGCCTCGACGAGGCACTCGGCGGAGCGGCGAACGAGGGCGGTGACGACGCGTTCCGCCAGCGCCTCCGCTGACGCCGCGAGAGCTTCGCCGAGCCGGGTCTTCTGCCGGGCGAAGAGCGTGGCGACGGCAAGCGCGGCCGAGGTGTCCCAGGCCGAGTGCCGGCCGAGGACATGTGCGGCATCGGACGGCGTGAACGCGGCGAGGCGAATGGCGCCGCGCGCGGCCAGACGATCGAGTGCAGTGCGGGCGGCCCGGTCGGTCGCGACCCGGTCGAGCGCTGCGGGACCGTCGGCGAGCCGGTCGGCGAGCGCGCGTTCCGCCGCACTCGCCCGTGCGTCGATGCGGGTGCCGCGCGCAAGATGCACGAAGCGGCCGGCAGTTGCCTCGACGCGCATGCCCGCGGCCTGACGCCTCAGCGTTTCCGCCACCAGCGCCGGGTGCTCCATGGCGAGGAGGGAGACGGGTGTGGCGCGGCGGGGGCCGAGCGTCAGCGCGTCGCTGGCCGGATCGAGGCCGACGATGCTGTCGGCGCCGAGCCCGTAGGTTCGGATCGCCGCAGCCTCCACCAGCGTGCGCCAGCCGCCCACGACCGCGCCCTCAGGGTCGCGACGGGGCCTGCCGCTCTCGAGCTCCGCGATATCGGTCGTGGTGCCGCCGATATCGGAGACGACGCAACGTTCGAGCCCGGTGAGGGCCGCGGCGCCCACCAGGCTGGCGGCGGGGCCCGAAAGGATGGTCTCGATCGGCCGTTCCCGCGCCGTGGTGGCCGACATCAGCGCCCCGTCGCCCCGCACGACCATGAGCGGGGCCGCGACGCCGCGGGCGGCGAGCAGGGCGGCCGAGCCGTCGATGAGCCCGGCGAGCAGGCCGATGAGGCGCGCGTTGAGAAATGCCGTGAGCGCGCGGCGCGGGGCGTCGAGGCGGGCGGTCAGCTCGTGGCTCGCGGTTACGGGCAGGCCGGTTTCTTCGCGGAGGAGCGCTTTGGCCGCGAGCTCGTGCGCCGGGTTGCGCGTGGCGAACTGCGCAGCGACGGCGAAGGCGCTGGCCTGTCCGGCGAGCCTCGGCGCCTCCTCTCGCAGGGTTTCGACGTCGAGCGGAGCCGCCTCGTCGCCGAAGGAGCCGTGTCCGCCACGGAGGAGGAGTGTGGGATCCGCGCCGACCGCTTCGCGCAGGCCCGCCCGGGCGACGTCCCGCTCCGTCAAGCCGATCATGACGAGGGCTGCGGGGGCGCCATGACCCTCGACGAGGGCATTCGTCGCCAGGGTGGTGGAGAGGGAGACGAGGCCGATGGCGGAGGCGGGCAGGGCAGCGCGTGAGAGGACCGCGTCGAGCGCGGCCGCGATCCCCCGCTTGAGCGAGGCATGGGTGGTGAGCGCCTTGGCCTTGGCGACAACGCGCCCCGGGCCCGGGTCCCACAGCACCGCGTCGGTGTAGGTGCCGCCGGTGTCGATGCCGAGATGGACCGGCGCCGTCATGAGAGCGTGCGGCCCGCAACAGAGGCCTTGGCGGGTCGGTCGCAGGCCTGGAGGCCGTCAGGGCCTTGATCCAGGCCCTGGTCCTGGCGCGGGCAGGCACCGGCGACAAGGGGTCGCCGACGGGAAGCGTTCGGCATCGAGACCCCTCAGAAGCGGATCGGGAACCGTGCGCGGATAGCCGCGTCGGTTCCAGCCTCTACCAGAGGACCCGCCGCCGCAAGGATGCGGTTCTTGCGTTCGATGGCCTTCATGATGAGGTCGGGTCGGCCGATCTCGTTCCACTCCTTGGGGCTCGTCCGGTCCGCGACCGCAGGGTAGACGTACTCGCTCTCCATGATCCCCAGCGTCTGCGGCTGGCCGAGATAGTGGCCGGGGCCGCCGAGACAGACGGCCTTCATCGTATCGAGGCTGACGTTCTCGTCCGTCACCTCGATGCCGCGTACGCAGCGGAGCACCTGGCCCAGCATGTCGTCGCCGAGCACGAGGCTCTCGAAGCAGAAGCCTAGGAGGGAGGCGTGCATGCCGACGGACTCGTAGACCATGTTGAGCCCGGCGAGGCCCGCCATGGTGTTGGAGATCGCCTGCTCCCAGCCCGCCTGCATGTCCGGCAGCTTCGAATCCGCGATGCCGGCCGCCGCGCCGCCGGGCAAGTCGTAGAACCGGTGCATCTGTGCGCAGCCCGCCGTCAGAAGCGCCTGCTCGCCCGAGCCGCCGGACATGGCACCCGTGCGCAGATCCGAGACGAAGGGCCAGGTGCCGAAGATCGCGGGGTGGCCGGGCGTGATTGCGTTGACGTAGACGACGCCGGCCAGACATTCGGCCACTGCCTGTACGATGGCGGTGGCGAGCGGTGCGGGCGCGGTTGCGCCTGCCTGGCCTGCGGAGAGGAGCAGCACCGGCATGCCCGCGCGGATGCAGCTCTCCATCACCTCGCAACTCTCCTGCGCGAAGGTGAGGGGAGGGACCACGAAGCAGTTGGAATTACTGAGGAAAGGTCGCCGTCGCCATTCGTCCTCGCCCCCTGCCAGCATGTGCAGGAGCGGCATGGTCGCCTCTACATTGCCCGCGTCGATGAAGCTGGTGCCCACATGCTTGGCGGTGCCCACGCAGGAAGCGTAGACGGTATTGATGTCGAGCTCGACAGGGTCGGCCACGTCCCGCGCGACGAGACAACGCTGGAAGAAGTGGATGTTGTCGAGCCCTTCGACGAGTCGCGCCGCCACCAGCAGGTCGTCGAGCGTCGACTCGCGATAGTCGCGGTTCTCCACATCGACGATATGCACCGCCGCGCCGGCCGTGCCGAAATGCACGCGATTGCCGGAGAGGAGGAGGTCGTGCTTCGGGTCGCGCCCGCAGAGGGTGATGTTGCGCGCGGAGATCGCCAGCATGTCCTCGACCAGCGCGCGGGGAAACCGGATGCGCCCGTCATCCCCCAGCCGTGCGCCGGCGCCGGTGAGGATCGCCTTGCCGCTCTCCGGCGCGTTGCAGAGGCCGATGGTCTCCAGCACGTCGAGCGCTGCTTCGTGGATGCGCCGCATGTCGGCTTCGGTGAGTGGGCGGTAGGTGCCGCCCTCTAGGCCGGGCCGGATCGGGCGCTTCTCCACCGCGATGGGGGCTGCCCTCATCGCCTGTCGCGCGGCGCGCCCGCCCCCGCGGCTGCGGGGCTTCTTCTCTTCGGTAAGCATGCCATCCTCCCGCTTAAATCGATTTAGAAGAGCGTTTTTCGCCCATTATTTGCGCATGCACGTGGCGGTGACCGCGGGCTTCGGCTTGCTCTGCTCTGCGGTCACCTGATCGTCAGGATGCTGCCGAAACGCGAGGAGGAGACCGTTCCATGGCGACGAGAAGCGTCGGTTTTGGCCGATGGGCGAGCCCTTGCCGATCGCCTCCCGTGGCGCGATGCTGCGGGTCCCGGTTGCAGCATGGCGCGCGGGCCCGGGGGTTATGGAGCGGGCGATGGCATCGGCAGACGATCTGGGCGTGGCGGCACGAAGCCTTTTCTCGACGCACTGGGGCACCTTCCAGGCGCATGTGCGGGACGGCCGGCTGGAGGGCGTGACGCCCTGGTCGGAGGACCCGGATCCCCCGGCGATCGGCCCCGGCATCACGGACGCGGTGACGCATCCTTCGCGCGTCGCGCGCCCTGCGATCCGCGAAAGCTTCCTCAAGCACGGCCATCGTGCAGGCGGCGAGGGCCGCGGGGCGGAACCCTTCGTCGAGGTGCCCTGGGACGAGGCCAGTGAGATCGCGGCGCGGGAGCTCGACCGCGTACGCCAGGAGCATGGCAACGAGGCGATCTTCGGCGGCTCCTACGGATGGGCGAGCGCCGGCCGGTTTCATCATGCGCAGAGCCAGATCCATCGCTTTCTGAACGTGATCGGCGGCTATGTCGCTTCCATCGACACTTACAGCTACGCGGCCGTCAGCACGATCATGCCCCATATCGCGGGTCATTTCCGGCGCCTGATGCTCGACCGCGCGACGGCCTGGCCGGTGATCGAGGCGCATTCCGAGCTGGTGGTGATGGTGGGGGGGCTCGCCATCAAGAACGCGCAGGTTACGTCCGGCGGCGTCGGCCGGCACACTTCGCGCGGTGCGCTCGAGCGCGCGCATGCGCGGGGATGCGAATTCGTGCTGCTCTCACCCATCCGGACCGACGCCATCGAGGAGATCGGCGCGGAATGGGTGCCGATCCGGCCGGGCACGGATGTCGCGTTTTTGCTGGGCCTTGCCCATACGCTGGTGAGCGAGGGGCTCGAGGATCGCGCCTTCCTCGCCCGCTACACCACCGGCTGGGAGCGGTTCTTGCCGTATCTGATGGGCGAGGCGGACGGCCAGGCCAAGAGCGCCGAATGGTCCGAGGGCATCACCGGCATCCCGGCCGAGACGGTTCGCAGCCTGGCCCGGCGCATGGCGGCGCGCCGCACCATGATCACCGTCTCCTGGTCCGTGCAGCGCACCGATCATGGCGAGCAGCCGGGTTGGATGGCGCTGGCGCTGGCCGCGATGCTCGGCCAGATCGGCCTGCCGGGCGGGGGTGTGGGCTACGGCTACGCGTCGGAGAACGGCGTCGGGAACCCCGTACGTCTCTTCAAGTTTCCGGCGCTGCCGCAGGGCGAGAACGCGGTCGTCGCGACGACGGCGATCCCCGTCGCCCGGATTTCAGACGCGCTGCTGCACCCCGGGGAGCCTTATGACTGGAACGGGGAGCGGCGGGTCTATCCGGACCTGCGTCTCATCTACTGGGCGGGCGGCAATCCCTTCCATCACCATCAGGATCTCGGCCGGCTGGTGCACGCGATGCGCCGGCCAGAATGCATCATCGTCAACGAGATCTGGTGGACGGGCATGGCGCGGCATGCCGATATCGTGCTGCCCACGACCACGGCGCTCGAGCGCAACGATATCGCGATGACGAGCTGGGAGCCCACGATCGTCGCCAATGCGCAGGCCATCGCGCCGGTCGGCGAGGCGCGGGACGATTACGCCATCCTGACGGGGATCGCGGAGCGCCTCGGCCTTGCCGCGACCTTCACGGAGGGCCGGAGCGCCGAGGACTGGATCCGTCATCTCTGGGACGAGGCGCGTCAGCGGGCGGGAGAGGCGGGCTTCGCGCTGCCGAGTCTCGAGGCCCTGCGCGCCGCGGGCACGCATGATCTGCCGCCCCCGGAGCGTGACGCGGTGCTGATGGAAGACTTTCGCGCCGATCCGACGGCGTCGCCGCTGGAGACCCCGAGCGGGCGGATCGAGATTTTCTCCGAGCGCATCGCGGGGTTCGGCTACGAGGATTGTCCGGGCCACCCGGTCTGGCGGGAGCCCGCGGAATGGCTGGGCGGGGCCGCTGTGGCGCGCTATCCGCTCCACCTCGTCTCCAACCAGCCGCGCACGCGCCTGCACAGCCAGCTCGACCCGGGCAGCGTCAGCCGCGCCTCCAAGATCGCGGGGCGGGAGCCGATCACGATGCATCCGCGCGATGCCGAGGCCCGCAAGCTGGCACCGGGCGATGTGGTGCGCGTCCATAACGATCGCGGCGCCTGTCTCGCGGGGTTGCGCGTCTCCGATGAGGTGATGCCGGGCGTCGTGCAGCTCTCCACCGGCGCATGGTACGATCCAGAGACGCCCGGCGATCCCGGGAGCCTCTGCAAGCACGGCAATCCCAATGTCCTTACGCTCGACAAGGGCACGTCGCGGCTGGCACAGGGGCCGAGCGCGCACACCGCGCTGGTCGAGGTCTCCGCCCTCGATGCGCCGCCCCCGCCCGTGACCGCCTTCGACCCGCCCGTCCTGAAGCGGCGCTAGGACTTTCCGGCGACTGGATGTGGTGGGATGGCCCCGGCGGAACGGGGGTGGTGAGCCGTGGAGGGACCCGCGATGAGCCGGGCGCGATGCGAGAGTGGGCACGGCAACGCGGCGGCTCTCCCTCCGAGACGCGAAAGTCCGCAGATCGATACAAAGCTGTTCTCCGAATGTTCATGCGGTGATGCCTATGATGACGTGGGTGGGGGCGGCTCTGGTCACTCTCGCTCTCGAAGTGCGATTTCCGTATTTGCGGGCATGGGGAAGGTCTTCCGCCGATGTGCGGCCGTCCCGGCTGTGCGTGAGATTTCTGCTCGTTCTCAGGCATTTGGCATCGATCTCCGCGCGCCGTGGGCGGCGTATCGTGGCCAGGCCTCCGGCTCGGCCCCTCGCGCGGGACAACCCGGATCGCCGCCGCTCCATCGGCAGGTATTGCTTGAGGCGTTTCGCTGCGGCGGCAGCCTGCGCGCGCTGCACCCGGTATCCGAGCAACCCCGCTCCCAACCGGCGCAATCCTCGCCCGAGCTTTCACCACGAGTCCCCCCGGCGCCGGCCGGCCTTCGGGCTCGTGCGGCGCCACGAGCCCTCAGCGGCAGGAGCGGTGCCAGATGACCTTTGCGATTGCGCGACACGCCGAGACGATCGCCCGACACCATGTCCAGGGCGCCGTTCCCGCGCCGCCGCCGCCGCTCGTCGTCACCGCGAGCCCGATTACGAACCAGGACTTCTCGCTCGTCGATCTCGGTCTAGGGGACCGTGCGGGGCTCGTGCTCCATCGGATCGACATCGCGGTGCCCGAGCGGGCCGCGCGGCTCCAGTACCGCGTCGATGGCAGCGCAGTACGCGACCTGCCCCAGCCCGTGATCGCCGGCAGTTACGAGATCGAGGGGCTCGCAGTCGGGCAAGCCGCAGAGGTCGAGCTTCGGGTCGTCTCCATCGATCCGGCAACCGGCACCGAGAGCGTCGAGGACTGGTCGCCCGCCCGAAGCGTTACGACCAGCCGTTTCAGCGCCGTCAACATCCTTTCCGAGACCGTGAACCCCGTGCTCGATGCGGTCGATGCCTGGGATGACACCACCGTCTGGGACGGCGTGCTCGACAGCGACGGCTACGCGCGCTTCGCATCGCCTGCCGCGCTCCAGGTCGTATCGGGCGCGCTCCTGCCCGGGGCGGGCGAAACGCTCCTGCTGATCGTCGAGCTCAAGGCCGGCGGCGCGGCGGTGAGCGGGCTCTCCTTCACCTACGATCTCGAGGGTGGCGGGCAGGCCGTTGCCGTCGCCGATATCACCTGGTCGAACGGCACGGTCTCGACCGCAGGGTCGGCGGGCATGGCCGCGCTTGGCGCGACACGGGTGACCTTCGACGCAGGCGCCGGCACTGCGCGGCTGGCGCTCGTCTTCACGTTGCCGGCGTCGGCGGGCAGTGGCGGCGCGGTACGCATCACGGGCGCCGGTACTTCCTTTCGCGCGCCCGACCTGCGCCCTTGGACGTTCGGGGACACCGACTGGCCCGCGCATGAGCCATGGGACGGCCCTTCCGGCGTCCGCCGGCTGACCCCGCCCGTCACCACAGGCTTCGGCACGGACACGCTGGAGCTCGACACGGCCAGCCCCTGGGGCGTCGCGTTCACCGTCTTCGGCGAGGAGGAGGCGGTGAGCGGCGAGGTCTCTGCGCGAACCTTCACGCTCTCGGAAGCGACCGTCGAGGCGGGGGGCAGTGGCTACGCCGACGGCAGCTATGTCCTCGCCGTCGATGGCGGGCGGGACGGTCGCGTCCAGATCACCGTTTCGGGCGGCAGCGTCACGGCTGCCGCCATCGTCTCGCCCGGACGGCTCTACACCATCGCTCCGAGCGTCCAGCTCGACGGTTTCGCGGGCGGCTTCGGCGCGGTCGTGACCATCGAACGCACGAAGACCCTCCGCGACTTCTGGCCCGCCGTGAACGACGGACGCACGCGGGCGAGCTGGGACGGGCGCAGCCTCGGCAGCGCAGGCTTCGCGGTCGAGGGTTTCGTCGCGGAGGGGCAGTTCTGGCCGGCGGGCGCGAGCTTCGCCATGCCCTCGGGCGTCATCCTGCGGGTTGAGGCGGACGGTTCATGGTCCGCCAAGGCCAACGGCACCACCGACGGGGTGCCGCTCGGCGAGGGCGGGCGCCGCAGCATCGGTCTCGTCGTCGGCAATGGCGGCACGCGGTCGGTGCTCGACATGCCCGTCGGCTTCACCGGTGACGGGATGCTGCCGCTCCGCATCGTGACGACGCCACGGCTGACGGGTTCGGCGCGGCTCGGCGACGCGCTCCTCGCGTTGCCGGGCGCGGTCGAGGTCGATGAGGACTTCACACCGGCGCTCTTCTATCAGTGGCTGACCGATGGCGCGCCGATGATCGGGGAAACGGCGCCGCGCCTCCGCCTAAGCCCCGGCAAGGTCTTCCCCGGTCAGGCGGTTTCCTGCCGGGTGACCTGGGACGGGCCGGGCGGCAACGAGAGCTGGGAGACCTCGGCGCGTGTCGTCGAGGATTGGAAGGTCGTGGCCGACGGCAACACCGTCAGCATCGGTGCACTGACGCCGGCCGGGCTGCGCGGCGTGCCGGTGGCGGCTGCCGGCACCACCATCGTCTCGGGCGATGCGTCCGGGCATTGGGCCATCGGCGACGTGGACGGGATCGCCCATCTGCGCCCGGCAATCGGTCCGGCCACGGCGGGTAGCGACCCTGTGACGGCCGGTGAGGGCGCGATCGCCGGCAGCTACACGCTCGGCCTTTCGGACGGGCGCAGCCTGACGGTGAACGTCGCGGCGGGCACGATCACCTGCGCCTGCCATGGGGACCTTGTCGCAGTGGCGCAGGCAAGTGGGGCAGCGCTGGGGCAGGGTGTCTACAACTTCTCCTTCGCCTCCGGCATCACTCTTGCGTTCTGGAATTCGGGCGACTGGGGCGGGGTCGACGACATCGCGGATCCAGCGAGCCGGTTCGAGGATCTCGAACTCGTCGGCTCGGATAGCGATGGCGGTGCCGGCCGTGTCCAGGTCCTGCCCTATGACGCGGCGGCGGACGAGGCGACGGCGGTCACCGGTCCTCTCCATTTCGCCAGGGTCCGCAACCTCGACTGGCAGGTGGATATCGACCATTCCGAGCAGAGCCTGCCGGGGGCGCGTTCACCGCTCTTCCTCGACGGCGCGCTGATCGTGCCGGGCGAGGCGGCGCGCACGGTGGCGTTCCGGGACTGCCGGATCCGCGGCGGCTTCCTGATGGCGGAGAGGCTGCGCCGTGCGCGCGATCCGAGCGGGATCGTGCTCGGCGCGGGCGGGAGCCAGATGGCAAGCTCGGGCGCCGCGGCCTTCCTGCTGGAGCGCGTGGAGATCGTCGATACCGGCGCCGTCACGGCGGCCGATTTCGGTGCGATCAGCGTGGTGGACTGCCGTGTGCATCGGACGGGCGTGCGGCCCTTCCGGATCGGCAACGATGTGAGCGCGCTGACGCTCAAGCGTGTCGAGGCCTACGATCTCACAGCCTCGACACCTTTCGATCCGGGCGCATGGATCAGCGCCACGCCGGAGGGCGCGACGGGCTATGCGCCGGTCTACCGGCCCGGCGTGGCGATCACGGTGGAGGACTGCCTCCTCTACCCCGGTCAGTCCCGCCTGCCGGCGCTCGGCGGGCTACGGCTTCTTGCCGATCCGGATCTCGCTCAGGGTGGAGAGGCGGCATTCGGCTATGTCTACTCGGCCGTCAGCATCCTGCGGAGCCTGATCGTGGGCGGCGGCGCGGAGATGCTGCTCCTCACGAGCGGGGAGGCCGGGGAGATCACGGACAGCGCGCTCTATGTGGATGCGCGCAACGCCGGCCTGGCCGAGGCCGTGGCGAGCCATCTCAACGGCTTCCGCCCGCTCGGCAGCGGCTTCGCCCTCACCCGCTCGGTGCTGGGGATCGACGCGCTTGGCACCGGTGTGGCGCGGACCGATGCGGTGACGCTTTCGGCGGCCGATTATGGCGTGGCATTCGAGGGTAGCGGTGCCGCATTCGCGCCGCGGACGCGGACGGATCTGCTGGCGGCCTTCACGCCGGTGGCGGGCGGTGCGGTGGATCTGGCGGGCGGCGGAAGCGCGGGACCCGTCGCGCCCGGCGGGGCGTTCAAGGGATCGGCGGGCAGCCTGCCCGGCGCGACGGGTGTCGACTGGGGTGTGCCCTCCTACGGTATCGACACGCTCGTCACCGGGATCGGCTGGGGCGCGATCCCCTTCGCCGCGCCCGCCTTCGGCATCGCCGCATTGCGGCTGAGCGGGCCCGCGCCGCTATTCGTCGGCATGGGGGCGGCTGGCGTCAGCCGCGACCAGAAGCGCGACGACACCTTCACCTGGGATTTCGACGAGGATTACGACTTCGAGGCGCTGCCGGCCGAGAGCCGGGCGCCGCGCGCCGCGAGGACATCGCGGGGGCCGGACACATGCCATCTTTTCCGCACACCGGGCACGCGCCGCGTGACGATGCGCCAGAGAAACAGCGTGGGCCTCGACCGCGTGGCGGTGATCGATGTGTCGGTCGAGGAGCCGGACGACTGGTTTTCCGGCAACCGGACGATGGTGCTCAATCCCGTCGGCGACACGGACTTTGCGGGCGCCCCGCCGGGCGCGATCCAGCGCAATGCCGACCCCGACGGACTGGCGGCCGCGCTTGCGCATGTGCGGGGCGAGCGGCGGCGGCTCCTGCTGAAATCGGGGCAAGCGTTCGGCTTTGGCACGACGGTGGCGCTGGGTGTCGGCAGCCATTTCGGCGCCTATGGCGGCAGCGCGTCCGCGACGCTCCTCAACGACGGTGTCAGCAAGTCGAGCGTCCTCGTCACCGTGCCGCGGACGCCAATGGCAAACGCCGTCGTCTCGCAGATCAGCGCGGACGGGGGCTGGGACGTCGCGACCGGCAACGCCTCGCCCTTCTCCGACGTCTTCACCAATTCGGACGGCTCCATCGGCACGGTCTTCGACCGTTGCAGCTTCGCGAACGGTGACGGCTTCGGGCTCTTCGGCGACCATGTGGGCCACATCGATTGCCGGATCGAGAACTGGTACGCCTACGGCATGATCTCGGGGACGCAGAGCAACGCGCCAACCTTCTGGCGGGGCTGCGTGTTCCGCACCGATCCGGCCTATGCCACGACGGACTACACGGCCGCGGAGCGCGAGCCGCTCTTCGGCCCGATCCGCGCGCTCTCGCCAACGGGCGGCGTCTTCACGCAGGGGCATATCGACTTCACCTATGCGCGGAACAACCAGCCGGGTTTGCGCCTCTTCTCCACGAACACGACGCCGGGGCCGAAGGCCTTCACCGTCACCGACTGCCATCTGAGCGGCGGCGCCCCGCCCCTGCAGATCGGCGCGTCCCTCTGGTCGCCGGGGGTGCCGGTGGTCTCCGATTACTTCGTGGTGGAGGGCAACTATGTCGAGCTCACGCCGCAATGGTTCGTGAGCGTGCAGTCTGACTACGGGGCGCTGCGGCTCCAGAACAACGTCTTCGCACGGCCCGCCGGCATGATTGCGGGGCAATCGGTCTGGCTCTGGCTGGTGGTCCTGCCGCAGAACGCCAGTGCGTCGCAGTACAACGCGCTCGTATCGACGGAGAACCGCGGCCGCGCGGTCCGCATCAGCCACAACACGCTGCTGCATGACGTGCCGCGCGCCGGGCCGCCGGCGCCCGGCGCGGCGCAGGTGCTGGAGATCCGGGGGCCCGAGCAGATCTTCTACGACGTCGCGGAGCTGAGCTCGAACGCGACACGCATCCATCCGCGCAACCACCAGGTCGGCCCGCATCTCGACCCCGGCATCGATGACGACGGGCGGCCCTATGCCGTCAACGCGCTACGGGGGACGGGCACGGCGCTGCCGCCGGTGCTCGACATGGACGGCGCGGTGCGCTCGGCCCCGCATTATGCGGGCGCTTTCGGTCGGCCTGGCGGAACGCCCACGCCGCCCGCGCCGGCCGACGTCTCGAACGCGGCGCTCACGGGGCTCTTTGCCGGTGCGGGCGGCGGCGTCTGGATGGCGGACAGCTTTGCGGGGCTGTGGCAGGACGTTGCCGGCAGCGTGCCCGTGACCGCTTCCGGTCAGCCCGTGGCGCGGATTGCGAACCTTGTCGCCGGTGGTCCCGACCTGGTGATCGGTGCGGCACAGAGTGCGGCGACGGCGCATGTGCTCGGCAACGGGCAGGTCTGTCTGCGCATCGACGGGGCGAGCTTCGGCTCGGACTTCGTGGCGACCCTTGCCCAGTCCATCCCGACCAACGCGCCCTTCAGCTACATGGTGGCCTCGGGCGGGGACTACGGGCCCAATGCAAGCCCGCTGACGTTGACGGGCAACGGTTTCCGCACCCTCCTCACCCGCTGCCAGCATTGGTTCAACGTGGCGCGCGACGGCTTCGGCATCGATCTGCGGATGGGGCTGACCTTCAACGACGGCGTCCCTGCGCGCGATGTGCGTAGCGCAGTGAGCGACGGTTTGCTGACCAAGGGCTGGCGCGCCTCGCCCTTCGGCGCGGAGGAACGCGTGCCGGTCGCGGTCGCCGAGAACGGGACAGAGGAGATCGAGGAGGTCCGGATCCAGGCCGCGTTCTTCGAGCCCGGCACGCTCCACTGGTTCGGCGCGCTGGTGATCGACCGGGCGCTGACGGATGCCGAGCGGGTGGCCGCCCGCGATGTACTGGCCGCGCGTTCCCGCGGCGCCTGACGAGGGCGCGTCGCTTTCATCGCGAGACGCATCCTATAGCCCCGGCCGCCCGGCCGGGGCTTCTGCGTGTTCAGGCAAGCCGCTCCTCGATCATCGCCACGGTCTCGGCCACGCCATAAAGCGCGACGAAGCCGCCGAAGCGCGGGCCCTGGCTGGCGCCCAGCAGCACCTCGTAGATCGCCTTGAACCAGTCCCGCAGCGGCTCGAAGCCGTGCTCGTTGCCGACGGCGAAGACGATGTCCTGAAGCGGCTCCGCCTCCGTCTCCTCGGTCGCGCGCAGCCGAGTGGCGAGATCGGTCAGCGCCTCGCGCTCTTTCTCGGTCGGTGCGCGGAAGCGCTTGGTCGGCGCCACATGGTCCTCGAAATAGCGCACCGCGCCCTCGGCCGCCGCATCGAGCTGGGGATGCGTCTCGGGGCTCGCCTCCGGCGCGTAGCGGCGGATGAAGCCCCAGAGCACCGTCTTGTCGTGCGCGGAGGCGGCGGAGGCGAGGTTCAGCAGCATCGAGAAGGAGATCGGCATCTGGCTTTCGGGCGGGGCGCCGCCATGGATGTGCCAGACAGGGTTCGCCAGCCGCTTGTCACTCTCCTGCCCGGGATAGGCGCGGAGATGCTGGTGATATTCGTCCACCATGCGCGGGATCACGTCCCAATGGAGCCGCTTGGCCGTGCGCGGCTTCTGGAACATGAAGAGCGACAGGCTCTCGGGCGCCGCATAGCGCAGCCATTCCTCGATCGAGAGGCCGTTGCCCTTCGATTTCGAGATCTTCTGACCCTCGCCGTCGAGGAAGAGCTCATAGATGTAGTGCTCGGGCGCCTTCACCCCGAGGATCTCGCAGATCCGGTCATAGATCGGCGCATTCGAGGCATGGTCCTTGCCGAACATCTCGAAATCGACGCCGAGGGCGGCCCAACGGGCGCCGAAATCGGGCTTCCACTGAAGCTTCACGCGGCCCCCGGTAACTGGCAGCGTCGTCTCCTCGCCGTCCTCGTCGTCGAAGGTGACCGTGTGGGCCTGCGGATCCACATGCTTCATGGGAACGTAGAGCACCCGCCCGGTCTTGGGGCTGATCGGCAGAAAGCAGCTGTACGTCGCCTGCCGCTCCTCCCCAAGCGTCGGCAGCATCACGGCCATGATGTCGTCATAGCGCTCTGCCGCGCGCTTCAGCGTCGCGTCGAACCGGCCCGAGCGGTAGAACTCGGTCGCCGAGATGAACCTGTGCTCGAAGCCGAAAGTGTCGAGGAACGCGTTGAGCCGCGCGTTGTTGTGCGCACCGAAGCTCTCATGCGTGCCGAAGGGGTCGGGCACGGCGGAGAGGGGCATTTGCAGATAGGCGCGGAGGGCATCCGGATCGGGTACGTTCTCCGGCACCTTTCGCATGCCGTCGAGATCGTCCGAGAAGCAGATGAGCCGCGTCTCGACCCCGGGGCAAAGCGCCTCGAAGGCGCGGCGGACCATGGTCGTCCGCGCCACCTCGCCGAAGGTGCCGATATGCGGCAGGCCCGAGGGGCCGTAGCCCGTCTCGAAGAGCACATAGCCGTTCTTGGGCGGGTGCTTCTCGAGCCTCTTGGCGAGCTTACGCGCCTCCTCGAAAGGCCAGGCCTTCGCGGTCAGAGCGGCGTCGTGAAGCTCGGTCATTGGGGGCGTCCTCCGTTGCATGGCCTGCGCGCTACTGCGGGCGGGGGCGTGGGTCAACAGGCCGGAATGCCCGGTTGCGCGCGGCGGAAGGGGCGTCTAGCGTCCGCGCGGCCCGGGGAATGCCGGGTGCTTTACGCGAGGAGCCGCCGATAATGACCGATCCGCTCAGCCCGCAGGACGCCCTCATTGCCGTGATGATCGCCGTCGCGGCGGCGGACGAGAAGATCACCGACAGCGAGCTCGACTGGATCACCGGCACGGTGCGTCAGCTCCCGGTCTTCGGCGGCTACGATACCGACCGCATCCGCAACGTCTCGGGCATGGTGGCGGATCTTCTCGAGGAGGAGGACGGGCTCGATGCGCTCATCGGGCTGGTGGAGGACGCGCTGCCCGACCATCTGCGCGAGACGGCCTATGCGCTGGCCTGCGATGTGGCGGCCTCGGACGGCGGGGTCGACGAGACCGAGATGAAGCTCCTCGAGATGATCCGCTACGACCTCCGCGTCGGCCGCCTGGCCTCGGCCGCCATCGAGCGCGGCGCCCGCGCCCGCCATCAGCGTCTCGAGCCCCGAACCTGACCGAACGGCGGTCGGAGGCGCCCCGTCCCCGCTGAAGAGCGCCCGCATGCGGCCCAAGCCATGCAGCCAAGGGCCGGGCCGGGTCAACCATCGCGAAGCGACCGGCGGAGCCGGCTTGTGGTTGACGCGGTCCGGTCATTGGAAAACACTTGGCAAGGAGCCCGTCGTGGCTCCTCCCCAGCCCGCCGAGCATCCTCTCAGCCGACCGATGCCCGAAGGATTTCCCGCAACCGCGTCAGGCAGAGAACGCAGACGAGTATCGCGGCGACCAGCCGCGATCCCGCTTGCCTCGATCAGTCGGCGCCGGCCTTCCCGGCGGGCGTCGCCGCGTCGGCGATGCGCACCCATTCGCGGATGAGCGCGCGCTCCATGCCGCGGGCGCGGTTGGCCCAGCTGCGGGCGCCGTATTGGCCCTGCTCCCGGCGCATGAGATCGTTCGCGAAGATCGCGAAGGCCAGTCTCCTGCCTTTCGGCGTCGTCGCATAGCCTGCGAGGCCGCGCACGAAATGCATCGTCCCCGTCTTCGCCGCGACGGCCGTTCCCGCATAGTCGAAGGGCACGTTGCGCGCCGCGATATTGTGCTGGCGGAGAAGCTGAGCCACGCCGCCGGGTAGCCGCGGATCGTGCACCGCTGTCTCGACCGGCTCCAGCGCCACGGCCTGCAGGAGCTGCACCAGCCGCGCGGGGCTGATGCGGGAGGCGAGGCTGAGGCCCGAGTGGTTGGCGAGCAGGAAGCCCGTGTCGCCAGGCGCGAAGCCCGCTCGCCGGGCGGCCCAGGCATTGAGCGCCGCGGCGCTCATGGCAAGCCGTCGTGCCGCGTCCGCATCCGCGCCGTCAGCGGTGCCGCGGAGCCCGGCGAGGCCGTCCCCGGGCAGCGCCTCCCGAGCCGCGGCGATCCCGCAAAGCTCGGCGGTGAGATTGGTCGAATAGCGCAGCATCTCGCGCAGGATGGCATCGAGCGGCCGGCTCCGATGGCGCGCGACCACGCGACCGATGGCGCCCTCGGCCTGCGCGTCGTCCCGGCCGAGCGCGGCGAGGGAGGCGATGCCGCTCCGCGCAGCGACGGTTGTCGCACCCTCCGCGAGCCCGCCGGCGGCCGCGGCCCTGGGGCTTGCCGGGGGCAGGGTGCCGCCCGCGATATGGATGCCGCGCGCCGCGGCGAGCCCGGCCATCACCGCGCCCGCATAGGCGGCGGGGCGGCGGACGGGCAGCCATCGCCCGCCCTTTCGCCTGAGCGCGGCCTCCACGATGTCCCAGCGCTCATGATCCTCGGCATAGCTGTGCATGAGGGGGGCCGGCAGGCGCGGCGCGGCATGGATGCGCACCGCATCGGTTGCAGGGCGGAGCCGGTCCGCCTGGGCGCGGACCTGCACGTCCGACGCCTTCGCCCGGTGCGGCCAGTCAAGCCGCACGCGGTTGAAGTTGAGGCTGAGCCCGGAGACGGCCGGATTATAGGCCGCATCCACGGGCTGGTCGGCCATGATCGCCGCGATCTCGGGCAGCGGGCCGGGATCGAGGCGGAGAAACCCCTCGACGCGCGAGATGCCGGCGCTGGCCAGCGCCTCCGCCAGCCGGTCTAGCGCGTCGGTATCGAGCTCCGGATCCCCGCCGCCTGCGACCGTGAGATCGCCCTGGAGCACGCCCGCCACGACCGGCCCGTCCGCGCGCAGCGCCGTCTCGAAGCGATAGTCGGGGCCGAGCTGGTCGAGGGCGAAGGCCGCGGTCGGCAGCTTGGCGACGGAGGCGGGGGCAAATGGATGATGCGCGCCCGCGGCATCGATCACCTCGCCGGTGTCGATATCAGCCACCAACCAGCCGATCTGACCGCTGACCCGCGCGCGCTTGGCGATCTCGTGGGTAATCGGCGGCGGCGGTGGCACATCGGCAGGTCGCGGCATCGGCCGGCGCGCGACCACCTCGGGCGCCAGCGGCGCCACGGCGGTCTCGGCAGCAGCGGGCAGGACGGAGAAGGCGCCGGCGAGCAGGGCTGCCGATGCGGCCCCCGCCAGGCATGCGAGCCTCGGCAATTTCACGAACGATATAGCCCTCATGACGCTCCCCGCGGCGCTCTCCCCTCAAGCGGCGCGGCGTAGAGAATCGCAGAGCCCTTCAGCCTTTGCAAGCGGTAGAGCAGCGCGATCCGGCTGGCTTCGATCACAAGCAGCGTCGCACCGGGGCGCACTCGGGGGCAACCCGGGAAGCGTTCCTAAGGCCAGCTTCCGGCCGCGCGGATCGCGGTGGAGCTTTCGGCGGACATCGCACCTGTAAGGAGCGCCCAGCGGGGCGTCGGCCCATCGGCGAGACGCGCGGCTTCATGCTGGCGCAGCCGCCAGCGGCCGAAGCGCCGGGCCGCGGGGGAGAGCCCGGCACGGAGCTGCTCGCCCGGCCGCGCGAGCACGCCGACGGGGAAATGCGCCATGATCCACTCCCACCGCTCCCAGCGGTGGAGACCCGCCAGATTGTCCGCGCCCATGAGCCAGGCGAAGCGCGTGCCGGAATAGCGACGGGCAAGCCGCTCGAGCGTGTCGGCCGTATAGCGGCAACCGAGCCGCGCCTCGATATCGGTCACGGTCACGCGCGGGTGACGGATCATGGCGCGGCAGGCGGCGAGGCGCCGGCTCATCTCCGCCGGACCGCGTGTCTTGAGCGGGTTGCCGGGGCTCACGATCCACCAGACCTGGTCGAGCTCGAAGGTACGCAGCGCCCAGGTGGTGATGTGCAGATGGCCCGCATGCGGCGGGTCGAACGAGCCGCCGAGCAGACCGATGCGTTGACCCGGGAGGGCGAGCGGATCGCGGTGGAACACGCGGCGGCCTCGGCTGGCGCGGGCGGCGGGCGCGGGGGCGCCGCGCCCTGGGCTGCGGACGGTGCCGGCGGTGGAGGCCGCGCGGCTTGCTGGGCCGTCCTGCATGGGCGGGTGGGGCGCGGATTGTCAACTCTGTCCCTCTGCGGCAGCGCCGTGCCGCCATGTGGCCCCCCGTCCCCCCAGCCGTCCGCCCGCCTGTGGGGCGGAGCGAGAGGCGGCGGAGAGAGAGGCCGCGCTGCTTGTTGAAGTTTTGATGACGACGCCGGCGATCGCTTTCTCGGCCGGGCCGTCGCCGATATCCTGCGCCGTCCCGATGACACCGTAAGCGGAGTGCCGCATGGATGCCGATCGTCACCGCCGTCTGACCGCCGAGGCCGTGGGCACGGGCTTTCTCGTCGCCACCGTCGTCGGCTCCGGCATCATGGCAGAGCGGCTGACGGACGATACGGCGCTGG
This sequence comes from Pseudomonadota bacterium, assembly GCA_039030915.1. Lineage (GTDB taxonomy): Bacteria > Pseudomonadota > Alphaproteobacteria > Rhodobacterales > Rhodobacteraceae > Thermohalobaculum. The sequence continues at coordinate 34,877 of JBCCDG010000003.1, read as the reverse complement.
CGCTTCTGGGCAACACGATCCCGACGGGCGCGATCCTGGTGGTGCTCATCACGGTGCTCGGCCCGGTCTCGGGCGCGCATTTCAACCCGGCCGTAAGCTTCGGTTTCTGGCTGCGCGGGGCGCTCACGGGACGGGACGCCCTCGCCTATGCCGCAGCGCAAATCGGGGGCGGCGTCGCGGGCACGGCGGTGGCGCATCTGATGTTCGAGCTGGCGCCCCTCGGTGTCTCCGCCACCGTCCGCACCGGCGGTGCGCAGTGGTTTGCGGAGGTTGTGGCGACCTTCGGGCTCTGCGCCGTGATCTTCGCCGGCCTCCGGGCACGCGCCGATGCCGTTCCCTGGCTCGTCGGGCTCTACATCACCGCGGCCTACTGGTTCACGGCCTCGACCAGCTTCGCCAATCCCGCCGTTGCCATCGCCCGCGCGTTCACCGACACCTTTTCCGGCATACGGCCCATCGATCTGCCGGGCTTTATCGCCGCGGAGCTCCTCGGCGCAGCCATCGCCGCCTATGCCTGCGGCTGGTTTCTGCGCGAAGCGCCATGGAAGGGCGTGGCCGCGGAGCGGCTGGGGCCCGGCAAGCGCGAGGAAGGCTGACCATGGATGTTGCGATCCACCACAACCCGGACTGCGGGACCTCGCGCACCGTGCTGGCGATCATCGAAGCGGCGGGCTACCGGCCCTTCGTGATCCGGTATCTCGAGACGGGCTGGACGCGGCCGCAGCTCCTTGCGCTCTTCGCCGCGGCGGGCCTCACCCCGCACAGCGCCCTGCGCGTCTCCCGCAGCCCGGCCGAGGCGCTGGGCCTGACCGCCAAGGACATCCCCGACGAGGTGCTGATCGAGGCCATGCTCGAGCATCCGATCCTCGTGAACCGTCCCATCGTCTGCACGGCAAGGGGCGTGCGGCTCTGCCGGCCGTCGGAGACCGTCCTCGACATTCTCGACCGCTGGCCGCCCGGCCCCTTCGCCAGGGAGGACGGCAGCCTGTTGATCGACGCCGACGGGCGCCGGGCAGGCTGAGCAATCCGCGGCCGCCCCCCTTCGCCCACTTCTCCGTGCCGCCCGCTCGTTCGATCCGCTCGCTTCCTGTCCTATCGGTGGGGTGCGACAGGGCCGCGCGGAGCGGAACGCTCACCGTGCCCCGTGCATTCTCTCCGCACAGTTCAAGCAACAGAGGATGAAGCATGGCTCTCCGCACTCTCAAGGACATCTACATCGACCAGCTCCAGGACATGTACAGCGCCAACACGCAGTCCCAGCAGATGACCGTGAAGCTGAGCGGGGCTGCGACGAGCAAAGGGCTTTCCGAGGCGCTTAACGACGGGGTGCAGGGCATTCAGCGCGGCATCGATACCGTAGAAAAGATCATTCGCGAGCATGGCGCCGATCCGACCGGCGAGCACTGCAAGGGCATGGAAGGTCTCGTGAAGGAAGCGCAGGCTCACGCGCTCGACGAGGCGATCGAGGACAACGATGCACGCGACGCGATGATCATCACGCAATACCAGCGCATGGCGCATTATGGGATTGCGGGCTATGGCTGCCTCGTGGCCTTCGCCAACCGTCTCGGGCTCGACGGCGAGGCCGCGCTGCTCGAGAAATGCCTCGACGGCGCCTACAAGGGCGACCGGGACATGACGGCGCTGGCGAAGGGCGGCATCAACGAGGCTGCCGCCTGACGCGGCTTCTCAGCTGAAATGAACGAGGGGTCGGCGCATGCCGGCCCCTTTTTCGTTGTCTCCGCGCACCGCGCGATGCCTGATAGTCCGGGCAGGCGAGGGAGGCGGCGATGGCGCTGCGACAAGCGGATCGGCATATCGGGGCGGGCCGGACACTGGCTGCGTCGCGGGCGTGCGCGGCCGCGCTGGCGCTGATGCTCGCGGCCTGTCAGACCCCGCCGCCCCCGCCGGGTGTTGTCGTGCCCCAAGCGTCCGAGGATGTGGCGCGCCCCGGCGATGCCGGCGACAGCGTCGAGGCGGGGCTGGAGGGCACTGTCGCGCCGGCCGAGGGCGCGCCGCCGAGACCGCCGCGGGGCGCAAGGCTGATCGGCCTCGAGATCGCCGTGGAGAACCCGCCGGAGGAGCTGCTCGATCCAGCGGGTGCCGGCGTCCTCGTCCTGAAGCGGCGGGGCGACGAAGGCACACGCCTCCTCGCTTTTCTCGACGGCGCGCTTTCCGTGCACGCCCTGCCGCCCGGCGCCTATGCCGTGCGTGGTGTCGCGGGGTTCGACTGCGGGCCGCTCGCCATCGCGGTTCCTCCGGGCGAGGCGCCCGTCTATTTCGGGCGGTTGACGCTCAGCGTAGGCCCTGAGGGGGAGCGGGCAGTGCTGCGCGGCGCTGGCGTGGCCGAGCCTGCGGATCTCGTCCGCTTCGCCGCGCTTTTTGGTGGGGAGGAGGCGCGCGTCGATCCGCGGCCGCTGCTGCAGGACGCCGAGATCGCCTGCCGCCGCGCCCCCTGGCTCGTCGCCCGACCGGATATCGATCCGTCCGTCCGCGTGCTGACCCCCTTCGAGATCGCGCAACTTGTGATCCTTGGCGGCGCGTTCGGGGCCGTGACCGGCGCCGCCGCCGCGGTGGGCAGCGTCGTCTTCATCAGCGGCACTGCCGGAAGCCTGCTCTTCCTCGGCTTTTGAGGCCCGACGTGTAGATCCTCGCCGCGAGATCGGGCTGCGCGTTCCGAAACCTGGCCCGCCCGGCGCTTGAGCGGTTCGGACGTCGTCCCGCAACCCGGGTCCTGCGACCGTCACAAGACCTGCGGCGCGCAGCGATCGGCTGCAGCGTGGCGACGCCTCGCAGTGACCGTCGGATCCAGTTGGCCCGCTCCCGGTCGCGCAGACCGCGTCCATCGACGACGCTTTGTCGACAGCCTGCACCATGCCTGCGGCGCGCGCCCGCCGCGCCGCCGGTCGGACGCGGAGAAGGCGCCTTTCGCTACCTGCAGCACCGATCGACCACGGCCGCGCAGGCTTGAGGCGCCGGGACGCAATGCAACGAGAATGGGCATGGGCGTGACGGGCACCGCGCGCCCCGCGGACAAGCCCGAGGACCTGGGCGCGTCGGTCGCCCGTTACACGAAGGGGTTCCGAAGCGCGCTTCGATACGACGGACGCAGGTCATCGCTCGGCTCGACCGGGCGACGCAGAGGCCCGACTTTGCAAGATGCTGCTCCTCGATGACCGGCTGGAGCCCGTCGATCATGGAGACAGCCTCTCTCATTCGGCATGTGGTCGGAAGCGGGATCGCACCGGGCGGACCAGTTGCGAATAGCCCCGGCGTATTCGCTTGTTCTTTTTATGTTCACGCCCGCCTGCCTACGCTGACGTGGGTGGGCGCGGGCGCTCGGGCGATGGAGCGTGGACCTTCGAGGAAGACAAAGGGGTCGGTGCTCGCTCGCCGGCCCCTCTTTCTCACCGTCCGGTTCGTCATCGGCCCGGCACCCGGATGTCGCCCAGCGGGTCCTGGATCTCTTCCGGAGGTCTTCCGTCATCTTGGAGTCGGTGGTCGCCGTCACGACATCGAGCACTGCGCCAATCGAGCCGATGGCCAGGGGCGAGATGCCGCGGAACCAGCACGTGGTGCTGATCCTCGCGGTCACCGTCCCGTTGGTCTTCTTCCCAATCCGGTCATGAGCTTAGCGCTGTTGCCATCTCTGTCGCGACATGGCTGGGGCTCGGTGCGCCGGGCTTCGCTTAGATGAAGACGGAGCCAACGCCCGCCATCCGCCCGATCACGTTGGTGACCGACGCCGAGCTGTCACCGCCCCTGACGGTGACGAGGCGCGGCATCGAAATGAAGGACGCCGCAAACATCCACGCTACCGCCGTACCTAACCCGCTGGTGATCGGGTTCACCCAGCGGCTGGCGGCCTAGACCGCGGAGGTCGATCCGGCACGGGCCGCTTAGGCAATGCCGATACAGAGCAGGAAGCCCGCGCCGACGAACATGGCCCAGACCCTGGGGGTGGCCCGCCGCCCGCAGGAGACGGGCGGCGGACGGGAATCGATGGCCCGGCCTTACTTGACGGCGCGGTGCTCGATCAGGTCGTCGACGACGGCCGGATCGGCGAGCGTGGAGGTGTCGCCGAGGCTTCCGGTATCGTTCTCCGCGATCTTGCGCAGGATACGGCGCATGATCTTGCCCGAGCGCGTCTTGGGCAGGCCGGGGGCCCACTGGATGACGTCGGGCTTGGCGATCGGGCCGATCTCGTTGCGGACGTGCTGCTGCAGCTCTTTCAGGAGTTCGTCGGACGGCTCCACGTTCGACATGAGGGTTACGTAGCAGTAGATGCCCTGGCCCTTCATATCGTGCGGGAAGCCCACCACCGCCGCCTCGGAAACCGAGGGGTGGCTTACGAGGGCGCTTTCCACCTCCGCCGTGCCCATCCGGTGGCCCGAGACGTTGATCACGTCGTCGACCCGACCGGTGATCCAGTAATAGCCGTCCTCGTCGCGCCGGCAGCCGTCGCCCGAGAAGTAGTAGCCCTTGTATTGCTCGAAATAGGTCGAGACGAAGCGGTCGTGATCGCCCCAGACCGTGCGCATCTGCGCGGGCCAGCTATCGGCGATGGCGAGCACGCCCTCGACGCCGTTCCCCGAGATCTCGGTGCCTTCCTGAGGGTCGAGCACCACGGGCTGGACTCCGAAGAAGGGCTTCGTTGCCGAGCCCGGTTTCGCGTCGATGGCACCGGGAAGCGGGGTGATCAGATGCCCGCCCGTCTCGGTCTGCCACCAGGTATCGACGATCGGGCAGCGGCCCTTGCCCACGATGTCGTTGTACCAGTTCCAGGCCTGCGGGTTGATGGGCTCGCCCACCGTGCCGAGGATGCGGAGCGAGGAGAGATCGTACTTTGTTACGAACTCGTCGCCCTGGCCCATCAGCGCGCGGATGGCGGTGGGGGCCGTGTAGAACTGATTGACTTTGTGCGTCTCGCAGACCTGCCAGCAGCGCCCGGCATCCGGATAGGTCGGCACGCCCTCGAACATGAGTGTCGTGGCACCGTTCGAGAGCGGGCCGTAGACGATGTAGCTGTGCCCCGTGACCCAGCCCACATCGGCAGTGCACCAGAAGACGTCGCCGCGCTTGTAGTCGAAGACGTACTCATGAGTCATCGAGGCATAGACGAGGTAGCCGCCCGAAGTGTGGACGACGCCCTTCGGCATACCGGTCGAGCCGGATGTATAGAGGATGAAGAGCGGGTGCTCGGCGTTCACCGGCACCGGCTCGCACTCGGTCGAGGAGTCCTTGGCGGCGTCCTCGTAGCGGAAGTCGCGGCCCTCGGTCATCGGCACATCGGCGCCGGTGCGCGTGACCATCAGCACCTTCACGTCATCGCCGCACTTGGCCATCGCCTTGTCGACATTGCCCTTGAGCGGCGTCTTGCGCCCGCCGCGGGGGCCTTCGTCGGCCGTCACCACCACCTTGGCACCGCAGCCATTCACCCGGTCGGCCAGCGCATCGGGCGAGAACCCGCCGAAGACGACCGAATGGATGGCGCCGAGGCGCGCGCATGCAAGCATCGAATAGGCCGCGGCAGGGATCATCGGCAGGTAGAGCACGACGCGGTCGCCCTTCTCGACGCCCATGTCCTTGAGCACATTGGCGAAGCGGCAGACTTCCTCATGAAGTTTCTTGTAGGTGATGTGCTCGTGGTTGCCGGGCTCGTCGCCCTCGAAGATGATCGCCACGTCATCGCCGCGCTCGGCGAGGTGACGGTCGATGCAGTTCGCGGACACGTTGAGCTCGCCGTCCTCGAACCACTTGATCGAGACGTTGTGGTAGTCGAACGAGGTGTTCTTCACCTTCGAATACGGCTTGATCCAGTCGATGCGCTTGCCGTGCTCGCCCCAGAACGCGTCAGGGTCGTCGACGGAGGCCTTGTACATCTCTTCGTACCTGGCGGCGTCGATATGCGCCGACTTGGCGATCTCGGGCGGCACGGGGACGCGGTTTGGAGTCTGGTCGTTCATCTTGTCTCCTCCCGTTATGCTTTATCGAGCGCCTGTGCGCTCGTCCGTGTGCGGGTTCGGGGTAGTTGCTAAACCCTTTCTGTCACATTCTCAACAAAGTGCTGGTTTCGTTTGGTTTTCTTGTCAACGTTCACACAGGGCAGGGGGTCGATTTGTCAATGGCACGACTAGTTGCACGTTGTGGCAGGCTTTTTGGGGACCAGCGTCCGATTCCGCAGGGATCATGGTATCGCTTGGCCACGATTGGGAAAGGGGAGGTATTTTCGCGCGGGCTGGCGTAAGAAGCCGGTAATCACAGCAGGCTCACGAAGAATGGGAGAACGCCATGGCCCCGCTCGAAACCCCGCAGACCGCCCGCACGACCGCCGGCCTCGGCCGTCTGCACGACAGCGTGCTCGACACGGTCGGCAACACGCCCGCGATCCGCATCAACCAGCTCGCGCCCGAGGGCGTGCGGCTCTACGTGAAGGCGGAGTTCTTCAACCCCGGCGCGAGCGTCAAGGATCGTCTCGCGATGAACATCATCGAGGAGGCGGAGCGCACGGGCGCACTGAAGCCAGGGCAGACGGTGGTGGAGGCGACCTCGGGCAATACCGGGATCGGGCTCGCCATGGTCTGTGCCGCGAAGGGCTACCCGCTCGTGGTGACGATGGCGGATTCGTTCTCGATCGAGCGGCGCAAGCTCATGCGCTTTCTGGGCGCCAAGGTGGTGCTGACGCCGCGGGCCCAGAAGGGGTTCGGGATGTATCAGAAGGCCAAGGAGCTGGCCGAGGCGAATGGCTGGTTCCTGGCGAGCCAGTTCGAGACGGAAGCGAATGCCGTCATTCACGAGAATACGACGGCGCGCGAGATCCTGGCCGATTTCGCGGGCGACCGGCTGGATTACTGGGTAACGGGCTACGGCACGGGCGGCACGGTGACCGGCGTGGGCCGCGTGCTGCGGCGCGAGCGGCCTGAGACGAAGATCATCCTTTCCGAGCCCGCGAACGCGCAGCTTGTCGCCTCGGGCTACGTGAACACCCGCAACGAGGCGCATCAGCCGACCGAAAGCCATCCGAATTTCGAGCCGCATCCCATTCAGGGCTGGACGCCGGACTTCATCCCATGGGTGCTGCAGGAGGCGATCGACAACAACCTCTATGACGAGCTGATCCCCATCGCGGGTGCCGACGGCATCGCCTGGTCGCGCAAGCTCGCGCAGCGGGAGGGCATCTTCACCGGCATCTCCGGCGGCTCGACCTTCGCCATCGCGGCGGACATCGCGGCCAAGGCGGAGCCCGGCACCGTCATCCTCTGCATGCTGCCCGATACGGGCGAGCGCTACCTTTCGACCCCGCTCTTCGAGCCGATCGAGGCGGAGATGAACGAGGAGGAGATCGCGATCTCCAAATCGACGCCCGGCTATCAGCTCGACTGAACAGGGGCGCGGCGGCCGGTTCCTCAGCGCCGTCATCGGCGCCGAAATGCGGCCGGGCTTGGCGACAGGCCTGGCCGCTCCATCATCGGGCATCGGAGGGTTCCGCAATGTCCGAGGCCGCACTCTATACCAGACTGACGGGCGCCGATGAGACGCCGGAAATCGCGGAGGTGCGCAATGGCCTGCGCCACGTGGTGGCGCAGTCGCTCAACAAGCTCGCCGATGGGCTGATCGATCCCAAGCTGGTGCTGTCCTGGCTTCTCGGAGCGATGGGCGCGCCCGGCGTGCTGATCGGTGCGCTGGTGCCGGTGCGTGAGGCGGGTGCGCTGCTGCCGCAACTCGCACTCTCGCGGGTTCTGGCGCGCCGGCCGGGACGCAAGCGGTTCTGGGCGACGGGTGCGGCGTTGCAGGGCGTCGCGGCGCTCTCTATCGGGGCGGCCGCGCTGTCGCTGACGGGCGCTGCGGGCGGGCTGGCCGTGCTGGCGGCACTGGCGGTGCTGTCGGTGGCGCGGGCGGGGTGTTCGCTCAGCCACAAGGACGCCGTTGCGGAGAATGTGCCCAAGACGCGCCGTGGCGCCGTGACGGGCGCGGGCACCAGCCTCGCCGCGGCGGCGGTCTTCCTCTTCGGTGCGGGGCTTGCGACGGGTATCCTGCCGCTTACGGTCGCGACGATTGCCGGCGCAGCGGCGCTTGCGGGCATCGCATGGATCCTGGCCGCCGGGGTCTTCATGACCCTCGACGAGACGGCGCGGGAGACATCGCCCCCGGAGGGAGAGCGGCTTGGTGCCCTCTTCAAACCCTTGCGCGAGGACGCGGCGCTTCGCCGCTTCGTTGCGGTCCGAGCCTGCCTTGCCGTGACCGCGCTGGCGCCCCCCTTTCTCGTGATGCTCGCAGGCGGGCAGGGCGCGGGCGGTGGCGCTGACGCTGGCGCGCAAGCGCTTGCCAGCCTCGGGCCGTTGGTGCTGGCGTCGGCCGCGGCCTCCATCGTGACGGGTTATCTGTGGGGGCGGATCGCGGACCGGTCGAGCCGGCGGGCGCTGATGGCCTCCGGTGGACTGGCTGCCCTTGTCCTCGGGGTGGCGGCGATGCTCGGTGCGATGACAGGTGGGCTCGGTGGCATTGCGGGCGCCGTCGCGACGATGTTCATGGCCCAGCTGGCCTATGGCGGCGTGCGCCAGGCACGCAAGCTGCACCTGACCGACATGACAACGCGCGAGACGCGGGCGGGCCACACGGCCCTCGCCAACACGGTCATCGGGGTCGCGTTGCTGGCAGGCGGGTTGCTGGGCCTACTGGCGGATTTTGCAGGGCCCGCCGCCGCGCTCGCCCTGTCCTCGGCGCTGGCCGTGTTGGGGGCTGTGTTGGCCTACGGGCTCGACGAGGTGCAGGGCAGGGACGCCTGAGCCGAGCGGGGTTTCACGGCCGCAAGAAGGGTCGGGTTCAGCCCGCGAGGCGGCTGTCGCCCTGATCGGGCGACGCGGCTCTGGAAAGCTGGGTGTAGAGCGAGGCCAGCCATTGCCGCCCCTCCGCCGTGCGGTCGAGGCAGATGGCGGCATGGCCGATCCAGGGCGCGATATCGTCGCGGAAGAAATCCGCGCAGTCGGCCCGCATGTCCTCGACGGTCCGGTAGCCGAGGGTGGGGGCGAGGCCCGTCTCGCTCAGCTCATGGAACAGCGCTGCGATCTTGCGCTCCCGCGCGGGGTCGGCGAGCTGGCCGATGAAGTCCGCCGCGCGCAGAAGCGCAGGCTCGCTCTCCGTCGCCTGGAAGGCAGCATCGGGCGGGACGGGAAAGCGCGTGAAGCCGATCGCCTCGGCCAGCCGTTCGGGCGAGAGCACCGGATGGTCAGCGAAACGCTCGCGCACGAAGGTCTGCCCGCGCGCCACGTGCCAGGGTGCGAGGAAGGCGTCGGTCGCACCGCGCGGCAGGGCCACAAGCACGCCCTCGGGCCCCGTGATGGCGGAGCAGCCCGTATCCCCCCGGCAGGCGCCGTGCACGTAGCCGATATCGTGCAGCAGGAGCGCAACCGTGAAATGCAGCCAGTCCTCCGCGCACATGCCTTCCACCAGCAGGCGTCCGCGCGCGATCTCGAGCCCCACAAGCGTCACCATCATGGTGTGCTCGGCATCGTGATAGGGCGCGTCCGAGGCGGCGATCTGGTCGAGCGCGAGGCTTGCGATCTCGGCGATCAGGGGGCTGTAGTCAGGTGCCGGGGCCGGAAAGTGATCGCGATAGAGCCCTGCTAGATGCTGGGCGAAGGCGTCTATCCGAATGGCACTTGGATTGAACATGCTCTTGGATCAATGGCTTTCGGGCACGCTTGCATCCTGCGACTTGGCTCGGATCTCGGACTGTAAGGATCGTCACATTTTGCATGCAATGTCGCAAGACTTAACGCATGCGGGAGGGGGCGAGGGCCGGGGAAAGCCGAGCCGTGAACAGCCCAGCGACGGCGAGCCCATACAGGCGCGCCGTCGCTGGGCAGGCTCGCCGTCGGCGTTTCGCGACCCTTGACCGGATCAGTGCGCGACGGCGGCGGCCACGCTCTCGTCGATCATGCGGCCTTCGCGGAAGCGGTCGAGGCCGAAGGGGCTTGCGATGGGGTCCTCGCCCTTCGCGACCATGCCCGCCGTCGCCCAGCCCGAGCCCGGGATCGCCTTGAACCCGCCCGTGCCCCAGCCGCAGTTGATGAAGACCCCGTCCACCGGCGTGCGGCTGATGATGGGCGAGCGGTCGCCGGTCATGTCGACGATGCCGCCCCACTGGCGCAACATCTTGAGCCGGCTGATGACCGGGAAGGTCTCGCAGAGCGCGCGCACCGTCTCCTCGATGTGATGGAAGCTGCCGCGCTGGGTGTAGTTGTTGAACCCGTCCGCTCCGCCGCCGATCACCAGCTCGCCCTTGTCGGACTGGCTCATGTAGCCGTGCACGGTATTGGCCATGACCACGATGTCGAGGCAGGGCTTGATCGGCTCGGAGACGAGGGCCTGCAGCGCCACGCTCTCGACCGGCAGGCGAAAGCCCGCCATGTCCGCCAGCACGCCCGAATGTCCGGCGACGACGATGCAGAGCTTGTCGCAGGTGATGGGGCCGCGCGTCGTCTGCACGCCCATGACCTTGCCGTTCGAGACGTCGACGCCCTGGACCTCGGTCTTCTGGAGGATGTCGACGCCAAGGGCGGAGGCGGCGCGCGCGTAGCCCCAGGCAACCGCGTCGTGCCGCGCCGTGCCGCCGCGGGGCTGGAAGAGCCCGCCGAGCACGGGATAGCGCGGCCCGTCGATATTGATGATCGGTGCCAGTTCCTTGACGCGGTTCGGGCTCACCCATTCGCTGGCGATGCCTGCGAGGCGGTTGGCATGCTCCGTCCGCTTCCAGGCGCGCAGCTCATGCTCGGTCTGCGCCAGCATCAGCACGCCGCGGGGGCTGAACATCAGGTTGAAATTCAGCTCCTGGCTGAGATCCTCATAGAGGCTGCGCGAGAGCTCGTAGATCTTGGCAGAGGGCGGCTGAAGGTAGTTCGACCGGATGATCGTGGTGTTGCGCCCGGTGTTTCCGCCGCCGAGCCACCCCTTCTCCAGCACGCCGACATTGCGGATGCCGTGCTCCTTGGCGAGGTAGTAGGCGGTCGCGAGGCCGTGCCCGCCTGCACCGACAATGATCACGTCATAGTGACGCTTCGGCTCGGGATCCGGCCATGCCCGCTCCCAGCCCTGATGATAGCGCGCAGCTTCACGGGCGACGGCGAAGGCGGAGTACTGTCTCATCGTCGGTCTCCAGAAGCAGTGGCGGCGTCGAAGTGTATCACGGGAGCGCATAGCGCCACAGCCCGGCGGCGGGCGGCAGGATTGCGCCGCTTCCCCGTTCGCGCGCGACATGGTGGCAAGAGGTTGCCCGCAGCCATTGCGGCACGGCGACGCGGTCAGTATCTCGCAGGGTATGCTGTGGTTCTTCCTCGTCGCAGGCCTCGTGGCCTCCCTCACGCTGCTCGTCGTGCTGCGCCCCATCCTCGAGGGTCGCGCAGCGCCCGCCGAGGCGCGGGATGCCGCCGATGCGGCGCTCTACCGCGATCAGCTCGCCGAGCTCGAGCGCGACCTCGAAAGGGGTGTGATCACGCCGGTCGAGGCTGACGGGGCACGGGCCGAGATCGCGCGCCGCCTGATCGCCGCCACGAAGCGGGCGGAAGCCGTGGGCGGCGTGGAGGCGGGCCGGGCGCCCGGCGCGCTCAGCCGCAAGCTCGCGCTCGGCGCGGCGGTCGCCACGCCACTCCTGGCCGCGGGCCTCTACATCGCTGTCGGCGAGCCGGGTGCCAGGGATCGCCCGCTCGAAGCGCGGGATCTGGATGCGGAGGCGCGGGCGCTCAGGCCCACGCAGGAGGAGGCGGAGGCCGCGGCGCTGGCGCAGAGCACCGACGGGCCGCGCCGGCCGGACGCGGACGCAGAGTATACCGAGCTCGTCAGGCGGCTCGAAGCGGTGGTGGCGGAGCGACCGGGCGATATCCACGGCAATCGCCTCCTCGCGAACGCGCTCATGAATCAGCGCCGTTTTTCCGAGGCATGGCCCGTGCTCGAGCGGCTCATCGCGCTCCAGGGGGAGGGCGCGCCCGCCGATCTCTACGCGGCCAAGGCGGAGGCCATGATCCTTGCTGCAGGCGGATACGTTTCCCCCCGCGCCGAGGACAGCATCGCAAAGGCGCTCGAACGGAATGCGACGCTGCCGGTGGCGCGATACTATGCGGGCCTGGCGCTGATGCAGTCGGGCCGGCAAGAGCAGGCGTTCGGCCTTTGGTCGCGGCTGGAGCGGGAGGCGCCGCCCGATGCGCCCTGGTTGCCCTTCCTGCGGGAGGTTCTGGCCGAGGCGCGGGCCGCGGGCGCACCCGGTGTTGGGCCGGCTCCGGAAGGAATCGACCCCGCGCTTCTGCCGCCGGAGAACGGTATGGCCGGGCTGGATCCGGGCGCTGTCGCTGCCGTGCAGGGCATGAGCCCAGAGGAGCGCATGGCCTTCATGGCGAGCCGCATTGCCGGGCTGGAGGAGCGGTTGATGGAGGAGGGCGGGGGCCCGGACGATTGGGCCCGGCTCGTACAGTCCTACGCCGCCCTCGGCCAGATGGAGGATGCGCGCCGTGCCTATGATGCCAGCCAGGCTGCGCTTAGCGGCGCGGAGGCGGGCTTCGTGCGCGAGCGTGCGCTCGTCCTCGGGGTGATCGAGGAGTGAGCGCGGCCGGGCTGCCGGCGGTCCATGAGGATGTCGCGGCCTTTGCGGGCACGCGCGGCGCACTCCTCGGCCTCGATCTCGGCACCAAGACCATCGGCATCGCGGTATCGGACGCGCTCCGCATGACGGCGACGGGGCTCGAGACGCTGAAGCGCCGCAAGTTCACTCAGGATGCGGAGGCGTTGGCCGCGCATATGGCGGCGCGCGATGTCGTCGGCATCGTCCTCGGCCTGCCGCGCAACATGGATGGCAGCGAGGGGCCGCGCGCCCAGTCGACCCGAGCCTTTGCACGCAACCTCGCAGGCCTCGGGATCGGCCCCGTGGCCTTCTGGGACGAGCGGCTGAGCACGGTGGCGGCGGAGCGGGCGCTTCTCGAGGCGGATTCCTCCCGAAAGCGTCGCGCCGAGGTCATCGACAAGCTGGCCGCGGCCTATATTCTGCAGGGCGCGCTCGACCGGTTAGCCGTGATTGCGCGGCGTAGCGAGGACTGAGCCGATCCGGGTGACCGGGCGGACGATCGGGGAGACGGCGGCCGATGAGCGACGGCAATGGTGAGGTCTGGCGGCGCGAGGCGATCGAGAGCCCCTGCGTCAAGATCTGCATGCTGCATCCGGAGACGCGACTCTGTGTGGGATGCGCTCGGACGGGAGATGAGATCGCTCGCTGGACCCGCATGACCCCCGAGGACCGGCGCGCTGTCATGGCCGAGCTTTCCGGCCGCCAGGCGGGGCCCTCGACCCGGCGCGGCGGCCGCCGCCGCACCGATGAGCGGCGCGGTCCGACGGGGGTTCGCGCGGACGCCGCCGGCGAAGTCTAGGCGGATGGCTCGGCGGCAGTCCGGGTGACGTTTAGGTCCGTCCCGAACTGACGCATTTCTGCGTGAATTGTTCGTGAGTTCCGCCGCGGGGCCTTTGCCGCGCCTTGAGGATGCCATCATTCCGATCAAGCATATGAACGTCCGACGCGGCGTGGTAGGCTCACGTCCATCAGACGGTGCTGCCTGCTACGGAAAAGTGCCGCGTAGGTTTTGAGGTTGAGGCAACTAGGCGGATCACATGGTGCATTGGCCACTTCTCGCGATACTCGTGATCGCCGCTGCCTTCATCCTGACGGATCCCGCAATCGATGGGCCGTCGGTGGAAGCCGAGGCTACGGTTCAGCTTCTCTATCTCGGCATCTTCGCGGTCGGGCTGCTGCTCGTCGCGCTCGGTCAGATCGTGTTCCGCGGCCAGTGGCGGCTTGCGCACAATGCGGCCGTCTGGTCGGGCGTTCTTGTGGCCATCGGTGCATGCTGGCTGGACCGGGACGATCTGAAGGCGGAGCTGGCCGAGATTCGCGGCGATGTGCTGCATTCGGTGGCGCTTTCGAACGCCGGAGCCGAGGAGACGCTCGAGCGCGCCTGGGACGGTCACTATCGGGCGACGACCGAGGTGAACGGGCGTTCCATGACCCTGATGGTCGATACCGGCGCGACCATGGTTGTGCTGCCCTATGAGCAGGTCTCGACCATCGGCATCGATCCGACGGCGCTGGATTTCGACATGCCGGTGATGACCGCGAACGGGAAGTCGACCGTCGCGCCGATCATCATCCGGGAGATCCGCGTCGGTGGCATCATTGTGAGCGACGTGCCCGCGGCGGTGGCGCAGCCGGGGCGCCTGCAGGTGGGCCTGCTCGGCATGAGCTTCCTCGATCAGCTCTCCGAGACGAGCTTCCAGGGCAAGAAGCTCTTCCTCCGCCAGGGCGCGAGCAATACGCGCCTGGTCGAGAACGCCGCGGCGGACTGACCGTTCTCCTGCCGCGTATCGTCGGAAGTCTGTCACGGCCTGCGTTCTCGACGCCTCGCGCTAGCGCCGGGGCGTGTTGTCCTGTTTTCATCGATTTTCGGGCGGGAGCCTAGGGCAGCGCCAGCCACGCGGCGAAGTCGGGACTGCCATCGGATCCCCGCCGGGGAAGCTCGGGGCGAAAGTAGATCACGGGCCGCCAGGCATCTACTCCCGTAGGGCCCGGCCATGGCGCCACGCCATGGAGGCTCAAGCGATGCGCGACATAGGCCTCGCCCGGGGCGGCCGTCAGCGTGACGCGAGTACAGGTCTCGAAGACGCGGCGGCGGGCATCGATATAGGCGTCGGTCACATCCTCCGCCGCCCAAGCCTCGACACGAACGTCCGCGAGCCGGGCATGGAAGGCGTCGCGCATGAGCGTGTGGCTGCCCTCCCAGATCGAGAAGGGCGCCGCATCTGGCTGCGTCTCGACCAGCGGGATGCCGAGGATGAAGGCATGCGCCTCGCCGAGCCGCCGGCGACGCTCCGCATCCCGCTCGAGCCCGTCCACATGCGCCGCGTCGCGCGTGCGGCGGTATCGAAAGGCGGCTGGGCTTTCATCGGGCTGGGGCGCCGCGGGATAGCCCGGGTAGCAGATCGAGAGCTGTGCGGTGTCGAGCGGCAGGGCGCCATGGCCCATGGTGTGGCGCAGGAACCGCATCGCGCGCCCGGCCAGTGGCGGAACGGAGGGCAGGGAGCCCGCGCCCGCCACCGATCCGTCCGGCCCGTTCGGCAGGATGTTGACCCCCGCGAACCAGGTGCCGCCCGAGCGCAGCCATGCCGCGCGCGCGGCCGGATCGGTGGCGACGGCGCAGGCATGGGGCAGGACCGCCTCGACCCAGGCGGCGAGTGCGGGATCATGGCCGAAACGGCACCACCCGCGGCTCAGTAGCGCGTCCCTCGCGGCTTCGAGGTCGTCCCCCACGGCGGTATCGATCCCGCCTGCGCGTGCGGCCGGTACGGGCGCGGCTCCGCCGCGAAGCGCGCTCATGCAGCGGCGCTCGCGGCGTTCCGATCGCGCGTGACCGCTGTCAGGGCCTGCTCGACGACACGCGTATCGGCCCCGTCGCGCACGGCCCCCTCGCTCAGGATCCGGCGCCAGGCGCGGGCGCCGGGCCGGCCCGCAAAGGCCCCCAGCATGTGGCGCGTCACCTGATTGAGGCGCCCGCCTGCCGCGAGATGCGCCTCAATATAGGGGAGCATTGCGCGAACCGCGGCCTCGGGGCCCACACGGTCGTCCCCTGTCGCCACCTCGCCGGCGATAAAGGCGTCCGCGCCGCCGAGGATGCCCGCCGGATCGTGGTAGGCCGCCCGCCCGATCATCACGCCAGAAAGCGCCGGCCAGTTTACCCACAGCGCCCGCGCCTCATCGAGGCTGCCGATGCCGCCGTTGAGCGAGACTGCGAGGCCCGGCCGCTCCGCGGCGAGGCGACCGACGAGCGGATAATCGAGCGGCGGGACGCTCCGGTTCTCCTTGGGGCTGAGGCCCGCGAGCCAGGCCTTCCGCGCATGGACGATCACGTGGCGGACACCGGCGCTGGCCACGTGGTCGAGGAAGTCCGGGAGCGCGACGGCCGGGTCCTGCTCATCGACGCCGATCCGGCACTTCACGGTGATCTCCGGTCCGCCCGGCCCCGCCGCCGCGATCATCGCGGTCAGGCACTCGGCCACCACTGCGGGCTCGCGCATGAGGCAGGCGCCGAAACGGCCGGACTGCACGCGATCGGATGGGCAGCCGACATTGAGGTTGACCTCGGCGAAGCCGCGTCCGGCCGCCCGCTCCACCGCGCGCGCCAGCATCTCGGGCTCGCTGCCGCCGAGCTGAAGCGCCAGGGGGTGCTCGGCGGGGTCATGGTCGAGCAGCCAGTCCGCCTCGCCCTTCACCAACCCCGCGGCATTGATCATCTCGGTATAGAGCAGCGCGCGCGCGGAGAAGCGGCGATGGAAGTAGCGGCAGTGCCGGTCCGTCCACTCCATCATCGGTGCGACCGAGAGGCGGCGGGCCTCATCGAGCGGCATCTGATCCTCCTGCATCCTGTGCGTCGCCTTCACCTGTCTCTCTGCCCCATATGGCGCATCGGCCCGCCAGCTGCCAGCGCCACAGTCAACGGCGCCCCTGCGGCTCAGCCGCTTGCCGGACCCTCCCCGACGCGGCCACGGTGGGGTGCCGCGAGGCAGGCCACGGCGAGCAGGAGGCCCGAGACGGTGGCGATCATGCCCGCAGCGCTCACCGAATGCGCACTGCCGAGCCAGAGCGGCCCGTAGCCTGCGGCCACATAACCGAGCACGGCGGAGAAGGCTGCGATGGCGACGCTCCAGAGCACCTGATGGCCGAGCCGGTTCGTCATCAGTCGTGCGGTGGCCGGGGGGCAGATGAACATGGCGATCACGATGATCGAGCCCACGGCATCGAAGGCTGCGACAGCGGCGATCGCGGCGGTGATGACGAGGCCGAGGCCCACGGTTCTCGCCGGAATACCGACGCTTGCGGCGAAGCCTTCGTCGAAGGTGCTGATCGCGAGCGGCCGCCAGAAGACGACCGTCAGGACAGCTATGCCGAGACAGGCGAGCGCCATGCGCCAGAACTCGTGCGGCAGCGTGGCCAGGGCGGCGGGATCGAGGAGCGAGCTCCAGCCAGTCGCGTCGAACCATATGAGGCTCTCGAGATTGCCCATGAGCGCATGCTCGACGTCGAGATGCACGCCCGACGTGTCGCTCTGCTCGAGGAGGAGGACACCGGCCGCGAAGAGCGCCGTGAAGACCACGCCCATGGCGGCCCCCGGCTCAATGCGGCCGAGACGCTTCACCGCCTCGATGAGCACGACGGCCAGCACGGCGGTGCCGGCCGCACCAAGCAGCATGGGCCCGCTCGTGACAGTCCCGGTGACCAGGAAGGCCACGACGATGCCTGGCAGGACGACGTGGCTGATCGCGTCCCCAATCAGCGCCTGACGGCGCAGGATAAGGAAGTTGCCTGGCAGCGCGCAGGCGATGGCGGCTAGCACTCCGATCAGCATCGGGACGAGCGAGAGGGCGACGAATTCCGAGCCCATCAGGCGCCCCCTGCCAACGGCGCGCCGCGAAGCTCCGTGTCGATGGCCGCGATTTCGTCGGGTGTGAGCACCTCGTCGATGGGCGTGAGCCCGTCATAGCGCTCGGACTGCGCGGTGTGCTGGTGCTGGCGGCGGATGACCTCCCAGCGCTGCTCGTCATGCCGGGCGCGTCCGGCTTCCTCGCGGCCCCGCTCGGTCGGCTCGCCATCGGGACGGATCAGACCCTCGCGGCGGAGGACGGCGAGCGTGAAGCGGTCATGGATCGGCTCGGCGCGGGAAAGGGAGAGGAGCCCTTGGCGTCGATGGACCCGCGCCTCGAAGCGGCGATGCGCGACGAGGCGGGAGAGGACGCCGCGCGCGGGTGCGAGAAAGAGCGAGGCGAGGAAGAGCGCGGTCGCCACCAGCACGATGACCGGTCCCGTTGGCAGCGCCGGCGCGGAGGCCGAAAGCGCGGCACCCAGATAGCCCGAGAGCCCGCCGATCGCGCCCGCGATAGGGGCCACCATGCTCGCCCGCTCCGTCCAGAACCGCGCGGTGACGGGCGGGATGATGAGGAGGGCGACGACGAGGACCAGGCCGACGATCTTGAGGCCCACGACCGTCACCGCCGTGACGAGGCCCATCATCGCGAGGTCCATGTGCCGGACGTTGATGCCGCTTGCTGCCGCATAGTCTGCGTCGAACGCCACGATGATCATTGGGCGGTGGAGGAGGAGGGCAAGGCCCGCGACGAGCGCGCCGCCTGTGGCTACGATCACCGCGTCTTCGAAGAGCATGCCGGCCGTAGCACCCAGCAGGAAGCCTTCGAGCCCCGCCTGCCGGCCTGCGTCGAGGTTCTGGATCACGGTCAGGAGCACGACGCCGACGCCGAAGAAGACGGAGAGGACGGCGCCGATGGCCGTATCCTCCGCCAGCCGCGTGCGGCCGACGATCCACTGCACGGCGAAGAGCCCGAGCACGGCCGTGACGGCGGATCCTGCGAGGAGGCCCGGCAGGCTCCGCCCGTCCCCCCCGAGGGCGGTCATGGCGATGAAGGCGAGGCAGATGCCGGGCAGCGTCGCATGCGCCACCGCGTCGGAGACGAGGGCGCGCTTGCGCAGAAAGAGGAAGGTCCCACCCGTCCCTGCGGCGAGCCCCAGCAGCGCGGACCCGATAGCGACGAGGGCGGCATTGTAGCCTGCCTGGAGCGTCAGCGCCGCAAGAAAGGTCTCCATCGCCTCCCGCCTCAGCCGCGCGCGAGGGTGAGCTGGTCGATATGCGCAGTGGCGAGGCGGCCGCCATAGGTCGCCTGCAACACATCCTCGGTCAGCGTCTCCGCCACCGGCCCCTCGGCCACGGGGCGGACATTCACGAAGAGCGCATGGTCGAAATAGTCAGCCAGCGTCGAGAGATCGTGATGCACGGCGACGACGGCGCGGCCCTCGGCGCGCAGCTCCTTGAGCACGGCGATGATCGCGCGCTCCGTCGCGGCGTCAACGCCCGCGAAGGGTTCGTCGAGAAGGTACAGTTCGGCCCCCTGCGCGAGCGCGCGGGCGAGGAAGACGCGCTGCTGCTGCCCGCCCGAGAGCTGGCCAAT
This sequence comes from Pseudomonadota bacterium, assembly GCA_039030915.1. Taxonomy (GTDB): domain Bacteria; phylum Pseudomonadota; class Alphaproteobacteria; order Rhodobacterales; family Rhodobacteraceae; genus Thermohalobaculum. Next base: position 15,833 of record JBCCDG010000003.1, on the reverse strand, counting down.
CTGGCGCGCCGCGAAATCCGCCATGCCGACGCGGGCGAGGCAGTCGGTGGCATGCGCGCGGTGGCGCGCAGTGCGCCGGCCGAGGAGGCCGAGCTCGCGGTAGAGGCCCATCATCACGACATCGATCACGCGGGTCGGGAAATCCCAATCGACGCTGGCGCGCTGGGGCACATAGGCGATGCGCGCGCGGGCATCCTCGAGCGGCCGGCCAAAGACCGTAACCGTTCCGGAAGTGCGCGCCACGATGCCGAGGGCGGCCTTGAGGAGCGTCGATTTGCCGGCACCGTTGGGGCCGACGATGGCGCTCATCGCCGCCGGCGGGAAGGTTGCGTCCACCGAGAAGACCGCCGGCTTGTCGCCATAGGACGCGGTCAGTCCGCGGATTGCGAGTGGGCTCGCAGCAACGGCGGTCGCCGGAGCGTCTGCGCCGGTGCCCGCAGGGCCGATCCGGTTGCCGTCCCTGGCGGCGAGGGCGATCTGGGCGGGGGTCATGGGTCTCCTTCGCGGGTGCCGCGGGTTCAAAGCGACAATCGCCCGGCCATGCCGCGCTCGGGAGCGCGGCCGCCGAGAGCGCGGGCGATGGTGGTGGCGTTGTGGTCGATCATGCCGATATAGGTGCCTTCGTAGGTTCCGGCAGCGCCCATGGCGTCGGAGAAGAGCTCGCCGCCGATCGCGACCTCGTGACCGCGGGCCGCCGCCCCTTCGATGAGCGCGCGGACGTTGCGGTCGGAGACGGAACTCTCGACGAAGACGGCGCGGATGTCGCGTTCGACCAGGAGGCCCACGAGCTCTTCAATCCGGGCGAGGCCGGCTTCGCTCTCGGTCGAGATGCCCTGGATGCCGACGACATCGAAGCCATAGGCCGTGCCGAAATAGTTGAAGGCATCGTGCGCGGTGAGGAGCACGCGCTTCGCCTTCGGCACCGTGGCGAGCGTCTCCCGAGTATAGTCGAGGAGCGCGAGCACCTCTTGAGTATAGCCGGCAGCGGCATCCGCGAAGGCATCTGCATGCTCGGGCGCCGTCTCTGTCAGCGCTGCACGGATCCGCTCGAGAACGAGTGCCCAGAGCGCCGGGTCCATCCACACGTGGGGATCGCGCCTGTCGGCATAGTCGTCATGCCCGATCAGCCGGTCCCGCGGCAGTCCTTCCGCGACGGCGACAACGCTGCGTCGCTTGCCGAGCTCGATCAGGAAGTCCTCCATCTGCGCCTCGAGATAGAGGCCGTGCCAGAGGACGAGATCGGCGCGCGTCATCGCCAGTACGTCCGAGCGCGTCTGCCGAAAGGCGTGCGGATCGACACCGGGGCCCATGAGCGCCGAGACGGTGACCAGATCGCCGCCGATCCGGCGCGCAGCGTCTGCGATCATGCCGGTCGTGGCGACCACGCTTAGCGGATCGGCAGCGGCAAGGCGCTGGGGAAGGGTGGCGGCTAGTCCGCTCGCCAGGCTGGCGGCAAGAAAGGTCCTGCGTGTCGTCACGGTCGTCTCCGGCCTGATCGCTCGGCACGTCACGGTGCCTCTTTGAGGGTTTGTATTGCAACTCATTCGCAACTGCATCTGAGGATGTGGCTGTGGTTGCCGACAAGTCAAGGGCCGGGTCGGGCACGGTTGTCGCAGTGTCGGGCGTGATCTCCGGCCTTTGCGTCGTGGCCCGTGACCCATCGAGAGGTGGCGCTCTTGCAAATGCGTCGCAACTGGCTAGCTTTCGCATATGACGGATAATGAGGAAGAAGACGGTGAGGCCAGCGCGATGGAGGAGGCGTTGCGCTCGGAAGGGGTGCGCCTGACCCGCCAGCGCCGGGCGATCCTTCAGGTCCTGTCGGAGGCCGCCGATCATCCGGACGCGAACGAGCTCCATCGCCGGGCGCAGGAGGCGGACGATACGGTTTCGCTGGCCACCGTCTACCGCACGCTCTCGGTGCTGGAGACGAAGGGTGTGGTGCAGCGCCACGCCTTTGAGGGTGCGCCGGCAAGGTTCGAGACGGCGGACGCGCCGCATCACGACCACATCATCGACCTCGACAGCCGCGAGGTGATCGAATTCACGAGCCCCGAGATCGAACGTCTGCAAAAGGAGATCGCCCGGCGACACGGCTACGAGGTCGTCTCGCACCGTCTTGAACTTTACTGCCGCAAGCGACACCGCTCGGACTGACGGCGCCGAGGCGGGGCCAGCAGCGTGGGAATGGGCGTCATGTCCGCATCACCGGCAGACCAGTCCACCGCCTCTCCCGCGTCTCGGCGTTCGCTCACCGACATGCGCGATACTGGCACGCGGTTGCCGCAGGCGCCCTCCCGCTGCCAACCCCACTTGTGAAAGGCGCAGTAGGCCCGGCGGCCTGACGGTTGAACTGCGCCGGGACAGAGGTCTTGGGCACGGTACGCGCGCACCCGACGGCTTCGCGAGCGGCGCAACGGTATGACGCCCCAGGTTTGCTCGCAACGATCGGTGCAGCCGTGCCGTTCCGGGCCGGTTCAGAACACCGCGTGGTCGCCGCGCTCGAGCGTCTTCTCTCCGCGCAGGAGCGCGGCCTGATAGGCTTCGAGTGTCTCTGTTCCCCATTCTGGCGTGGCCTCGGCGCTGTATCGCCCGGTGGCGGGATCGAGCGCCAGCATCGATTCAGTGGCATAGTATCGCCCGATCCGCGCAAGCTCGGCCTTCGCGGCGAGGCGTGGCGAGAGGCGGCCGAGCATGGAGAGCGTGGTCACGATGGCGTCCAGAAGGCCAACGGGTACATGGCGGATGCGTGGTTTGCGGCCGAGGAGGCGGAAGAGCATCTGCGCCTGATCGATCGGGGTGATCGCAGGGCCCGGCCCCCCTATGGGCAGGATCCGGTTCTGCCGCTCGGCCCGGTCGAGGCAGCCGGCGATGAAATCCCCGAGATCGGCGTCGGAGATCGGCTTGCAGGCCGTCAGCCGACCATCGCCGAAGACGAGGAACGGCTTGCCGCGCTGTACCCGCTCGACCTGGCCGGAGAGCGATTTGAAATAGGCCGTGGGGCGCACGATCGAGTAGGTGAGGCCTGAGGCGATGAGCGCCTCCTCGAAGGCGCGCTTGGCGTGCTGGAAGGCGAGCTGCGGCTTCTGCACGCAGATCGCCGAGAGCAGCACCATATGGCCAACCCCGGCTGTGCGGGCGGCATCGAGCGCCGCGAGATGGGCGTCATGGTCCACTGCCCAGGCGTCGGTCGGTGCGCCGCTCCGCGAGGCGAGGCAGGAGACGAGGGCGTCGAAGCGCTCCCCCGCAAGGCCGTCTTGCGTGAGCGATCCGGGGTCGGTCGCCTCGCCGAAGCGCAGCTCGGCACCCGGGAGCAGGCGGGCGATGGCCGCCGGATCGTGCCGTCCGCCGGGGCCCGCGCGCGGCCGCACGAGGCAGACGACCCGATGGCCCCGGGCGACGAGCGCTGCGGTGGCGGCCTGGCCGATGGAGCCGGTTGCACCGAGGACGAGCACCCGGCGCGCTTCGCCTCTCGTCGTGTCCGTCTCGCTCCTCCCCGCTGTCATCGCTCCACTTTCCTGCAAACCGTCGACGCCGGGCTTGCCGAGACGTTGAGACTGCGCGCCACCGCCGTCATCGCCCTCCGCAGCGCGACGGGCAAGGGTCGGCGAAGCGCCTCGGACCTGCGGTTTGGATTTCGATGACACGGCCCGGCACACCGCGGCTCGACACCCCTTCCGTTCCTCCATCTCGATCCGAGGCCTTGCCGCATCGTCCCACCCGGCCCGGGCCGGGCATCAGGGGAGGAGGACGGCCCGCTCCGGGCGAGGGAGCCGGGCATGGGCGGCGACGAGCGCGTCCACCCGGCGCGCAACCTCGTCACCGGGCGGGCAAGTCCGCCGCGTCTCGAGGCTCACATGGAGAAGGAGCTGCTCGCCTGTCGCCGCTTCCGTCCCGTCCGCCTTGAAGACGCGATGGAAGAGGCGGAGCTTCTTGCCCCCACCCTCCAGCACCTGGCTCGTCACCCGGATCGTCTCGCCGGCCAAAAGCTCCGCAAGGAACCGGATGCGCACATCCACGGTGAAGTAGCTGAGGCCTGCCTCGACATAGGCCGCATCGGCGCCGACCGCGGCCATCACGACCTCCGAGGCGTCCGAGAAGACCTGGCCATACCGGCTCTCGTTCATGTGGCCGTTCACATCGGTCCAGTCGATGGGCACCGTGCGCCTTATCGTCTCCATCGCGCCGTCATCTGCACCCTCTGCCATGCCCGGCTGGGGTAGAGACGCCTCATGCGCGGCGATGATGCGGCCCGCGGCGCTCCCGCGGGCCCTCAGCGCGCGCAGGATCGCGACGAGGTTGTCGTCCCGCAGGCGCTCCAGCTCCCGGATCGACAGGTGGCCCGACTGCGCGTCCGACTGCGTGGCGATCGTATCGGCAAGATCGTCCGTCAGCTCCGGGACGTCCATGAGCTTCGTCCAGGGCCATTGCAGCGCGGGGCCGAACTGGGCGATGAAATGCCTCATCCCCGCCTCGCCGCCCGCCACGCGATAGGTCTCGAAAAGACCCATCTGCGCCCAGCGGAGGCCAAAGCCGAGGCGGATGGCGTCGTCGATCTCCTCGGTCGTGGCCACCCCGTCCTTCACCAGCCACAGCGCCTCGCGCCACACCGCCTCAAGGAACCGGTCGGCGATATGCGCGTCGATCTCCGCGCGGACGCGGAGCGGCGCCATGCCAAGGCTGCGGAGCATGGCCTCCGCCGCATCGATCACCGCGGCGTCGGCTCCTGGGCCCGGCACCACCTCGACGAGCGGCAGGAGATAGACCGGGTTGAAGGGATGGGCGACGAAGATCCGGCCGGGATGCGCGGCATTCTCCCGAAGCTGCGTGGGCTTGAAGCCGGAGGTGGAGGAGCCGATGGGCGTGGCGTCCCCGGCCGCCGCCTCGATCTCCGCGATCACGCGGTGCTTGAGATCGAGCCGCTCGGGCACGCTCTCCTGCACCCAGTCCGCGCCCTCGACAGCCTCCGCGATGCTTCCGGCGAAGCCGAGGCGCCCCTCGGCGGGCAGGGCGCGGTCATAGAGCATCGGCAGCGCATGGCGGGCGCCGGCCAGCACCTCCCCGATCTTGCGCTCCGTCTCCGGGTCCGGGTCCGCCACCGCCACGTCCCAGCCATTGAGCAGGAACCGCGCGGCCCAGCCGCCGCCGATGACGCCGCCGCCGATGATCGCCGCCTTCATGCCGCTCTCCTTTCGCGAGGCGCTCAGGGCGCCAGCGTTTCCGTGTGCCCGTCGATGGCGATCGCCTGGCCCGAGATACGCGCGGCTGCGGGCGAGGCGAGCCAGAGCGCCGTCGCCGCAACGTCCTCCGCCGTCACCCAGGAGCGGAGCGACACGCCGCGGACGTAGAGCGCCCGCGTCTGCGCTTCGGAGAGGCCCTTCGCCGCGGCCTCCATGGCGATCACCCTGTCCATGCGCGGGCCCTCGACCGCGCCGGGGCAGAGCGCGTTCACGCGCACGCCATGCGGTCCGAGTTCCATCGCGAGCGTCTTCATTAGCCCGATGACGCCCCATTTCGCCGTCGCATAGGGTGAGCGGCCCGGATAGCCGTGCTGGCCCGCGGTACTGCTGGTGAGCAGGATGAGCCCCGAGCGCTGCGCCTTCATGCGCGCCGCGGCCCAGCGGCAGGCGAGGAAGGCGCCATCGAGGTTTGCCGAGAGACAGGCGCGCCAATCCGCGAGCCCCAGGGTCTCGATCGGTCCCGCAGGCCCGCCCGTCCCGGCATTGGCGCACATGACGTCTATGCCGCCGAGCGCGATTGCCACCGCGTCGAAGAAGCCCGTCATGGCGGCCTCGTCAGTGACGTCGGCCACGCGGGCAATGACGCCGCCTTCGCCGTCGACGGCGCTCATCGCGGCGCCATCCGCATCGCAGACCGCCACATGCGCCCCTGCGTCGCGAGAGGCGCGCGCCATCGCGAGCCCGATGCCGGCAGCACCGCCCGTAACGACGACGCGCGCGCCCTTCAGGCTCACGCGGTGACCGGCGCGCGCTTGGTGAGGCCGAGGCGGGTGCGGACGTCGGCTGGACCGATGACGCGGGCGCCGAGGCGCTCGATGATGCCTACGGCACGGTCGACGAGCTGGGCGTTGGTGGCGAGCACGCCCCTGTCGAGGAAGAGGTTGTCCTCGAGCCCCACGCGCACGTTCCCGCCCGCGAGCACCGCCGCGGCCACATAGGGCATCTGGTGGCGGCCGAGGGCGAAGGCGGACCAGTGCCAGTCCGCCGGGACGTTGTTGACCATCGCCATCAGCGTGTTGAGATCGTCCGGCGCGCCCCATGGCACGCCCAGGCAGAGCTGTACCAGCGCAGGGCCCTCCAGCACGCCTTCCTCCACCAGCCGTTTGGCGAGCCAGAGATGCCCGGTGTCGAACGCCTCGATCTCGGGCTTCACACCGAGCGACGTCATGGCCGAGCCCATGGCCCGCAGCATGCCGGGGGTGTTCGTCATCACATAGTCGGCCTCGGCGAAGTTCATCGTCCCGCAATCGAGCGTGCAGATCTCGGGACGGCATTCGGCGATATGCGCGACGCGTGCCTCCGCCCCGATCATGTCGGTGCCGTCGCGGAGCGGGAGGGGATCGGAGGGCGGACCGAAGACGAGATCGCCGCCCATGCCCGCCGTGAGGTTGAGGACGACATCGGTCCCGGCCTCGCGGATCCGGTCCGTCACCTCGCGATAGAGCGCGAGGTCGCGCGCGGGCGCCCCGCTCTCCGGATCGCGCACATGGGCATGCACCACCGCCGCGCCGGCCTTCGCGGCCTCGATGGCGGCCTCCGCGATCTGGGCCGGGCTTCGGGGCACATGGGGGCTGCGATCCTGCGTGCCGCCGCTGCCCGTAAGGGCGCAGGTGATGAAGACCTCGCGGTTCATGGCAAGCGGCATGAGCATCCTCCTGGGTTCTTCCTTCGCACCCTAGCGCCGTTGACGCGAACTGCCGTGCAGTTTTTGCTCATGACCATGCAGCATTGGTTCAAAGACCGCGCGGGCGCGCCGGTTCGCATCACCGTGTTTCTGGCGGACGGTTTCTCGAACCAGTGCCTCGCCAACACGGTCGAGCCGCTGCGCGCAGCCAATACCGTGCTCGGACGAGCGGCCTATGCCTGGACGCTGGTCAGCGCGGATGGCGGCGCGATCACGTCCTCCAGCGGGCTGCGTTTGATGCCGGAGGCGGCGCTTTCGCGGAGCGCAGGGGGTGCGGCACTCGCGGCAATGCCGGCCTTCGGCTATCGCACCCTGGCGACGCCGGCGCTTTGCCGAGCCATGCGCGCGGCGGCGGGCCGGCACTGGAGGCTGATCGGTCTCGACACGGGCGCCTGGCTCTTCGCGGCGGCCGGGCTTCTGGATGGCCGCGCTGCGACGATCCACGATGCGGAGCGCGATGCCTTTGCGGAAGCCTTTCCGGCCGTCGCCGTACGGACTGCACGCTGGGTCGAGGAAGGGCCGGTAATCACCGCGGGCGGCGCCATGGCGGCGTTCGATCTCGTGCTCCACCTCCTCGGGCGCGCCCACGGCCCTGCGCTCGCGCTCGAGGTGGCGCGCAACTTCCTCCACGGCCCCGCCGCCGCCCCGCGCCTGGCGGGCGACCGGACGGACCGGGTGCTGGCGGCGGCCATCGCGGCCATGGAGGGTGCGATCCAGGACCCGCTGCCCATCCCTGCCATCGCCCGCGCTGCCGGGGTGGGACAGCGCGCGCTCGAGGCGCGCTTCCGCCGGGCTTTCGGGCAGGGGCCCGATGCTGTCTACCGCCGCATGCGGCTCGAGACGGCACGTCGGCTGGTGCGCGAAGGGGCGATGCCGGTGGCCGAGATCGCCCTGCGCTGCGGCTGGCAGGATGCCAGCGCCTTCGCCCGCGCCTATCGCAGAGCCTTCGGCGCGGCGCCGACGCGGGACATTACGCGGTGTTGATGACAGGGCACAGCGCCTGTGTTCTGATCGAAATGTCCAGTTTCGGGAAAGTCATCAACAATAAGAAGGAACGGCTGCATGGAACTCATCGAGGGCTTCTTCTCATGGGTGGGCGATGTCACCTGGGGATGGGCGCTGATCCCCTTCCTGGTGGTGCTCGGCATCCTCTTCACGCTCGTCTCGGGCTTCGTGCAGATCCGGTTCTTCAAGCGCATGTTCCGCGTGCTCTTTCCCGGCAAGGATATCGGGCATGAGGACCAGGTGTCCTCGCGCGAGGCGCTGCTCGTCTCGGTCGGTGGGCGCGTCGGCGGCGGCAACATTGCAGGCGTCGCGGTCGCGATCACGCTCGGCGGGCCGGGCGCGGTCTTCTGGATGTGGGCCATCGCGCTCGTCGGCATGGCGACCTCGCTCTTCGAGTGCTCGCTCGCCCAGCTCTTCAAACGTTCCCAGCCGGACGGGACCTATCGCGGTGGACCGGCGCGGTACATCATCCATGGCCTCGGCGAGGACTTCCGCTGGCTCGCCGTGGTCTATGCGGTCTGCCTAATCGCGGCCTTCGCCTTCGGCTTCAACGCATTCCAGGGCAACACGGTGGCGGGCGCGGCGGAGGACAGCCTCGGGATCGACCGGCTCTGGACGGGGCTCTTTCTCGGCGCGGTCACCGGGCTCGTCGTCTATGGCGGTATCCGGCGGATCGCCAAGGTGGCAGACGTGATCATCCCGATCATGGCCATCGGCTACATCGGCATGGCGCTGATCATCATCCTCATCAACCTGCCGAGCCTGCCTGGCGTGCTCTACGACATCGTCGCCAATGCTTTCGGGCTGGAGGAGGCCGTCTCGGGCGGCATGGGCGCCGCCATCGCGCAGGGCCTGCGTCGCGGGCTCTTCTCCAACGAAGCCGGGCTCGGTTCCGCCCCCAACGTCGCGGCCGTCGCCTGGGTGCCGCATCCGGTGAGCCAGGGTGTGGTGCAGTCGCTCTCGGTCTTTATCGACACGATCATCATCTGCTCCTGCACGGCCTTCATGATCCTTCTCGGCGACATCTACGTGGCGGGCGACGCCGAGATCAACGGTGTGGTCCTGACGCAGCAGTCGCTTGTCGGTCATCTGGGCGAATGGACGCAGTATTTCCTGACCGTCGCGGTGCTGCTCTTCGCGTTCAGCTCGATCATCTACAACTATTATTTGGGCGAAAACGCGCTGACGACGCTGACGACGCATCCCGCGTCGCTCCATGTGCTGCGCCTCTTCATCGTGTTGCTGGTGTTCCTGGGGGCGACGGCGCCGGGGGCGACCGCGGTCTTCTTCTTCTCCGATCCGATGATGGGCGTGCTGGCGGTCGTCAATCTCGTGGCGCTCACGATGCTCTTTCCGGTCGGCATGCGGCTTCTCAATGATTATCGCCGCCAGATCGCGATGGGCGCGGACGAGCCGGTGCTGAACCCGGACGAATGGTCGGATCTCGATATCGATCGCACGGCTTGGGCGAACGGTCGTTGAGCGTTGCGGGAGAAGGATGATCGACGCGTGCCGGGCCCGACCCGGGACCTTCTCGGCGTAGCGGGAGGTCCCACACCGGGTCTAGGGCCTCCGGTGTTCCCGGCCGATGGTTGCGTCAGACGTAGCCATCGGCGGCGTCCGCCTCGCGGGCGGCCGGATCGCGCGCCGAAGGATCGCCATGGCCGCCGCCGCCGGGCAGGACCATGCGGATGCGCGTGCCGGCCGGAAGCGTCCGCGTGATCTTGGGCTCAAGCGGCATTGGTACGCCGTCCGGCCCCGTTGCCTCCAGCCGGCCGGGCGCGCCGGGCGCACCGCCGGCGAGGCCCGGGGCAGGGGTTCGGACACGCTCGTAGAGCCCGGAGAAGAGGAAGGGCTTGTCCGTCAGCACTTCGAAGGTCATCGACTGGCCGAGCCCGCCCCGGAACCGCCCGTCACCGCCCGAGCCGGGGACGAGGCCGCGCTCGTGCACGATCATCGGCGCCAGCGTCTCCATGACCTCGACCGGCACGCCCGCGATGCCTGAGGGGTAGGCCGTGGCCGAGAGCCCGTCGCGCCCCGCCATCGCGCCGACGCCGCCTGAGGAGAACCAGGTGTACGAAAAGGGTCGGCCCTCCCGATCTTCGCCTGCCACATGCGTGTCCCAGAGCCCGTCCGCGCCCGGTGCCGCCACCGCGTCCGGCAGCGCCTCGGCCAGCGCGCCCATGACGACGGAAGGCAGGAAATGGCCGACGAGGTGGCGCCCGCCAACGGCGGCCGGGTGCCTGGCATTGAGGATCGAGCCCTCAGGCGCCACGATGCGAACGGGCCGGAAGGCGCCCTCGTTATTGGGCACCTCGGGGCTGATGGCGCATTTGACGCCGTAGGTCGCGTAGGCGCGCGTGTAGTTGAGGGCAACGTTGACGCCGAGGGGCACCTGATCGCTGCTGCCGGCGAAGTCGAGCGTGATGTCGTCGCCCGCGACCGCGATACGGAGCGCGAGACGCAAGGGCTCCTCAAACCCGTCGATCTCGAGCGCGTAGGCATAGTCGCCATCCGGCAATGCGCGGACGGCCTCGCGCATCGCCGCCTCCGAGCGGTCGATGATCTCGTCCGAGAGCGCCTCGATATCCTCGAGCCCGAACTCATCGAGAAAGCTCATGAGCTGCCGGGCGCCCACGGCGTTGCCGGCGATCTGGGAGTGGATGTCGCCGAGCACTTCCTCAGGCGTGCGGCTATTGGCGGCGATGATGTCGAGGATCGCCTGGTTCGTGCGACCGCCTTCGGCAAGCTTCATGAGCGGGAGATAGAGCCCCTCTTCATGCACCGACCGGCTGTCGGCCGAGAGCCCGCGTCCGCCGATATCGAGCGCGTGACAGCAGGAGGCGAAGAAGGCGATGCAGCGGCCCTCCCGGAAGACGGGCGTGGCGATGGTGATGTCGTTGAGCTGGCTCGCCGTCATCCACGGGTCGTTGGTCATCAGGATGTCGCCCTCGGCGAGCGTCTCGACCGGGAAGCGCGCGAGGAAATGCGTCATGCCCGTGGCCATCGAGTTGATGTGCCCGGGCGTGCCCGTGACGGCCTGGGCGACCATGCGACCCCGCCGATCGAAGACGCCGGCCGAAAGATCGCCTGCCTCGCGCACGATCGAGGTGAAGGAGGCGCGCATGAGGGCGGCGGCCTGCTCGTTCACCGCCGCGATCAGGCGCTGCCAGAGGATGTCCAGCGTCAAGGGGTCCATGGCCTCTCCTCCCGATCTCGCCCGTCCTCGCTAGCGGGGCGCGCGGGCGCTGTCCATCGAGGTGCCGCGTCCGATGGTGAACCTGGCGGGCCGGCGGGAGAGCTCGCTGCCGCCGGGGGCGCCGCGTCTGCCGCTTCGCGCGTGGCGGGCGTCCGGCCCGCGGCGCGCTCGGAGGGCGGTGCCCGTGGCGGGGAGCGGCTCAGTCGCGCTCAACCGGCGGGCATTGCCACGAGGTTGCCGGCGGCGTCGACTTCGATCCGCGCAGGACCCGCGACCACGACCGTCGACTCGCGCTCCTCGACGATGGCCGGTCCGTCGACGACCGCGCCGGGGGCGAGGGCATAGCGGTCATGGACCGGTAGCGACCGCATCGCCCCGCCGGAGCCACCCGCGGGATCGGGCACCCAAGCCGATCGCTCGCCCTTGAGCGAGGCGCGCGCCCCGGCGGCCGGGGGCGGTGCGAGGGCCAGCGCGGGCTTGGGCCCAGAGACGCGCAGTCGCCAGCTCACCAGCTCGATCGCCGCGTTCGGGACGTTGTGACCATAGAGCGCCTCGTAAGCCGTCTCGAATGCGTCCGCGAGCGGTGCGGCCATTGCGGGACCGAGATCACCCCTCGGCACGGGCACGCGGATCTCGTAGCCCTGGCGGGCGTAGCGCATATCGGCCACCCTCTCGTGAACGGGCGCCGTCCCGCCGAGGCTCGAGGCGAGCGCGGCTGCACCCTCCTCGGCCATCTCCGCCATGAGCCGGTCCGCCGCCCCCCAGTGGAGCCCGTCGAGCCGGCTTGGCTGGGAGCGCACGAAGTCGAGGCTGAGCGGGGCGGCGAGAAAGCCGATGGCGGACATCACGCCCGCGCCCCAGGGATAGACGACCGCGGGGCTGCCGAGGATGCGGGCGACGCCCCAGGCATGGACAGGTCCAGCGCCCCCGAAGGCAAACAGCGGCAGGCGTGCTGCGTCCATGCCCCGTTCGAGCGCATGGAGCCTGGCCGCGGCCGCCATCGCCTCGTTTGCCATCCGGTGGACGGCCGCCGCAGCGCCAAGCGCGTCGATCCCCAGAACGCGTCCTACGCCGGCCTCGAGCGCGCTGGCGGCCGCAGCCGCATCGAGCATCATCTCGCCGCCCGCGAAGAAGGTGGGATCGAGATAGCCGAGGAGCAGGTCCGCGTCGGTCACCGTGGGCTTCGCGCCGCCCTTCCCATAGCAGGCGGGGCCGGGCACCGCGCCAGCGCTTTCCGGGCCGACGCCGAGCCGGCCCATCCGGTCGACGCTGGCGATGGAGCCGCCGCCGGTGCCGATCTCGATCATCTCGATCACCGGCGTCTTGACGGGCAGACCGGAGCCCTTCTTGAACCGATAGCGCCGATCCACCTCGAAATCGGGGGCGATGAGCGGACGGCGATCACGGATGACGCAGGCCTTCGCGGTGGTCCCGCCCATATCGAAGCTGAGGAGGTCGTGCCGCCCCGAGGTTTCGGCGAAATGCGCCGCGGCGAGGGCGCCGGCCGCCGGACCGCTCTCGACGAGCCTCACGGGCAGGCGTGCCGCGAGCCCCGCATCGACGAGGCCGCCATTCGACTGCATCACGTGCAGCGGGCCGGCGATGCCGATTTCCTCGCGGAGCCGCCGCTCGAGCCGGCCGAGATAGCGCTCGGCGATACCTCGGACATAGACGTTCGCGAGCACGGTCGATGTCCGGTCGTATTCGCGGATCTCGGGCGCCACGTCGTGGGAGAGGGAGACGGCGAGATCCGGCGCCTCTTCGGCGAGGATCGCGCCCATACGCGCCTCGTGCGCAGGGTTGGCGTAGGCGTGGAGGAAAGAGACGGCGACAGCCTCGGTCCCGTCCTCGCCGAGGCGCCGGGCGAGCCGGCGGGCGGCGTCCTCGTCGAGGGGGGTCAGAACGCTCCCATCTGACAGCACGCGCTCGGGCACTTCGTGGCGCCGGCGGCGGGGCGCGATGGGGGCGGGGCGCTCCATGGCAAGGTCGTACATGTCGTAGCGGTGCTCGCGCCCGATCTCGACCGCGTCGCGAAAGCCGAGGGTGGTGATGAGCGCCGTGACAGCCCCCTTCCGCTCTATCAGCGCGTTGGTGAAGAGCGTGGTGCCGTGGACGACATGGGCGATCTCGGCCGCGGGGATCCCGGTGCGGGCGAGGAGGGCGCCGATCCCGTCGATGACGGCATCGTCGGGCGCCTCGGGCGTTGTCGGCAGCTTGCCGATCTCGAGCCGCTCTCCGTCGGCGTCGACCAGTGCGATGTCGGTGAAGGTGCCGCCGATATCGGCGCCGATGCGGTAGCCCATGCGATGCTCCTGCCACCTGCGGTCCGTCCCGCGGCCCAGCCGTCCTGTCGCCGAGCTAGCCCCGCTGCGCCCTTGCGGTCAAACCCGGCCGCGTGACCGTGCGCGCGCCGGGCCGCAGGGACGGGGCCGTCACAGACGAGGGGTGGGCGTGGGAAGTGGCGGCCCCGTCCCGACGCGGCATTCGCCTCCCGCCCGCGCCGTGCCGGATGCGGCCTAGCGGACCAGGAGCCGGAACTCCGCCGCGCCCTCCCAGCTCCAGCCGTCGCCCTTGCGGTGAAGCTCCGGGAAATGGCCGGGCACAATCCGCTCCGGCCACTCGAGGAGCCGATCGATGGTTGCCGTCGCCGTGCCGGGCGCTGCGAATTCGAGATCGCTCGCACGGGCCATGATTTCCTTGGGATACTTGATCGCGTCGGAAGCCAGCAGCACTGCCCCCGCATCGGTCGCGAGACGCAGCGCATGGAGCCCCGGTGTGTGCCCCGGCGCCGCGATCGCCTCGACCCCGGCCTCGAGCTGCCCTGCCAACAGCGTCTCGTAGCCCCGGGCCTCGAGCCGCGGCAGGATCCAGTCCGGCACGAAATCGTCCGCCGCATGGGGCGCGGCGGCATAGGCAAGCTCGGCTTCCGGCACGAGAAGACGCGCCCGGGGAAAGAGGTCGATGTTGTAGACATGGTCGAAATGGAGATGCGTGAGCATCACCGCGTCTATCTCGGAGCCGTCGAGCCCGCGCGCCGCCAGCGCTTTTCTCAGGCTGCCCCGTGTCGTCGGTCCGCCCGCATCGACGAGGAGCCGCCGTCCCCGCGCCTCCACCAGCACGACGCTCGAGATGCCAAGGAAATCGTCGCCAAGCTTCAGGTTGTTGCCCGTCACCAGCACGTCGTAGCGCGCCATCACCGTCCTCCCGCCTTGCTCGGATGCAGCACGGCCGAGCTGGCGGCAGCGGTCAAGCCCCGTTGGGCGGCATGGGCTCGGCGGCCGATAGGGCACTGCGTGCAGGCAGGCCGAGGATCGCGGCAACAAGCTTCGCCGCGCCTTCATCCGCCGTGCCGTCGTTCACGATGCGTCGGACCGGCACGTCGGCGGGGAGCGGGGGAACTTCGCGCGCGCGGCGTGCCGCGATCTCGCCGGCCGTCTCCCGCCCGCGGGCGGACAGACGCGCGGCGATAACTGCCGGCGAGGCATCGATATGCACGATCTCCAGTATAGCGCACCGCGCCGCGATGGCGGGCGCTGCGGCACGGGAGCCGTTGGCGACCACCGTCTCGCCCGCTGCCAGCCAGTCGGCGATTTCCGCAGGCAGCCCGTAGCCGAGACCATGCGCCTGCCAATGGGCGAAGAAACCGCCGGCCGCCGCCTGGGCCTCGAAGGCCGCCGCGCTCAGCGCTTCATGCGCCTCCCCGCCCGCATCCGCGGGGCGCGTGATGGCGCGGCGCGCGAAGCGCAGGCCCGGCCGGCCCGCGAGACATGCGCGGGCACGATCGAGCAGCGTGTCCTTGCCCGCGCCGCTTGGCCCGACAACCAGCACCAGCCTCCCGCCCGTCGGCGGAGGCGCCGATCCGTCCGGGTATGCGTCTGAGCGTTCCATGAGCGCAGGCAGAGCAGACCGAGCGCGGTCCCGCAATCGCCGTTCGATGACAGGCGCGGCACGGGCTGCTATCGCGCGTCCCATGGGCATCTTTCGACATCGCTGCCGGGACGCTCTTGCCGCCGAGGCATCCCTGCTCCCGCCGGGCAGGGGATGAGGCTCGACCGCGCCCTCGTCGCCCGCGGGCTCGCCGCCAGCAGGGCGGAGGCGGCACGACTTGTCGCCGAGGGGGGCGTGCGGGTCGACGGATGCGCCGCGCGCAAGCCTGCGCAGGAGGTCGGGCAGACCGCGCGTCTCGAGGTGACGCGCGCCGGACCTGCCTGGGTCGGCCGCGGCGCTCTCAAGCTTGCGCATGCGCTCGATACCTTCGACCTGGTGCCGGAGGGTACGGCGCTAGATCTCGGCGCCTCGACCGGCGGCTTCACCGAGGTGCTGCTGGCGCGCGGGGCGGAGCGGGTCCTCGCCCTCGATGTGGGGCACGGCCAGCTGCACCCCCGTCTCGCCGCCGATCCGCGCGTGACCGTGATCGAGGGCATGAACGCCCGGACGATTCCCGACGCGCTCCTGCCACCCCTCGACTGGATCACGGCCGATCTTTCCTTCATCTCGCTGAGGAAGGCCTTGCCGCGTCCGCTCTGCTTCGCAAAGCCCTGGGCGAGGCTCGTCGTTCTCGTGAAGCCGCAGTTCGAGCTCGGCCCCGAGGCGGTCGGCAAGGGCGGGATCGTGCGCGACCCCGCCGCCCATGCCGCTGCCTGCCGCATGGTGGCCGAGTGGCTGGGCGATGAGGGCTGGCGTGTGACGGGGCAGGTGGAGAGCCCGG
>JBCCDG010000002.1:0-101830 GCA_039030915.1 Pseudomonadota bacterium | reverse complement strand
GCCAACATCGAGACCGCGCTAAACGCCGTGTGGGACGCATCGCCGCAGCCCGGCGCACGCATCCTTGTCGTCGGTCTCGGTCTGGTCGGTCTGCTCATCACCTTCATCCTCACGCGCCAAACGGACCTTTCCGTCGCGGCGACGGACGTTCTAGCGGAACGCCGCCAAGAAGCATCGCAATTTGCCGTGAACTTCATGTCGGATAACGACATCCGGCCGGAATACGACATCGTTATTCACACGAGTGCGACGGAAGACGGGCTCGATACGGCGCTGTCGGCCCTGCGCTTCGAGGGCACGCTGGTTGAGCTCTCCTGGTACGGCGACCGGCGGGTTGCCGTGCCGCTCGGCGGCGCCTTCCATTCCCAGCGGCTGACGATCAAGTCCAGCCAGGTGGGCCATGTGGCGCCCGCGCGCAGGGCCAGCACGACGCATCGGGACCGTCTGGCGGCCGCTCTGCGGCTGGCAACCGATCCGCGTCTGGCCACGTTGATCACGGCGGAGGTAGACTTCGACACCCTTCCGGTTTCACTTCCGCGCTTGCTGGCGCCGGACGCGCCCGGTATCGCCACGCTCGTCCGCTATTGAGGAGAGACCATGTACGCCGTCGAGGTCCGCGATCACATCATGATCGCCCATTCCATCCCGGGCGAGGTCTTCGGACCCGCGCAGAAGCTGCACGGCGCGACCTACGTGATCGATGTATGCTTCATGCGCACCGAGCTCACGGCTGACGAGATCGTGGTCGATATCGGCCGGGCGCATGATGCGCTGAAGGCGACCTTGGCCCCGCTCAACTACGCCAATCTCGATGAACTGCCGGCACTCGATGGCAAGAAGACGACTACGGAATTCCTCTGCCGGCATATCTTCGACGCGATGGCGGCGGCGGCGGCCAGCGGAGCGCTCGGTCCCGGCGGCGACGGGATCGAGCGGATCCGCGTGACGCTGAATGAAAGCCATGTCGCCCGCGCCTGGTACGAGGGCGCGGTTGGCGGAGCGGCCCGGGGTGACACGGGGGCTGCTGAGTGACAGGCGTGCTTCTTGCCGTTCCGGGGCGGCTGGATCTGCCGACGGGCGGCTACGAGTACGCCCGCCGCGTGCTGACGGTGCTGGCGCCTGGGCAGGCGCGGCTACCACTGTCCTACTGGCCGCTCCCCGATCTGGGCCTTGCACCGGAGGGCGCAGCACTTGATGAGACGGCGCGCCGCCTTGCCGCCGGGCCCACGGGCTGGCCGGTCCTGATCGACGGGCTGGCCTTTGGCGTGCTGCCGCCCGCGGTGCTCGATGCCGCACAAGGGCCGGTTGCAGCCCTCGTTCATCATCCGCTCGCGCTTGAACATGGACTGGGCCACGACGATGCGGCGCGACTGCGCGAGAGCGAGCGGCTGGCGCTCGGCAAGGCGGAGATCGTCATCACCACGAGCACGCATACCGCCGCGACGCTGACGGCCGACTATGGCGTACCGTCGGACCGCATTGCCGTCGCGCGTCCCGGCATTCCACGCCCCGCACCGTTCGAAGCGCCCGTAACGCGGCTCCCCGATGGCGGCGGCGCAGCCCTCCTCTCCATCGGCACGCTGATCCCGAGGAAGGGCCACGACGTTCTGATCGGGGCGCTGGCCGAGCTCCGTTCCCTGCCCTGGCATCTCACGCTGATCGGCGATCCGACGCGCGACCCGGCCCATGCGGACCGGCTTCGTATGCTGGCAGTCCAGCTTGGGCTCGAGGAGCGGGTAAGCTTCGCGGGTGTGACCGACCGGGCGGGGATCGCCGCCGCCTATGCCGGCGCCGACCTCTTCGTGCTCGCCTCGCGATACGAGGGCTACGGCATGGCCTATGCCGAGGCGATGATTGCCGGTCTTCCTGTGGTCGGCAGCGATGCGGGTGCGGTTGCCGAAGCCACCGGCGGCGGCGCTTGCCTCGTTCCGCCGGGACATGTCGCAGAGCTTGCCGATGTCCTCCGCCCGCTCCTCGAGAGCGCCGAGGCACGTGCGGCGCTGGCCGATCGCGGCCGGGTGGCGGCGCGCGCGCTCAATGACTGGGATGCCACGGCAGCTATCCTCGCCGAGGCGTTGCTCCCGTTCGCGGCAGGTGCGGCAAAGCCGGCAGAAGCCTCCGCCGGCCACCGGCCGTCATCCAAAGGAGCGGCGCGCCTATGAGCGAGCAGTTCGAAGCGCGCTGGCTTGCGCTCCGCGAGGGCGCCGATGCTGCCGCCCGGGCGAGGGCGGTCAGCGACGCACTGGCGGCGCATTTCGCCGGGCACGAGACGCCCGTCGAGGTGCTCGATCTGGGTGCGGGGGCAGGCAACAACCTGCGCGCGACAGCGCCCCTCCTGCCCGCCCCGCAGCGCTGGCGCCTCACGGACAGCGATGCGGGATTGCTGGGCGAAGCCTGCCGCACGCTTCCCAACGGTGTTAGCGCCGAGCCGGTGGTGATCGATCTCGCAGACGGCATCTCGCCGCTCCTTGAAGTAGGGCCGCGACCGCATCTGGTGACCGCCTCCGCCCTTTTCGATCTTTGCTCGGCTGCCTGGATCGAGCGCTTCGTGGAGGCGCTGGCGGGCGCGCGGCTGCCGCTCCATACGGTGCTGAGCTACGATGGCCGGCAGGACTGGCGACCGGGGCATCGGCTGGACAGCGCCGTGCTCGACGCCTTCCACGCGGACCAGGCGCGGGACAAGGGCCTGGGCCCCGCCCTCGGCCCCGCAGCGCATGATGCGCTTGTCGCGGCCCTGCGGGCGGCCGGCTACAGCGTGACCGAGGCGACGAGCGACTGGCGGCTCGAGGCACCGCGAGACGGTGCCCTGATCGCGGCCCTCGCCGCCGGCACGGCCGCGGCCGTCGCCCCCACGCTCGGCGCGGACGCGTCCGACTGGGGGGCAGCACGCGCCGGCGCCTCGCCCGTCGTCATCGGTCACAAGGATCTCTTCGCGCTGCCGCCGTCGCCCTGAGCGGATGGCACGGGCGGTCGGCCGTTCAGGGAAGGCCGATGCGCCGCATCACGCCGTCGCGCAGGACCAGCCAGTGCCGGAGTGCCGCCCCGATATGGAGGGCGACCAGAAGCGCCATGGCCAGACCGACGATGCCGTGGAGGAAGTAAAGCGTCTCCGACAGCGCCTTGTCCTTGCCGATGAGCGGGGGCAGCTCGGCATCGAAGAACTCGACCGGAAAGCCGCCCGCAGCCGTGGCCAGCCATCCCAGCACCGCCATGGCGATCAGGAGACCGTAGAAGGCGAGATGGATCGCCTCGGCGATCCGCGCCTGACCCGGCGGGATCGACGCGACCTGCGCCGGCGCGCCGAGGGTCAGGCGAACGACAAGCCGCAGGAGCATGAGGCAGAGGATGAGGACGCCTGCGGTCTTGTGATATTTGTAGAGGAGGTTGGTCGCGCCGAGACCGAATGCAGCCTCGAGCCCGCTGAAGCCGTAGGTGTAGAGGAGCGCGCCGCCCGCGAGCGCGCAGAGCACCAGAGCCGCGATCGTCCAGTGCAGGACCCGCTGGATGAGATGATAGCGGGGCTCGGCCACGAGCGCGGGGCTGTCGTCGGCCATCGATCAATCCTCCTGCCGCTCATCCCTTCTAGACCCCCGCAGATCGTGGGCCCGACACCGAGCGGCAGTATAGCCGAGCGCCGCTTCCTCGTCTCAGCCCGCGGCAACGGCGGCTGCAGCCCTCGTGACGCTCGGCGCCGCTTCGGCGCGGGGCGGAAAGCCGCAGACACACAGCATGTCGCCATCCTCGAACCGCATCATGCGCACGCGCGGCCGCAGCGCTTCGTCGAGTTCCGCTATGGGGGCGAGGTCCAGCCCGCATTTGCCCGAGCCGAGGATGATCGGCGCGATCATCAGATGCAGCTCATCCATCAACCCCGCATCGATGAAGCGCGCCAGTGTCTCCGCCCCACCCTCGATCAGGAGCCTGCGCAGCCCACGCCCGGCAAGGGCGGCCACGATGGCGCCGGGGGTGATATGGCCCACGGCATCGCCGGGTAGCGCGAGTTGCTCGGCGCCCGCCGGGACGCGCGCGCCCGGCAACGTGACGGCGACGACCGGAGCGGCGCCGTCCTTGAGCATGCCGAGATCGGCCGGCATCCGTCCCCTTGGGTCGATAACGACACGCACCGGGCTTGGCCCGTCGACATGGCGGGTCGTGAGCTGCGGATCGTCCGCGACGGCGGTGCCGACCCCGACGACCACGGCGTCCACCCTCGCGCGGATCTGATGGAGATGGCCAAGCGCGGCCTTGCCGTTGATGTATTTCGACGCGCCGGTGGGCGTCGCGATCCGCCCGTCGAGCGACTGGCCGAGCTGGCCGATCACGACGCTGGGAAGCGGCCCGGCGGGGCGTGGGAAATTGGGAAGCGCCAATCGGCCGAGCGCACGCTCGGGACAGTAGCGATAGATATCGATGCCGGGCGTGATCCCGCTGGGGGGACCGTCCGACCGGCCATCGGCGAGCATGAACATTTTCGTCCGTCTCCCGTGACGCATGGCGGTCTTCTGCGCGGTCAACGACCGTCCGCCGCCAGTGCTGGCGCAGGCTGCGCCTCTGCGGTCCCGCCCGCAACGGCACCGCCCTCAATCGAAACGGCCGCACCCGCCCTGTCGTTCCCCGTTCGTCCTGATCCGGGAGCAACCGCCGCTGCCGGTGCCGGTGCAGGCCCGCGCCAGGGCTCCCTGCGGAACCAGCCGACGATATAGGCCACGGCGATCAGAATGCAGCCTCCGCCGATATTTGCCGCTGCCACTGGCAGCATGCTTTGGTCCGTTAGGTCGAGCAGCCAGCCGAGCGTGACGGCGAGGGGGATCGAGACGACGAAGACCGCGAGGCTTTGCGTGCCGACCTTTCGGATGACCGGAACGGTGGCGAGGAACCAGGGGCCCAGTGCGGCCGCCCGCCGCTCAGGCCCCATCGCCGCCCATATGGCGAGGGCGAGCGCCACGAGATGCAGGATCTGGAGAAGGCCGATCCATTGCCCGTCCACCGTCGGCACCACAACGACGAGCGCACGTTCGAGGCCGGGGGCGAGAGCGTGGATCTCCTCCACCCAGCCATAGGGGAGCGTTAGGAGCGCTACGGCGGCAGCACCATAGCCCAGGCGCCGCCAGACCTCGCTCGCATAGACGCGGCCCTTGAACCCTTCGCGTAACCGCCAGCCGCCCTCCCCCACCGCGACCCAGGCAAGATAGGCGAGACTGAGGAAGTGGAGGTAGCGAAAGAGGCCGAACCACGTCTTCCACGAAAGGGGCTGGATCGTCTCCCGCGTGTCCCAGAAGAACGCGCCGCCCGCACCCTCCGGCACCCAACCGGTGAGATATGCATAGAGCTTGTGCCAGGCGAAGGGCAGGCTGAGGATCAGGAACGCCGCAGCTCCTCGGATCAGCCACTTGTTGACCGGCGGGGGCGGCAGCCAGCCCATCGCGAAGGCGAAGCCGGTGAAGAAGACGAGCTGCCAGGCAAAGGGGTTGAAGAACCACACACCCTCGCCGAAGGGGTTCGATGGCAGATTGAGAAAGGCGAGCGGCGCGCCGAGGGGTGCGAGCATGCCTGCGATGCCGCCCCAGGGCGTCTCATCCCGCCCCGCACGATAATCGAGCCCCGCCAGCGTTGCCGCGAGCCAGAGCCCGAGCACCAGCGCGGCCACGCCCTGCCGTCCCCCGAAGCGATGCGCCGCCATCACCGCGGGCACCAGCGCCAGGATCACGAGATACATTGGCAGGATGTCGAAGAGACCCGGCACATAGGTGAGCGTGAGAAGTCCGAGCAGCGCCTCGCCCGTGTCGTTGAAGATCGGCACGACATAGGGTCGGGCGAGATAGTTCCGACCCTCCTCCCCCACCCCGAAATGGTTGATCATGAATGCGATGGTCGCGGCGATCAGGATGATGCCGATATGGCACCAGTAGACCTGCCAGATGCGATAGACGATCCGCCCCGTTCCGAGCAGAAAGCCCCGGTTCTGATAGACCGCTCCAAAGGCCAGCGCCGACGCGAAGCCGGAGCAGAAGACGAAGATCTCGGTGGCGTCCGAGAAGCCGAAGCGCGCGGGGATCCAGAGCGTCCAGAGATTGCCCGGAATATGTGCCATCAGGATGATGAACATCGCGAGGCCGCGGAAGAAATCGAGACGCAGATCCCTCGGCTTCTTCGGCGGCCGCGCGGCGCCCTCGGCTGGTTGCGCCACGTTCATTCCGCAGCGATCCCCGCGCCCGCCTGCGCAGCACGAGCGCGTGAGATGGCCTCGCGCCGTCGGGCGGTGAAGCCGTCCTCCGCTCCGCGGCGAATGGCGCGGCCCGCAAGCTCCTGCTCCGCTTCCGCATAGCGCCCGGCGCGGATGCCCGCCTCGATCATGAGGCGCGAGAAGACGTCGCGCTGCGCATGGCTGCCCCCCACGCTCTGCAGCGATCCACGGCAGCCGCGCAACGCATCGAAGGCGATGCCGTACTTACCCGCGCGGAACGCGGCGAGGCCACGGGCCGCCGGCAGGCCCGCAACGGCAGCCACCTCGTGCATGTCGTGATCCGACGCCTGCGCGTCGGAAGCGAGCCGCGCGATCATCCGGTCCGCCGC
This sequence comes from Pseudomonadota bacterium, assembly GCA_039030915.1. Lineage (GTDB taxonomy): Bacteria > Pseudomonadota > Alphaproteobacteria > Rhodobacterales > Rhodobacteraceae > Thermohalobaculum. Next base: position 95,257 of record JBCCDG010000002.1, on the reverse strand, counting down.
CCCCCGCCTGCCCGCTGCCTCAAGCGCCAACAAATAGTGCAGATCGGCGAAGACGACGCAGCCCGGCTCCACCCGGTTCTCGGCAAGGCCTGCGAGCTCCTCCCACCGGTCGCCCACGGGGACGCCCTCGATCTCGAGCCGGGTCAGCATGGCGGCGCCGTTGGAGATATCGCGATAGTCATCCGTGTGCTCGGTCCTGATGCGCGCGTCATACAATGCGAGAACCTCGTCGTAAGCCCCGCGGTCGAGATGGAAAAGGGCAAGATGCCACCAGACATGCGCGCCGAAGTTGTTGCAATGCGCGAAGGCCTCTGTCTGCCGGCCGAGCCAGGCGATACCGGTCTCGTTCCGAGCGGTCATGTCGTAGACATGCGCGACGGCATGGAGGCCCCAGGCGTCGTTGGGCGCATGCTCGAGGCCGCGGCGCCCTGCCCGCTCCGCCGCCGCATAGGCACCGTTCTCCTCAAGCGCGAAGGCATGGCAGCCTAGCGCGAAGCCCTCATGCGCATGGTCGCCATAGGCGGGGAGCGCCGCGTTGGTGCGCACCAGCATACCCCGCCGGTCGCCAAGCACGAAGCGGATCGCCTGGTCGAGCTTGAGCGCCAGCATGTCTTGCGGGGCCCCGTCGAGCCAGCCGCCAAGACGCTCCGCCGCGCGTGACGGTCGCCCCGCAGCATAGAGCGCAAGCGCTTCGGTAAACGCCGCGAGGCGCGACGCCTCAGGCTGGGGCGCCGCCGCCGCCAGCCGCCGGGCCTCGGCCAGCGCGGCGCGCGCCGGAGCCACCAACTCCGAACGTCCGAGGAGGAGAAGAAAGAAGCCCTTCGCCGCATGGGCGAGCGCAAAGCCGGGTGCGGCCTCCAGCGTCCGCGCCAAATGGTCCGGCGTCGAGCGGCAGTGGGCAAGGAAGCCCGCGACCGTCGCCTCCCACGCATCGCGCGCCTGCAGGGAAAGCCCTGCGGCGGAAGCCTGGTCGAGGTCTTGCATTAGCGCGTCTCCGGTTGCCGTGTCGCGTCATACGCAACTATGCGCCCTAACAAGCGGCCTACGACGAAGGGTCACCGATTTGTTATTCCTGGCGCGAGGCCCATGACGGCCAAGTGAACGCGCGGTACACCGACCACGTTCCAGATGGCGCAGTGCACATCGGAGGCAACGGAAATGTTGGGCACGCGGGTGCAGGGTCGGGTTGTGGCCGCGGGGTTGGCTGGGCTCATGGCCGTTACGTTCGCGGCGTTCTGGGCGCGTGGCGGCTTCACCGGCGCGCCGGCCGAGGGGCTGCGCTATGGCGCCGGCGCCCTTCTCGGCGGGCTCGCTGGGCTCGGCCTCTATCACGCGGCTTTCGGCTTCACCGCGGCCTGGCGGCGGCTGGTGCGTGAGCGTCGGGGCGCGGGGCTGAGGGCGCAGATGCTGCTCTTGGCGCTAGCGGGCGCGGTGACCTATCCGCTGATCGGGCTCGAGGCGACCACCGGCTGGAACATGCACCCGGTGATCCTGCCGATGGGCCTCGCCTCCGCCATCGGCGCCTTCGTCTTCGGGATCGGCATGCAGCTTGGCGGCGGCTGCGCCTCCGGCACGCTCTTCACGGTGGGTGGCGGATCGACCCGCATGCTGGTCACGCTGGCCTTCTTCATCGCCGGCAGCGTGATCGCGACCGCGCATATCCCGACCTTCTGGAACCAGCTCGACGACATGACGGGGATCCCGAATATACCGGGCTTCTCCGCGACGGCCGCGCTCGGCCCCTTCGGCGCGCTCGCAGCACTCCTGGCGCTGCTGGCCACCGTCTGGGCAGGTTCCGCGTGGCTCGAGAAGCGCGCGCATGGCGCGCTCGAGGCACCGCGCGCAACCGTGAGCGTCGCCTCGGGGCCCTGGTCACTCCCTCTCGGCGCCGTGGTGCTTGCCGTCGTCTCCATCGGCTGCTTCCTCCTCTTCCAGCGGCCCTGGGGCGTCACGGCCGGGTTCGCGCTCTGGGGCGCGAAGATCGGAGAGGCGCTCGGGTTCGGCGTCTCCTCCTGGGAGTACTGGTCGGGCTGGCGCGCGGGACCTCTAGAGGCCAGCGTCTTCGCGGACCGTACGTCGGTCATGAATTTCGGCATCGTCTTCGGTGCGCTTGCCGCCGCTGGATTGGCGGGCCGTTTCGCACCGGCGCGCCGGATCACGGGGCGCGAGTTTTGGACCGCAGTCATCGGCGGGCTGCTGATGGGCTACGGCGCCCGACTGGCTTATGGCTGCAATATCGGGGCCTATCTCGGCGGCATCGTCTCCGGCTCCGCACACGGCGTCTGGTGGCTCTTTTGGGGCTTCGCAGGCTCTCTCGTCGGCACCTGGGCACGGGCTTGGCTTGCCATCGACCCACCCTTGCCCCGCTTCGGCGCGGCGCGCGCGACACCCTGAGCGACAAGCGGATGCGGAGGAGATGGCGATGAGGCGAGCGCTGAGGGGTCCTGAAGCTCAGACCGGGGCGGCGATCATGGATCACGGGAACTGCATAGCGCCGCGGCCGCGAGCGTGGCGGGTTCCCCACGATGCCATGCGAAGCCTGGCCGCCGCCGTGGCGCTTGCCTGCCTCTTCGCGCTCCCGGCCGCTCTCTTGCCGCCCCCCGCCGATGCGGGGCCGATCGCGCCGCGGGAGGGCTGGGCGATTGCGCAGAGCACAAAGAGTTATGCCGATCTCCTCGAGGCTCTGAAGACCGCCATCAAGGCGGAAGGGATGTTCAAGGTGACCGAGGCGGGGCCGACCGAGGCTGCGAAGGGCCGCGGCATCGAAATCCCGGGCAATCGCGTCATCGGCGTCTATCGCAACGACTTCGCCGTGCGGGCGCTCGAGGCCAGCACGGCGGCCATGATCGAAGCGCCCATTCGCTTCTACGTGACGGAGGCCGCGGATGGTGCGGGCTGGCTCAGCTACAAAACTCCGTCAGCCGTCTTTGCGCCCTATAGTGACGAGGGCGGGGAGCCGCTGGCCGATATCGCAACCGAGCTCGACGGCATCTTTGCCGCCATCGCGGAACGTGCGCTGGCGGAGTGACGGCGGCGCGGGCGATCATCGATCGGCGAAAAAGCTGGCCTCAACCCTCTGGACAGCCCCCCTCATGATCCCTTAGAGGATCGCTCCACGTTCAACGAGCGCATGCCCAGGTAGCTCAGTTGGTAGAGCAGCGGACTGAAAATCCGCGTGTCGGTGGTTCGAATCCGCCCCTGGGCACCACCATTCCTATCGCTGCTTCTTCAATGGGTTGGCGCTCGAAGTCGTGCTGCCAGGTCCTGATGCATTTGGGCTTAGGCGCTCGCTTTCGCGTGCTGTCCCGGGTCCTGACCCGCCTTCGCTGCGCCGCACTGACTGCGCCTCGGCTCAAGACGCTCACGTGACGTGTCCGCAGTAACCGTGGCCGGAGGGGTCGGATCGCGCTTCCGGAAGGCGCGTCTGGACCGCAGGCGAACGCGGCCGCCGGCACGCTCCGCCGATGCGGCGCGCACTCCTACGAGGCGACGACCGCGCAGGCGGCATGATCTAAGGGCTTGGTTTATGCCGCAGCGCATCATTAGGGTGAGCCGAACGAGATAGGGAGAACAGCATGCTTCGCGGATTCGTCTTGGCGGCAGCCCTTTGCCTGGGCGTCACCGGCGCGACGGCCCAGACCTCGATGCCATTCGCGCTCGATTGGAAGTTCGAGGGCCCGGCGGCCCCTTACACGATTGCCGTCGACGAGGGCTTCTTCAAGGAAGCCGGGCTCGATGTGACGATCGAGGAGGGCAAGGGCTCGCTGGCCGCCATTCCGAAGGTCGCGACAGGGGCCTTTCCGGTAGGCTTCGCCGACATCAACTCTCTGATGCGCTTTCTCGACCAGAACCCGGGTGCGCCCGTGGCCGCCGTGATGATGGTCTATGACAAGCCGCCCTTCGCGGTCGTCGGGCGCAAGTCGCAGGGTGTCTCGACCCCGGCGGACCTCGAGGGCCGCACGCTCGGCGCGCCGCCGCCCGACGGCGCCTGGGCGCAGTTCCCGATCTTTGCCGCCGAGACCGGGCTCGACACCGACGCAATCACGGTCGAGCCGGTCGGCTTTCCAACGCGCGAGCCGATGCTGGCGCAGGGCGAGGTGGATGCGGTCACGGGCTTCTCCTTCTCCTCAACGCTCAACCTGATCCGCCTCGGCGTGCCGGAGGACGATATCTCGGTCATCCTGATGGCCGACCATGGCGTGCAGCTCTACGGCAACGCGATCATCGTCAACACCGACTTCGCCGCCGCCAACCCAGAGGCGGTGACGAGCTTCCTCACGGGCGTGGCGAAGGGCTGGAAGCGCGCGATCGAGGCACCGGATATCGCCATCGCCTCGCTTCTGAAACGCAACCCGGCCGCCGATGCCGACCTCGAGCAGCGCCGGCTCATGCTGGCCGTCGAGGCGAACGTCCTGACCGACTATGTGCGCGAGAACGGGATGGGCGGCATCGATCCCGATCGCTTCGCCGCGGCCATCGAACAGACGAGGACCGTCTACGAGTTTCAGAACGAGCCCGATCCTGCGGTGATCTTCGACGCCAGCTACCTCCCCGCCAACGACATCCTGTCGCTCGAGTAACGCGGGCGGCGCCGGGCCCACACCCGGCGCGCGCTGCGGGGCCCTCAGTCCATGTCCCAGCTCGACATTCGCAATGTCCGTCACGCCTATCGCACCAAGGCGGGGCCGTTGCCCGTGCTGGATGGCCTCGAGATGTCGGTCGGCGAAGGCGAGTTCTGCGCCGTCGTCGGGCCTTCGGGTTGCGGCAAGTCGACGTTGACGCGTCTCGTTGCCGGGCTGATGCGGCCCGATGAGGGCGAGGTATGGCTCCACGGCAGCAAGGTCACGTCGCCCCGCAAGACGGTGGGCATGGCATTTCAGAACCCGGTGCTGCTCGAGTGGCGGACGATCCTCGACAACGTCATCCTGCCATTGGAGATCGTTGCGCCGAGCATGCCGCGACGCGACAGGGTGGAACGCGCCGAAGCGCTCCTTGCCATGGTCGGCTTGGAGGGATTCGAGGCCAAGCGGCCGTCCGAGCTTTCGGGCGGCATGCGCCAGCGCGCCTCGCTCTGCCGTGCCATCGTCCACAAGCCCGACGTGCTGATCATGGACGAGCCGTTCGGTGCGCTCGATGCCTTCACGCGCGAGGATCTCTGGCAGACGATGCGTGCGCTCCGTGAGGCCGAACCCTTCACGGCGCTGCTGATAACCCATGACCTGCGGGAGAGCGTGTTCCTCGGCGACCAGGTGGTGGTCCTCTCGGGTCGCCCGGCGCGTACGCAGCGCACGATGCGCATCGATCTCCCGGCAGACCGGACGCTCGACGTCCTCTTCACACCGGAGGTTGCAGAGATGCTCCACGCCCTCCGCGACGAGATCAAGATCGCCCAGGGTCGGCCGGTCGAGGACCGGCCCATGGAGAGGCCGCGCTGATGGAGCGCCTGCAGCGGATCGCGGTCCCGATCGTGGCGGTCGCCCTCTTCACCGCGCTCTGGGAGTTCCTGGTCTGGGCGAATGGCTGGCCGGACTTCGTGATGGCCTCGCCAAGCGACCTGCCCGCGGCCTATCTCCGCTTCTGGGATCTCTTCATTCTAGGCGCCTGGGAGACGCTGTGGCGGACCGTGGCGGGCCTTCTGATCGCGGTCGTCGCCGGGCTCTTGCTCGGCATGATCATGGGGTTTTCCAAGATCGCGCGCGACGGGCTCTATCCGCTGCTCGTCGGCTTCAACGCCATACCAAAGGCGACGCTGGTTCCGGTTCTCGCGCTGCTCTTCATCGGGCAGCACGACTTCAATACCGTGATGATGGCGTTCCTGATCTCCTTCTTCCCGATCGCCGTGTCCGTCGCAGTCGGCCTTTCCACCCTCGAACCCGAGTACCGCGACATCCTTCGCGCGCTCGGCGCCTCGAAGATCACGATCTTCTGGAAGATCGCGCTGCCGAAGACCCTGCCTGAGTTCTTCGGCGCACTGAAGGTATCGGTAACGCTGGCCTTCATCGGCACGAACCTCGTTGAGATCGTCTCGCCTCACGGTCGCGGTCTGGGGGCGTTGTTCCTGTCGGGACAGACCAATTCGAACTATCCGCTGATGTTCGCGGTGCTGATCGCGCTGGCGGTCCTGGGCATCATCCTCTTCTACGCCGTGGTACTGCTCGAGCGCATCTTCGCCGGGTGGGCGGAGCGCCCGGCCAACTGATGCTGAGCGGAGCCCCCGGATCGCCACGAAAACGGCGCCGCGCCCGTCGCGACGCGGAGACGGACGACGAAACGACCGAGGTTGAGAAAGGGCAGGCCATCGAGATCCCCGATTGACGGGAGAGCGGCGCGTCGATGGCAGGGTCCGACGCCGCATCGAAGCCGCTTCGGTGCTGGCTCAGGTCTACGTGTTGACGGTCGATTGAGAGACGCCCGCGTCGGCACGCTCTCCTCTGGCTCCCGAGGGACACGGCGGTCGCGCGCAGCCTTCCCTTCTCCTTTTTCGCCGGCCGTCCCGGAAGACTTCCTCCGCGCCCAGGCAGGCCACCCGACCAAGAAGGTCATGTCGCCGCTCGCTCCGATGCGCGCAGGAGCGTGAAGAGGCTCGGCTCGCTTCCGGAGGCGCCAAGAAGGCTGAGGCCGACCGGGCCCCCATCCACCACGCCTGCGGGCATGCTAATCTGCGCCAGACCGGCATGGCCCGCAGGGCAGAGCAGACGGTGAGCATCGTTGCGATAGGCATCCGTCTCAGCATCGGGCAGGCCGCGGAAGGGCGCGGGGCCGGGGCAGGTCGGCAAAATGGCGACCGCGCCATCGCCGAGAACCGTCGATAACCGGGCCCGCACTTCCTCGCGCCCCGCTCGCGCCTCGGCCCACGCCGCCGCGCCGATGACGGACGCATAGGCGAAGCGGGACGCGACATTGGGCGCCAGGCGAGGCTTCGCGGTCTCGATCCAACCCCCATGTTCGGCCCAGCCCTCTGCACATTGGCAGATGCGGAAGCAGTCGCGCCACGTATCGAGACCATCGGGCGCAAGAGTGATCGGCCGGGCGGGACCGAGGACCGCCTCAAAAGCGGCGAGCGCAGGCGCAACCGCGTCGACCGTCGCCGCACTAGCTACGGCCCAGGCATCGACGGGAAGGAGAAGCCGGGTCGGCAGCGGGCCTTCGCCGCCAAGCCCCAGCGCCTCGCCAACCCGGATGAGCGTCTCCCCGTCGCGCGCGAACCAGCCGGGCGTGTCGAAGGAGGGCGCAAAGGGCATCGTGCCGTCGAGCGGGATCGCACCGTGGCTCGGCCGAATACCCCAAACGCCGCAGAAGGAGGCCGGTGCGCGGACCGAACCGCCCGTGTCGCTGCCGAGCGCGAAGTCGACAAGCCCCGCAGCCACGGCGGCGACGGAGCCGGAAGACGATCCCCCCGGTACGCGCCGCGGATCGGCGGTGTTAAGCGGCGTGCCCCAGTGCGGGTTCTCACCCATGAGCGAGAAGGCCATCTCATCGCTCACCGACTTTGCGACGCAGCGTGCGCCGGCGGCAAGGAGCATGGCCACCGGGGCGGCATGTGCTTCTGCCGGCCCGTGAGTGCGCGCCCAATCGACGCTGCCGCAGCCGGTGACATGGCCGCTGATGTCGAAGATGTCCTTTGCTGCAAACGTCATCCCGTCAAGCAGACCGCTGTTCGTAGGCGAGATGTCGAGACGCTCCGTGAAAGCGCCCGCAGGATCAATACCAATGCTCATTTTTCCGGCGCCCCCTGCGCTGCCTGCACCAACGCTGCTCACCTTTCCACCATCTGGAAACCGAAGTGCAAGGAGGGGGCAATTGGTCGCCAGATTTACCTTGTTACCCCGTCGGCGATGTCGCAGCCTGCATCTGCTGAGAACAGAAGTCCCGCAGCAGGCGAGTATCTGTGCGGGATCGTGAACCAGTTTCGCAGGGAGACACTACATGAAGCTCGGCAAATGGATCGGGGGCGGCGCGGTAGCCGCGATCATGACCCTCGGCGCAAGCGCGGCGCTCGCGCAGAAATCGGGCGGCACCTTCGTCTATCTCGTGCAGCCGGAGCCGCCGTCGCTGGCATCCTATCTCTCCACCTCGGGGCCCATCGGCCTCGTCGCGCCCAAGATCTATGACGGGCTCTTCGACTACGACAACGATCTCAACATCGTGCCCGCGCTCGCGACCGGCTACGACGTGAGCGAGGACGGTAAGACCGTGACCTTCACCCTGCGTGAGGGGGTGAAGTGGCATGACGGTGAGGACTTCACGTCCGAGGACGTGCAGTTCACCGTCATGGAGGTGCTGAAGAAGGTGCACCCCAGGGGGCCGAACTCGTTCCGCGAAGTGACCTCGATCGACACCCCGGACGATTTCACCGCCGTCTTCAACCTGGCAAATCCCGCGCCCTACATGCTCCGCGCCCTCTCGGGCTATGAGAGCCCGATCGTGCCAAAGCATCTGCTCGAGGGACAGGACCCGCGCACGGCCGATCTCGCCAACAACCCGGTCGGCACCGGCGCCTTCAAGTTCGTCGAGTGGAAGAAGGGCCAGTATGTCCGCCTCGACAAGAACGAGGACTACTGGAAGGAGGGCCTGCCCTATCTCGACCGTGTGGTCGGCCGGTTTATCCCCGACGCCTCGACGCGCACGGCGGCGATGGAGAACCAGGAGGTCATGTACGGCGCCTATGGCGCGATCCCGAACATCGATGCGGTGCGGCTGAAGGAGCTCGACTACATCGACGTGACCACCGATGGCTACTCGATGATCAACCCGATGGCGCTCATCGAGTTCGACACCACCGAAGGGCCGTTTGCCGACGAAGCGGTCCGCAAGGCCATCAGCCTCGCGCTCGACCGGACCTTCCTGATCGAGAACATCTGGTTCGGCTACGGCAAGCCGGCGACCTCCGCGCTCTCCTCGAACTTCGAGCCCGTAGGCCTCTATGCCGGTCAGCAGGCCAACTACACCGCCAACGCCAATATCGAGGAGGCCAAGAAGATCCTGACCGAGGCGGGCTACGACCCCTCGGGCACGGTCGCGACCGCGGTGCTCGACCTCATTCCTTACGGTGAGGACTGGCAGCGTGCCGGCGAGTACATGAAGCAGGCACTCGCACCCATCGGCATCGAGCTCGAGCTTCGTTACGAGGACGTGCCGACCTGGCTGAAGCGGGTCTATGCCGACTACGACTTCGAGATGAACATCAACTACTTCTATCAGCTGCCCGATCCGGTGCTGGGTGTTCATCGTCACTACGGGACCGACCAGATCCGGCAGGGGACGCACTTCGTGAACTCCTCGCGCTACTCGAACCCGGAGCTCGACGCTCTGCTGGCATCGGGCGCGCAGGAGCCGGATGCAGCGGAACGGGCGGCGATCTACTCCGAGGTCCAGGCGATCCTCGCCGACGACATGCCGGTCGTGAACCTCTTCGAGATGCAGTTCCTGACGGTCTTCAACACGAAGCTGAAGGACCATGCGACCTCGGCCCTCGGCGCCTACGGGCCGTTCGATCAGGCCTGGCTCGACGAGTGATCCGCGCCTAGCGCCAAGGGGGCCGGCGACGCGCTCGCCGGCCTCCACCATCCCGGCCCATCGAGAGCCCCATGACCCAGAACACAAAGCGCCTGCGCTATGTCGTGAAGCGGCTCGTGCAGGCCATTCCGATCGTCGTCGCGATCGTCATTCTCAACTTCTTCCTGCTCCAGCTTGCCGAGGGCGATGCGGTCGACGTGCTCGCGGGAGAGGCAGGCTCGGCCACGCCTGAATACATGGCGGAGCTGAGGGCAAAGTTCGGCCTCGACCAACCGCTCCTCGTGCAGCTCGGCCGCTATCTCTGGAACGTCCTGCAGCTCGATCTCGGCTACTCCTTCCGGCACGACATGCCGGTCTCGGAGCTCATCTTCGACCGGATGTTCGCCACACTCCTGCTCATGGTCTCGACCATCCTCATCGCCGTCGGCTTCGGCATCCTGCTCGGACTCTTTGCTGCGACGGGCCTCAACACCTGGCGCGACACGGCGATCTCGATCTTCGCTCTCATCACCTACGCAACGCCGCTCTTCTGGGTCGGCCTCATGCTAATCGTCGTCTTCGCGCTCAATCTCGGCTGGTTCCCAACCTCGGGCATGGAGACGATCGCGGAGTTCAACGAGGGCTGGGACCGGGTTTGGGACATCGCGCATCACCTCGTGCTGCCGACGATCACGCTCTCGCTCTTCTATCTCGCGCTCTACACCCGGCTCATGCGCGCCTCGATGCTGGAGCAGCAGGGGCAGGACTATGTGACGACCGCGCGCGCCAAGGGGCTGACGGAGCGGCGCATCGTCTTCGTCCACGTGCTGCGCAACGCGCTCCTGCCGGTCGTCACCATGGCGGGGGTCCAGGTGGGGGCGCTCATCGGCGGCTCGGTGATCGTCGAGTCCGTCTTCGCCTGGCCCGGCCTCGGCATGCTGGCCTTCGAGGCGCTCTTCTCGCGGGACCTCAACCTCCTTCTCGGCATCTTCCTGCTCTCCGCCGTGCTGGTGGTTGCCGTGAACCTGGTGGTCGACATCATCTACTCGCTGCTCGATCCGCGGATCGAGGTGTCCTGATGTCGGGTTTCTGGAAGCGCTTCACACGCAACCGTCAGGCCGTCTTCGGCCTCAGCATCCTGACGCTGGTGCTTGTCATGGCGGCGACGGCGCATCTGTTCTTTCCGGACGACCCGTTCAGCCTCGCGGGCCGGTCCATGTCGCCACCGGGGGAGAACGGCTTCCTGCTCGGCTCCGACAGCCTTGGGCGCGACGTCGCCTCCGGCATCGCGCATGGGGCGAAGACATCGCTCCTGATCGGCCTCGTCTCCACGCTCGTCGCCGTCTTCATCGGCGTGATCATGGGGGCGCTCGCAGGCTACTATGGCGGCTGGATCGACGATATCCTGATGCGGACGACGGAGATGTTCCAGACCATCCCGTCCTTCATCTTCGCGATCCTGCTGGTCGCGATCATGAAGCCCTCCATCGAGAGCATCATCATCGCCATCGCGGTCGTCTCCTGGCCCGCCGTCGCCCGCCTGGTGCGCGGTGAGTTCCTGTCGCTCCGGAACCGGGAGTTCGTGCAGGCCTGCCATACGGTCGGCATGTCCGATATCCGGATCATGCTGGGCGAGATCCTGCCGAACTGCCTCTCACCGATCATCGTCATCGGCTCGCTGATGGTGGCGACCGCCATCCTGATCGAGAGCGGGCTCGCCTTCCTCGGGCTCGGGGACCCCAACATCATGTCCTGGGGCTTCCAGATCGGTGCGGGGCGCACGCTGCTCCGCTCGGCCTGGTGGGTCTGCACCTTCCCCGGCATCGCCATCCTGCTCACCGTCCTGGCCATCAATCTCGTCGGCGAGGGCCTCAACGATGCGCTGAACCCCAGGCTGAGGGAGCGCTCGTGAAAAAGCCCCTGCTCGATATCCGCAATCTTCACGTGGCCCTGCCCGAGGGCTCGCAGCGGCCCTTTGCAGTGAAGGACGCGTCGATGACGCTCCTGAAGAACGAGATCCTCTGCGTCGTGGGGGAGTCCGGGTCCGGCAAGTCGTTGACCGCCCGCGCCGTCATGGGCCTCCTGCCCCGGCCGCATGTCCGCGTGGCGAGCGGTGCCATCGATTTTCTGGGCGAGGATCTGGTCGACGTCTCGGACGCCCGGCTGCGGGAGATCCGGGGCTCCGAGATCAGCATGATCTTCCAGGAGCCGATGACCGCGCTCAATCCGGTCATGACCATCGGCCGGCAGATCGACGAGGTCTTCCGGTTCCATCGCGCCATGCCCGCACGGAAGCGGCGGGAGCGCGCGGTGCAGCTCCTCGACGACGTGCACCTACCGGACCCCGCGCAGATCATGAACGCGTATCCGCACGAGCTTTCGGGCGGCCAGCGCCAGCGCGCGATGATCGCCATGGCGCTGGCGCTCGATCCCAAGATCATCATCGCCGACGAGCCCACGACCGCGCTCGACGTCACGACGCAGGCGCAGATCCTGAAGCTGATCAAGGAGATGCAGGAGGCGCACAACACCGGCGTGCTGTTTATCACGCACGACTTCGGCGTGGTCGCGGACATCGCGGACAAGGTGGTGGTGATGCAGGGCGGCGAGGTGGTCGAAACCGGCACCGCCGATGCGATCCTCAATCACCCGCAGCATCCCTATACCCGCGATCTCATCCGCGCAGTGCCGAGCCTGACCCCGCGCAGGCCGCGAAGCCGGGCCGACGAGCCGGTGCTCAAGGTCCAGAACCTCGACAAGATCTATGGCGGCGGCCGCAGCTTCTTCGGTTTGGGGGCCGAGGCGCGCAAGGTCCACGCCGTGCAGGATGTGAGCTTCGAGGTGCGCCGCGGCGAGACGCTGGGCATCGTGGGCGAGTCGGGCTCGGGCAAGTCCACGGCCGCGCGCTGCATCGTACGGCTGACGGATGCGGACAGCGGACAGATCCTCCTCGAGGGCACGGATCTGCGCCCCCTAGGCCGCGCGGCGCTGCGCCCCTGGCGCGCCAAGATCCAGATGGTGTTCCAGGACCCCTTCGCCTCGCTCAACCCCCGCCGCAAGGTCGGCACGATCATCACCCAGGGCATGCGGCTCATGGGCACCTCCGGCAAGGAGGCGGAGGCTCGGACGCGGGAGCTGCTGGAGATCGTGGGCCTCGACGAGCGGGCCTATGACCGGTTCCCGCACGAGTTCTCGGGCGGGCAGCGTCAGCGCATCGGCATCGCCCGGGCACTCGCGTTGGACCCGGAGGTGTTGGTCGCGGATGAGCCGGTCTCGGCCCTCGACGTCTCGATCCAGGCGCAGATCCTGATGCTGCTCGACGAGATCAGGGAACGCATGAACCTCTCCATGGTCTTCATCACCCACGATCTGCGCGTGGCCGCCCAGGTCTGCGACCAGCTGGTGGTGATGCGCTATGGCCAGGTGGTGGAGGCGGGCGTGACGGGCGAGATCTTCGCGAACCCGCAGCACGCCTACACGCAGGAGCTGCTTGCCGCCGTGCCGGGCAAGCACTGGGACCCGCACGCCACCGCGCTCAGCGCCTGAAGGGTGCCGTCTCCTGCAGCCAGGCGCGCGCCCGCGCCTCCGGCTCCGCGTTGCGCGTGATGTCCGTCACGACGGAGACGATGTCCGCCCCGGCGGCGAAGGCCCCCGCCGCGCGCTCGACCGTGAAGCCGCCGATGGCCACGAGCGGCATGTCGCCGATCAGACGCTTCCACTCCCCGATCCGCTCCAGCCCCTGCGGCGCGAAGCGCATGGACTTGAGGATGGTGGGATAGACGGGTCCGAGCGCCACATAGTCGGGCGAGAGCTCAAGCGCGCGGTCGAGCTCCGCATGATCATGCGTGCTGAGCCCGAGGCGGATGCCGGCGCGGCGGATTGCGGGGATGTCCGCCTCGTCGAGATCCTCCTGCCCCAGATGCACGTAGTCGCAGCCGAGGTCGATGGCGTGGCGCCAGTGGTCGTTGACCACGAGCTGGCACTTTGCGGCCGCGCAGAGATCCCTGCCCCGCGCCAGCTCGGCCCGGAGATCGGGTTCGCTCATCTCCTTCATGCGCAGCTGCACGAGCCGGACCCCGAGCGGGAGCAGGCGCTCCAGCCAGGCCGCACTGTCGACGATGGGGTAGAAGGGGTCGAGCCTCATGCGAGGAACGCGCGGCCCATGACGGGGCTGGACGGCTCCGCCATGTCGCGCGGCTCGATGGGATCGGCCTCGTGGCCCGCACGTCCCGCCTCGATAGCGAGCGCCATGGCGCGCGCCATTCCGACCGGGTCGCCCGCCTTGGCGACGGCGGTGTTGAGGAGCACGGCATCGAAGCCCAGCTCCATCGCCTCCGCCGCATGGCTCGGCCGCCCGATCCCCGCATCGACCACCATCGCGACATCCGGAAAGGCCGCACGCAGCATGCGCAGGCCATAGGGGTTCGAAAGGCCCCGCCCCGTGCCGATCGGCGCGCCCCAGGGCATCAGCACCTCGCACCCGACCGACAGGAGGCGCTCGGCCACCGACAGATCCTCGGTGCAATAGGGAAAGACCTCGAACCCTTCGGCGCAGAGGATGCGCGCGGCCTCGGTCAGCTCGAACGGGTCGGGGTGCTGGGCCTGCTCATCGCCCACGACTTCGAGCTTGATCCACGGCGTGTCGAAGAGCTCGCGCGCCATTTGGGCCGTCGTCACTGCCTCGCGCGCGGTGTGGCAGCCGGCGGTATTGGGCAGGACCCGGACGCCGAGCCGACGCACGAGGTCCCAGAACCGCCCGCCCGAGCGCTCGCCTGCCGCCTCCCGCCTGATGGACGCGGTGACAATGCCCGCGCCCGACGCCTCGACGGCGGCCGCCATAACGGCGGGCGAAGGGTACTGCGCGGTGCCGAGCATCAGGCGGCTTTCGAGCTCTGCGCCATAGAAGCGAACCACGCCTCAGCCCCCCTGCAGCGGGGCCACGACCTCGACCCGATCGCCTTCGGCCAGCGCCGTCTCCGCCCGCTGCTCGCGATGTACGAAGGTCTCGTTCACCGCAGTCGCGAAGGGGCCGGCAGCGTAGCCAAGCTCCGCCAACGCCGCATCGAGGCGGGTCGCTGCAACCTCCGTCTCGGTCCCGTTCAGGATGATGCGCAAGACGACACCTCAAGGGTCTGAAGGATCCGATCGGCCGCCTGCTCCGCCATGGCGGGAGCCAGAAGGAAGCCGTGGCGATAGAGGCCGTTCACGTGGAGCCGCCCGCCCTGCCAGAAGACGCGGGGCAGATTGTCGGGGAAGGCGGGGCGCGCGTCGACGCCGATCTCGAGGATCTCGGCCTCCGCAAAAGCCGGGTGCAGCGCGTAGGCCGCTCCCAGCATCTCCAGCACGGAGCGAGCAGTCGCGCGCCGGCGATCGTCGCTCTCGATCATTGTCGCACCGATCATGAAGACGCCGTCCGCCCGCGGCACCACATAGAGCGGATGGCGCGGGTGCAGGAGCCGGATCGGGCGCGTGAGCGCGACCTCTCGCGTACGGAGGAGCAGCATCTCCCCTTTCACGCCGCGCAGCTCCGTCAGCGCGTCCGCGGCCGACAGACCCCTGCAATCGACCGTAATGCCGTCACCCAGCGTAGCCTCGGCGGCATAGTCGAGCGTCACGCCCCGCTCTCGCAGATGTGACGTTAGGCGATGCAACGTCTCCCTCGGGTCGAGATGCGCCTCCTCGCGAAAGAAGAGGCCTGTGTGGTAGCGCCCGGCAAGATCGGGCTCGAGCGCGCCGATCGCCGCTGCGTCGACGGTCTCATGCCGGCGCGTGCGCCGTGCGAAGCGGCGAAGCTCGGTCACGTCGCGCCCGTTGGCGACGACCAGCGTACCGTTGCGCGTCACGCCGCCCGTATGCGCGTCCCACCAATCGGCGGCGCCGGTCCCCAGCGCGACGACGGCAGGCTCCGCACTCTCCTCCTCGCAGTAGGGCGCGAGCATGCCGCCGGCCCACCAGGAACACTGCGACGCCCCGATCCCGGGCGCCCTGTCCCGCACGACGACCGCGACGCCACGGTCGCTGAGTGCGGAGGCAACGGTGAGCCCCGCGACGCCGCCACCGACGATCTGCACGACCGCATCGGCGCGCCGGTCATTGGGCGGTGTCGTGAGGGGGGCGATCTCGGCAGGCACGTGGTCCCTCATCCTAGGCTCAAGGGATCGCGCCGTCTCGTGTCAGCGAACCCCGTTCCCTTCGCCGGCATGACCCGGATCAGGTTCGATGGGTTGGCATCGCCTCTCAGCCCCACGGGCACCCCAACGGTTGGCAGAGATTAGCGCGCCCGGCGCAAGATGGCAAAGTGGAGAGACGGCGGAAAGGGAAAGCGCGGCCGCAAGCCCGGCCGCGCCTTCCGGTCTTGCAGTCAGGCGATGTCGAAGCGGTCCGCGTTCATCACCTTGGTCCAGGCGGCGACGAAGCGGTCGACGAAAGCCGCCTCCGCGTCATCCTGCGCATAAGCCTCGGCAATGGCACGGAGCTGCGAGTTCGAGCCGAAGACGAGGTCGACGCGCGTTGCCGTCCACTTCACCGCGCCCGTGGCCCGATCGCGACCCTCGAAGGCATCGGCCTTGCCGGACATGCGCTTCCACTCCACGCCCATGTCGAGCAGGTTGACGAAGAAATCATTCGTCAGGCTGCCCTCACGGTCGGTGAAGACGCCGTGCTTTGCACCGCCATGGTTCGCGCCCAGCACCCGCATGCCGCCGATGAGCGCCGTCATCTCCGGCGCCGTCAGCGTCAGAAGCTGCGCCTTGTCGACCAGAAGCTCCTCCGCCGAGAGCGCGAACTCGCCCTTCTGGTAGTTGCGGAAGCCATCGGCCACAGGCTCGAGCACATCGAAGCTTTCGGCATCGGTCTGCTCGGCCGATGCATCGGTCCGGCCAGGGGCAAAGGGCACGGTCACGTCGTGGCCCGCGTTCTTTGCCGCCCGCTCGACCGCAGTCGCACCGCCAAGGACGATGATGTCCGCCAGCGAGACCTTCTTGTCACCGGACTGCGCGTCGTTGAACGCCTTCTGCACGCTCTCCAGCACCTCGAGACGGCGGGCAAGCGCCGCGGGCTCGTTGGCCTCCCAGTCCTTTTGCGGCGCGAGGCGGATGCGCGCACCATTGGCGCCGCCCCGCTTGTCCGATCCGCGATACGTGCTGGCCGAGGCCCAGGCGGTGCTGACGAGTTCAGCGATCGAGAGCCCGCTCTCCAGGAGCTTTGCCTTCAGCGAGACGATGTCCGCGTCGTCGATCAGTGCGTGATCAACCGCCGGCACCGGATCCTGCCAGATCAGCTCTTCGGACGGCACCTCCGGCCCATGGTAGCGGCTGACCGGCCCCATGTCGCGATGGGTCAGCTTGTACCAGGCGCGGGCGAAGGCATCCGCAAACTCGTCCGGATTGGCATGGAAGTGGCGCGAGATCTTCTCGTAGTCCGGATCCATGCGCATCGCCATGTCGGCGGTGGTCATCATGAGCGGGACCTTCTTGTCCGACCCGTCGACCTGTGGCGCGTGGTCCTTCTCGGCGAGATCCTTCGGCTGCCACTGCCAGGCGCCGGCGGGGCTCTTGGTCAGCTCCCAGTCATAGCCGAAGAGGACATCGAAGTAGCCCATGTCCCACTTGGTGGGGTTGGGCGTCCAGGGGCCCTCGATGCCGCTGGTGATCGCGTCGACGCCCTTGCCCGACTTGTAGCTGCTGAGCCAGCCGAACCCCTGCGCTTCGATCGCGCCGCCCTCGGGCTCTGCTCCCACATGGGACTCCGGTCCTGCGCCATGCGACTTGCCGAAGGTGTGCCCGCCGGCGGTCAGCGCCACGGTCTCATAGTCGTTCATCGCCATTCGGGCGAAGGTCTCCCGGATGTCGCGCGCCGAGCCGAGCGGATCGGGCACTGCATCGGGCCCCTGCGGGTTCACGTAAATCAGGCCCATCATCACGGCCGCGAGCGGGTTCTCGAGCTTGGAGGCGTCCGCATCCGGGCTTTCGACATTGCGGGTGCCGGAATAGCGGCTGTTGGGATTGTCGGAGGTGGCGAGCCACTCGGTCTCGGCGCCCCAGTAGACGTCTTCCTCCGGCTCCCAAACATCCTCGCGGCCGCCCGCGAAGCCGAACGTCTCGAAGCCCATGCTCTCGAGCGCGACGTTGCCCGTGAGGATGTAGAGATCCGCCCAGGAGATCGCGTTGCCATACTTCTTCTTGATCGGCCAGAGCAGTCGGCGGGCCTTGTCGAGGTTGCCGTTGTCCGGCCAGCTGTTGAGGGGCGCAAAGCGTTGCATGCCCGAGCCGGAGCCGCCGCGGCCGTCCGCGATGCGATACGTGCCGGCCGCATGCCAGGCCATGCGGATGAAGAACGGGCCGTAATGCCCGTAATCCGCCGGCCACCAGTCCTGGCTATCGGTCATCAGCGCGCGCAGATCAGCCTTCAGTGCCTCGTAGTCGACGCCCTTGAACGCCTCAACATAGTTGAAGCTCTCATCGACGGGCCGGCAATTGGGCGCGTTCTGATGCAGGATCTTGAGGTTGAGCTGGTTCGGCCACCACTCCTTGTTGGAGCGCACCCCATGCGTCGCGTGGATCACAGGGCATTTGCCCGTGCTGGGGGTATCGTTTCCGTCCATTCCTGTTCTCCGGCTTTTGCTTGAGACGTGCGGATCCGCGATGCCGATTCCGCGCCACTGACCCCTGTGCTACCAAAGCGGCACGATCAGGGATAGTTGCGTTTTCTGATCGCTGGAATAAGCTGGCCTTATGATCAACCTCACCCTCAAGCAGCTCCGCTATTTCGACGCGCTCGCCCGACACGGCCATTTCGGCCGGGCTGCGGATGCTTCGGCGGTCACGCAGCCGGCGCTCTCGATGCAGATCAAGGAGCTGGAAACATCGCTCGGCACCGCGCTGTTCGAGCGGAATGCGCGCCAGATCAGGCTGACGGGGTTCGGGGAGGAGTTTGCAGGCCGCGTGCGGGACATCCTGCGGGCCGTGGACGAGCTCGGCGATCTTGCGCGTGCCTCGCAGGAGCGTCTCGCCGGCCGGCTCCGCGTCGGCGTCATCCCCACGATCGCACCCTATCTGCTGCCCACGCTCATCGCGGAGCTGACACGGCTTCACGCGGGGCTCGATATCCGCGTGCGCGAGACGGTGACGCCCAAGCTACTGCGGGAGCTGGCGGAGGGCAGGCTCGACACCGCAATCGTCGCCCTGCCCGTCTCCGAACCCGGGCTCGCGGAGGTTGCCCTCTTCACCGAGGAGTTCGTGCTGGTGCGCCCGAGCGACGATGCCGGCAAACCTGTACCGAGCAGCGAGCGCCTGGCGGAGATGCGGCTCCTTCTGCTGGAGGAAGGGCACTGCTTTCGCGACCAGGCGCTTTCCTTCTGCAATCTCGCGCCCGCCCGCCCGCGCGAGCTGATGGACGGCAGCTCCCTCACGACGCTCGTGCAGATGGTGAGTGCGGGGATCGGCGTGACGCTGATCCCTGAAATGGCGGTGCCGGTGGAGGTGCGCTCCGCCCCCGTCTCGGTCGCGCGCTTCCGCCCGCCGCTCCCCTCCCGCACCGTCGGCATGGTATGGCGGCGGACGAGCCCGCTTACCGGACAGCTCGGCGAGATCGCGGAGATCGTGCGCGGGGCTGCGGCGGCGCTTCGCGCTCGGCACGAGGCCGACGCGGCGGCGACGCCGTAGATGGTTGCGCGGGCGGCGCGCACGGCCCTACCTCGTCAGCGGTCATGGCGGTGGAGCGTTCCGGGATGCA
Organism: Pseudomonadota bacterium; assembly: GCA_039030915.1. GTDB lineage: Bacteria > Pseudomonadota > Alphaproteobacteria > Rhodobacterales > Rhodobacteraceae > Thermohalobaculum. The sequence continues at coordinate 76,030 of JBCCDG010000002.1, read as the reverse complement.
CCTGCGCCGGCTGAGGCGCTGACCGCCGATATCGATGCCATGATCGAAGGCGGCCGGGCGGCCGGGACCATCAAGGTCGTGGGCGCGTCGCGGGGCGGCTTCATCGCGCGGATGGCGAGCGCGCGCCTGGACGAGCCGGGCATCCGCTGGGTGATCGCGGGTCCTTGCAACGCCGCGCAGCTGACCGCCACGGAGCCTCCTGCGATGACCGGACGTGTTCTGGCGATCAAGGAGACCACCGACACCGTAGCCGGCCCCTATACGCCTCGCGAAGCGCTACATGCAACGACCCGGAGTTTCGAGGAAGTGATGCTCTCGACCGGGCGCGACCATGGCTTCCAGTTCGATGCCGATCCCGCATGGATCGCGCCCGCCGTCGCGTTCTAGAGAACGTACGGGCGCGTCGCTCCCGGCCGCTAAAGGCTCAATCGGTCAGGGTCTTCCAGCCGAGCGCGCTGGAGAACGGCGTGCGATCCTTCTCCAGAAGCGAGTGCGTCTCCGGCTTCTCCTTAAGCGTCTCCCATCCGAGCCACTTCGAGAAGACGGCCGTGTGCTGGGTGATGAGCGGCGCGCCGAGCTTCCACTCGGACAGCGTCTTTCCCGGCATGATGTGCGGGTCGCCGCGCTTGAGATTGTCCTTCGGCCGGCGATCCGAAAGCACGCGCCAACCGAAGAAGCTGGAGAAGGGCGTCCGATCCTCGACCAGCGCAGCGTCCTTGTCCGCCGTCAGGAACTTCCGGTTGCCAGGGATGATGCTTAGATCGCGCGAGCCCAGGTTGTCGCTGACATAGAGTTCGGGCGTCGCATCAGTGGCCATCGGGCCCGCGCTGTCGAGCGCGTCCTTCGTACCCTGCGCCCTGCCCCACGGCGCACGGGCCAGCACCATCGCCGTGCCTTCCTTCATGGCCCCGGCGAACTCTTCGGCCGCGTCCGCGCTTGCCCCGGCTTTCGAGATTGCGTTGCGGAGCGCGGTGCTGCGCTTGCCGCCTGAGGCGCCGGTGAAGACGTCGACCGCATCGTCGCCGATGCGCGCGCGGGCGGCGGCGGCGGCGGCCTTCGCCTTGTCCTCGGTGTCGTAGAGCCGGGTGATGATCGTGGTCATGGCAGCCTCCTCTGAAACTGGTCGGATCGCCCCGCCGGAGCGCTCGTCCTCATGCCGCAGGCGCGGCCGCCACGGCGGGCGGCAGCCATCTCAGACATCGGATGCCGTCTCCCGGCGGCGGGCACGCGGCAGAAGCGGCAAGGCAACGACCACCGCCAGCGCGAGAAAGACCATCTCGAGCCCGAAGACGGGAAGATAGGCGGCTTCCGCGCCGAGGCGAGCGCTCTCGGGCATGGCAAGGATGACGTCGCGGAGGACACCGCCGAGCGCGATGCCGAGACCAGCCGCCGTCGCTTGCACCGAGCCCCAGGCGCCAATGGCAAGCCCCGCCTGCTCCTTCGGGGCCGCGCGCATCGTTGCCGTCAGCGTGCCGTGCCCGAAGAGCCCCGCGCCGAAGCCGAGAAGCGCCGTGCCGAAAGCGAGGAGCGCGAAGGTCGCGTCGATCGATGCCATCATGACCGCCGCAAAGGCGGGCAGCCCCGTGAGCGCACCGATGGTGGCCATGATCAGCGGATCGAGCCCGCGCGTCAGCACCCTGGAAGCGAGGGCGAACCCCACGAGCCCGCCTAGCGCGAAGATCGCCGTGAGCCGCGTCGTCTCCGCCACGCTCATGCCGAGCGCCTGTGCGCCGTAGGGTTCGAGCAGCACGTCCGCCATGCCGAAGCCAAGCGTGCCGAGGCCGATGATCGCGAGGCGACGCAGCGCGCTTCCCTGCCCCGCGAAGCTCGCCCATGCCTCGACGAAGGGTGGGGAAGCGGGTGGCGCGGCGGCGCGGCGACGGTCCCTCGGCTCCTGCTTCCAGAGCGCGAAGATATTGATGACCACCGTGATCACTGCAGCACCCTGCACCACGCGGATCAACCGGCCGGGACTGTAGTCCTCGAGAAGCGCGCCGAAGACGAAGGCGCTGACCATCATGCCGAGGAGCAGCATCACATACATCAGCCCGACGACCTTGGGCTGGTCCTCAGGCGTTACGAGATCGGTCGCCAGCGCGAGGCCCACGGTCTGGACCATGTGCACGCCCGCCCCGACGAGAAGGAAGGAGAGACCCGCGCTCGCATAGCCGATCCAGGCCGGCGCATGGGCGGCCTCGGCATAGCCAGAGAGCACGAGGAGCGCGAAGGGCATGATGGCGAAACCGCCGAACTGGAGCAGCGTCCCCTTCCAGATATAGGGAACCCGCCGCCATCCGAGGGCGGAGTGATGGGTGTCCGAGCGGTAGCCGATCAGCGCGCGAAAGGGTGCAAAGACGATCGGCAGCGAGATCATGACGCCGACCAGCGTGGCGGGCACCGCGAGCTCGACGATCATGACGCGGTTGAGCGTGCCGACAAGCAGCACGAGCGCCATGCCGACGGTCACCTGGAACAGCGAAAGACGGAGGAGGCGCGAGAGCGGCAACGTCTCGCTCGCGACGTCCGAGAACGGCAGGAAGCGAGGGCCGAGCGTCTGGATGGTGCGCAGCGCCCTCTGGCGGATGCCAACCATATCGTCTCCCTCGCCTTTCACCGCCGTGTCATGTCCGCGACGCGGTCCTCCGCGGCATGGCCGCCGGCGCCGCGGGGGCGCCGGCAGAGGTCGATCTCCGCAGCGTCGCGGCTATTGCCTGAGGGCGACGTCGAGGGGCGGTGCCTCGATCACGGCCTCGGCTACGGTGCCGTCCGGCAGGATCACCTGCACGCGCTGGCCGTCATAGGCCGAGACGGATGCGGTCGTGGCCCGGAGCGCCGTCGCCGCCGGCGCGGAGGCAGTCTGGACATTGCCCTCTACGGACGCCGTCTTGGTGCTGCCAAGCTCATTGCCCGAGAGGAAATCCGACACCCAGGTGGTGTTGCTGAGCACGGCTACGTGGACGCAGAAGGAGCCAACGGCCACGGCACCGAGGAAGATCGGGATGCCCACGGTGGGGTTCACGACCAGCCACATACGGGAATTGTTCATGGTGCTACCTCCTTACCCGAGCCACGGCGTGGCGACGGCGACGAGGAGGTGGGCGACAAGCGCGATAGCGCCGAAGACCCGCGTCCCGTCGATCAGCTGGCTGTGGATTTCCTCAGCCTCTTTCACCGTGAGGCCAGTGGGCCAGACCTTGTTCGGATCGTCATCAGCCATGTTCTTCTCCACTTCGTTTCGACGGCAGCAGCGCGAAGCGGAAGCGTTGCTGCCTCCGTGGCTGCGGATGCGAGGTCCGGCTGATTGCACCGCGCGGTGGAGTCGCCGTTAGCCCTCATCAACACAGGCAGGCTGACAATCATTGCTGACACTCACAACGTAAACTGTAGTTGACACATGTGGCATCGCGCAGACGGCCAGAGGCCATCGCGAACGCCGCCACGACCACGCCTCGCACCAGCTCGCGCAGAGTTGAAGATTTGGCAACTCACTGCTGAGACAGGGTTTTCGAGCGCATCCCGCTCACGCGCAGGTCCATTAGGGGCGTCGAAGGCGCCGTACTCTCGCTGCATCGTGATGCAATCGCCAATCAGCGAGAACGCGCGATTATCGAGCATAATGAAACAATTCGTGATCGCGACAATTCGGCGCTCTGGATATTTCGTCGCAAAGAAGGACTGCGCGGGCAACGGTGCTCCGGGCCGCCTATCCTCTCACTCGAAGGTTCCGAAACGGGCACGGCTGTTGAGAGCCCTCCCGCGCATCGAATGGCGACCGCGGCCAGCACGCAGCCCTCGGCTGTGTTGGCGGAAAAGACAAAGGCCCCCGCGCCGAGCGACGCAGGGGCCCAAGTGAGAGGAGAGAGAAGGGGCGCCGAACCGCGCCCCCACAGGCGGCGCTCAGGCCGCGTCGCGCACCAGCGATGGCTTCGCCTTGCGGCCCTTGCAGACCATGAGGCTGCTGTTGCACCAGCCCTTGAGGATGCCGAGCCGGCCCATGAGCTTGGTCAGCGCGATCTCCGCCGGCTTGAAGGGTGCCCACTCGAACACCGTGCCGCGGAGATAGCGGAAGAGCCGGCCGTGCCGGTTGCCCTCCGTGTACCAGGGGCTGAGCATTGGGAGGTAGGGGAGCACCGAGAGATAGCCGATCCCCTTTACCTCCGCGATATCGATGCCGGCGCCCACATGGCCCATCCATTCCTTCAGCGTGAAGCGGACCTCGTGCTCGGGGTAGTTGAGATGGGCAAGCTTCAGACGGTCGAGCCGGTAGAGCTGCGGGATGATGACCATCACCATGCCATGCTCCGGGATCAGCCGGTCGCATTCGCGCATGACCTTGCGGATATCCTCGTCCTTGCCCGGCAGATGCTCGAGCACATCGAGCAGCAGGATGACGTCGGGCGTCCAGGGCAGACGATGCCGCTCGACATAGAGCTTGCGGACGTCCATCACCACGTCCGGATCGAAGGTCGACTCGTAGTCCACCCCGCAATACTCGAAATCGAGCCCGGTCTGCTCGAGATACTCCCGCGAGATCGAGGTCGAGCAGCCGAGATCGAGCACGCGAGGCGGACGGCCGAGCTCCTCGCCGAGCTGGCGGATCTTCTCGGAGACGATGGCGAACTTCACCTTGCCGTAAAGGTTCGGCGCCTGGTTCTTCAGCTTCGCCACGAGATAGGGCGAGTGGACGACGGGCTCCTGCGTAAGCGCGGTAGTGGAGCCCAGTGCGCTGGAAACATGCATGTTCATGACTGGATACCTCAGAGGATCTCAAGGCGCTGGGGGGCGCGAGTTTCGATGATGGGGGCCTGAGCGGGAGCGCGCCTGTCGCGCAGCTCGAGCCAGACTTCGGCGCAAAGACGCTCCTCTTCGCGCGAGATGCGGTGGATGCCGTTGGCGTAGGGCCTCTGGGTGAGCCCGTGCATGAGCACGATGAGCTCGGCCAGGATGGTCTCCACGATCTCGTCCGGAACGCTGCCGGAGCCGGGAATGAAGTTCGCCGGAAAGCCGTCGTTCACGAGGAGGAGGCTGCGGGGCGCGATGCCCTCGCCGCCGCCGAGATGGAATGCCTCGACGGCCGGGCCGAGCCGCTGGCTCGGATTGGCCTTCAGGAATTCCACATCGATCTCGTGCTGACGCGAGCTGGCGCTGGCGACGATCGTTCCGTGGGACAGACGCCCGAGGACCTCCGCCGGGAGCGAGCAGGCCCCGGTCGCGCCGATGACGAGGGCGCTTTCTTCGAGATGCGCCCCGTCACGCGATGCCGCGAAGCCGTCGAGGCGGGCCTCGGCAAGCTTGAGCGGATCGAGATCGACTACCGCGGGCACCATGTCGATCCGGCGCAACGCCCGGGCCACGCCCGAGCCGATCCAACCCGCGCCGACGACCGTTGCCGTCCGTCCCGCAAGCGCGATGCCGAGCTCCCGCGCGATCCCGTCCACACAGCGCACGATGGTCTCGCCGCAGCGCTGCGCCTCGAGCCGCTTCAGCTCGCTGTCTGCGCAGTGCAGCACAGGGCAGCCGAGCTCGATCTCCTGCGCACGCCAGACGCCCTGCTTGGTGATCTCGACCACGCCGGCGACGAGGTGGAGCTGATCGCGGAAATACTTGTGCAGGAGCGGTACGACGAAGCCCCCGACCTCCTGCACGATAAGCTGCTGACCCTTCGCGCGGCAGAGCGAGAGCGACTTGCCGAGCCGGTCGACCAGCCGCGCCTCCATGGTCGCGATGTCCTGGGGAATGTCGACCACATCCCCGAACTGCTCGGTCCAGCTCTCGCGGATCTCGGGCCGGTTCGACGAATAGGGCACACCAAAGATCGCATCGAACTCGACGACGGTATCGAGGGCTTCGATCATTCGTCGCGTGTCATCAAATAAATGCGCGACTATAATCCAACGATAGCGTGGGTCGGGTTCAAACTCCAGACGCTCAACCACGCGCTTGAGCAGGTCTTCTGTGTCGCGTCTGTATGCGTAGATCGGCGAATGAGTAGTTGAGACGGCCGAAAAACTTTGGGGGCGCGAGTTCATATGTCACCTCCACCTTGTGTAAGAGTCTCGCTGCAGTTGCAACGCTGTGTTTGAAATCGCCCAGAAATCGACGCGAGGTGCAAACCATAATTTCGCCATAAGTGGAGAAATCTCACGATTCAGAGATTTTCTGGATCGAATACATACTCGTATTCAGATTTTTAGAATTCGTTAACGACGTTCTAGTTATGGGACATATCGGGCTGGCCCGAATCGAACGGATCGCCCATATGGATTTGGGCGATGATTTGATTGATTCGCGTTGTTTCTGTGATTTGTCGGGCGCTCTTAAACCCGCCTCGTACGGCATTCTGCCATTGTTTTGACGGAACGTGCACCGGTGGAATTCGAGGGAGTTAGGCAAACGCTAAACTCTCTTACGCACTGTTTAGCAGTTTTGCCCTATGCTACGTCATAGCCGGAAGGAACGAGACGCCGAGAAATGACCGACACGGACGCGAGCACCCCGCCCGCCGAGCCGGCCAAGCGCCTGCATCCGGTACGTTCCGTAATGGGCGAGAGCGTGCTCTCGCGCCTGCAAACGGCGCTATGGGTCTATGATTTCAACCGATGCAGCATCGTCTGGGCCAATGAGGCCGCGCTGGCGCTCTGGGACGCTGAAACGGTCGATGCGCTGACCAAGCGCGATCTGCGCCGCGAGATGTCGACCTCCGTGCGCTCGCGCCTCGATCAGCACCGGGAGGACTTCACGCTCTTCCCCAACCGCGAGATCGACGAGCTCTGGACGCTGTATCCGCAGAACCATCCCGTGCGCGTGGACGCGATCCTGCGCCGCTACGACTTTCCGGACGACACCTTCGGCATGCTGGTGGAGGCGCGGCCGCAGAGCACGCGCGAGCCCGACACGATCCGGAGCGCCGATGCGCTGCTGCATGTGCAGAGCGTCATCGCCCTCTTCGATCAGAGCGGCATGTCTCTCTACGGGAACCCGGCCTTCCGGCGGACCTTCGGGCCTGGCGAGCAGGTCTTCGGGGCGCTCTTCTCCGAGCCTGCCGACCTCCTGGAGTTCGTGGAGGGGCTGCGCGAAGGCGGTGAGCATCGCACGACGTCCCGCCTTCATACCACCGCGGGCGAACGGTGGTTCGACATCTTCGCCGTGCGCTGCAAGGACGCGGTGACCGGCGACGGCGCCTTCGTCGTCACGATGCTCGATGTCTCCGAAGCGCGTGCCTACCAGCACGAGATATCGGAAGCGCGCGACCGGGCAGAGGTTGCCGTGCGCGCCCGCTCGCAGTTCCTCTCAACTGTCAGCCATGAGCTCCGCACCCCGCTCAACGGCGTCCTCGGCATGGCGAGCGTGCTGCGCCAGTCGACCCTGCAGCAGTCCCAGCGCCAGATGGTGGACATCATCAGCAGCTCGGGCGAGCGCATGCTGGCGCTGGTCGACGACATCCTGAAGCTCGTCGAGCTCGACAGCGGATCGGTCGCCCTGGCAGCGGAGGAGTTCGACCCCAACCTCCTCCTGACCGCGGCGCGAGCGAAGGTGGAGGAGCGGGGCGAGCGCAAGGGCCTCCGCATCTTCGTCGCCTCCCACCTCAAGCACGGCGACGTCTTCTGCCACGACCCCGGCCGCATCGGTCAGGTGATCGACCAGCTTCTCGACAATGCAGTGAAGTTCACCAAGGCAGGCTTCATTTCGCTCCGCGTGAGCGCGACGACCGCGGGAGATCTGGTCTTCGAGGTCGGCGATACGGGGCCGGGCATTCCGCCGGAGGCCCTGCCCTCCATCTTCGACCGCTTCTACCAGGTCGACGGCTCCGCCACGCGCGAGGCGGGCGGCACGGGGATCGGGCTCTCGATCTGCCGCGCGCTCGTGGATCTCTGGGGCGGCGCGCTCGAGACGCATAGCGAGATCGGCCGCGGCTCGGTCTTCAGCTTCACGGTGCCGGGCGCCCGGCGGCAGGAGGCTATTGCTGCGGTGCGGCAAGTCGAAAGCGCCGGTCATCATCTGCGCGTGGTGTCGAACGACGGCGAGGAATGAACACTTTCCTTTTTTTGTTTCGTCGGTCAAAATGTCGCGGTGTATGTAGAAAGATGTTGTCTTGGGATGGGGAGGCCGCGTTTTCGGTCGCAGAGACGTCATGTTGGGCGTTTGCCACGTGGTCGTGGCATGATTGAGCGCGATCCCTCTTAACTGGTGAACTGTCGGCGTCCCCGAGGCGACAGAACCGATGCGTGGAACCGGATGGCTTCACTGGGTGAGAGCGCCTCGTCTATGGCGTTTTCGGACCGTTATATCGCGGTGTACTGACCGATGGACTTGCCTGCACATTTGCTGACTGGCCTCACCACACCTGTCTGGGTGGTCGATGCGTCCGTCGAACGGCTGGTCTGGGCCAACCACGCGGCTTACCGGCTCTGGGATCTCGATCCTGAAACGACGGCACTGCCCATCCGCCTCGACACTGTCTTCGTCGCCGGCGAGCATCAACGGTTCAGCAGCGTGTTGCGCGACCCAACGCGGCTTTCGAAACGCCTGAACGTGACATGGCTTGGCCCTGCCCGGGCCGGCGCGTTGACGATTGCAAGTGTCGAGGAATTCGAAGCCGATAGTCGCAAATCCTTTTTCATCATCACCGAAAATGTCAATGAAACGATGCAACACGACGTCTTTAATGGGATGCCGGAAAGCACGAGGCTCAAGGTCTCGACTTTCTCCGTCGATGGCCAGTTCATTGAATGCAACCATGCGGCCGAGCTTTTCTTCGGAATGGGCGGACATCGTTTCGAGCGCCACTTCTCCGAAGGTGAGGAGGCCGAGGTCGTGCTGGCGGAGCTGCGTCAGGACGGCGTGAGCGAGCGGATCACGCGCGGAGGCAGCGCCGGTACAGGCACGGTGTGGCACAAGCTCGTCGCCACGCTGGAAGAGGATGCGAGCTCCGGCGACACCGTCGTCGTGCTCCGTGAGACCGACATCACCGAGGTGATGCAGACGCTAACGGAGCTGAAGGACGAGCGCGACGCGGCCGTGGCGGCGAGCGATCGCAAGACGCACTTCCTGGCGGTGATGAGCCACGAGATCCGAACGCCGATGACGGGGGTGCTGGGCCTCTCCGAGATCCTGCACTCGCGGATCGAGGAGCCGTCGCTAAAGTCGCTCGCCGCGACGTTGCAGGAGGCCGGGAAGGCGCTGCTGCATGTGACGGATCAGGTGCTCGATCTCACGCGAATCGAGTCGGGCAGGCTCGACCTCAACGACGCCGAGCTGCGCCCCTTCGACTTTATCGAGCCGATCGAGAAGATGTATGCCTCGACGGTGGCGATGAAATCGCTGGCCTTCGAGGTGCTGGCCGGCGAGGGCACCAACATCCCCCGGATCGGCGACCGGCACCGCATCCTGCAGATCGCGCACAACCTCCTCTCGAACGCGATCAAGTTCACCGAGAAGGGGCGTATCGAGCTGCGGCTCGAGGCACCTGCGAACGGCCCGCTTACGATGACAGTGTCGGATACAGGGGTCGGCCTGACAGGGGAGGAACAGGCGCGGCTCTTCCAGCCCTTCACCCAGGCGTCCCCCGCGATCGAACGCGAGTTCGGCGGCAGCGGGCTCGGCCTCTATATCGTCAACGATCTGGTGACGCAGATGAAGGGCACGGTATCGCTCGAGAGCGCCCCGGGCGTCGGCACCACCGTGACCATAACGCTACCCCTCCCGGTCGTGGAGAATGCGAGCGAGCAGGAAAGGGCACCGGAGGACGCGGCCGCCTTCGTGACCCCCGGGCTAAAGGCGCTCATCGTCGACGACAACGGCGTGAACCGTCAGGTGTTGCAGCTCATCCTTCAATCGCTCGACCTTGAGGTCGTGGCCGCCGCCTCCGCCGAAGAGGCGCTGATGGCCCATGGCACGCGGGATTTCGACCTCGTGATGCTCGACATCGCGATGCCGGGAATGCCGGGCACCGTCCTGATGCAGCGCCTCCGCGAGATCGAGGCGGGCTTCGGCCGGGCCCCGTCGCGGATGATCTCGGTGACAGCGCACACCATGGAGCACGAGGTCCGCGCCTATCGCGAGATGGGCTTCGACGCCCATGTCGCCAAACCGCTGAAGATCGAGGCGATCAAGGAGGTGATCGGCGCGTTCTTCGGCGAGGGCGGGCCGGGGCGCGGGGATCGTGCCGCTACCGACGGCGCCTCGGAAATCCGGAACCGCATCGGCTGAGCCTTTGGGCTTGGCGCGCCGTTCGGCACCGTCTCGCGGCGGCATGCCACGAAAATCATACTCAGCGTTATGCTCGCCGCACTCTCCGGGATCGGCTTGGCCGCCCCGATCCGGAGCATGAAGCCCATGCCTCAAGCCGGCCCGGAGTGCCGGCGACGACAAAACCCATGGGAGGGCTTCACGATGTCGAAGTATCTTTCGGCGATCTCCGTCGCGGCACTGCTGGCGGCCACTTCGTCGAGCTGGGCGGCCGAGCCGGTGAAGGTGGGCGTGCTGGCGACGCTCGAGGGCACATACACCGTGCTGGGCGAGGACGGCGTGCGCGGCCTCAGGACAGCCCTCGCAGTGCATGGCGACACGGCCGGCGGGCGCCCCATCGAGCTCATCATCGGCTCGACCGATGCGAGCCCCGACAGCGCGGTGCGCGCGGCCCGGAAGCTCGTGGAGCAGGACGGCGTCGATATCATCATCGGCCCGCTCTCCGGCTCCGAAGGGATCGCGATCCGAGACTACTCCAAGACACAGCCGCAGGTGACCTTCATCAACGGCTCCTCCGGCGCGCAGGAAACGACCTATGTGACGCCCTCCGAGAATTTCTTCCGCTTCAACATGGACGGCGCCCAGTGGTCCGCCGGCCTCGGCGACTATGTGTTCAACGAGAAGGGCTACGAATACGTAGCCACGGTGGGTGAGGACTATTCGTTCATCTACACGCAGGTATTCGGCTTCGCGCTCGAGTTCTGCCAGGCGGGCGGCACGATCACGGACCGGTTCTGGGTGCCGCTCGGCACGAAGGATTTCGGCTCGATCATTGCCGCCCTGCCCGATGACGTCGATGCGATCTATCTCGGCCTCGGCGGCGGCGACGCGGTCAACTTCCTCAACCAGTACCAGCAGGCGGGCGGCGATGCTAACCTGATCGGCGGCTCGATCATGGTCGACGGCACGGTGCTCTCTTCCAAGGGCTCGGCCAAGGACGCCTTGATCGGCGTGCCGTCGGCCGGCCCGCAGGCCGACACCTGGGACAACGAGGCATGGCAGGCCTACGTGAAGGCTTATCAGGACGCGTTTCCGCCCGATCAGCGCTTCCCGTCACCCTCGCTGCTGGCCACCGGCTACTACAACGCCACCAGCGCAGCGCTTCAGTGCCTCGAGAGCGTGGAGGGCGACCTGTCGGACGGCCAGGCTGCCTTCCGCCAGTGCCTGACCGATCTCGAGCTCGATGCGCCAAACGGCAAGATCGTGCTGGACGACAACCGCCAGGCCGTCGGCACGAACTTCGTCGTCGAGGTGGTGGAGAACGAGAATGGCGACCTCGTCACCGAGGTCGTCTCGATGAAGGAAGGCGTCAACCAGACGCTTGGCATCGATGCGGACAAGTTCGCCGCGATCGGACTGCCGAGCCGCGAAGTGCCCGAGTGCAAGGCGAGCTACTGAAGACTTCCCTGTGACCTGCCCGGGCGCCCAGCGTGCCCGGGCCTTTTGCCGGAACGGCCGACTTGGCGCGGCCGCGGCGGGGATGCGATGACGCTCATCACCTATGTGAACCGGGTGCATTTCGCCGACGGCGTGCTGGAGGAGGCGCTTCGCTCGGAGATCGAGCTCAACCAGAAGCGCCGGCCGATGGTGATCGCGGAAGCGGCGGACCTCGAAGGCGCGCTCGCCGAAAGGCTCCTCGCAAGCTTTCCGATCCGCACGAGCGCCGAGGCCTTCGTGGCGGTGCCGGGGCTGCCGAGCGAGGCTGCAGCCGTCCGCCTGGCGGAGCAGTACAAAGAGAGCGGCTGCGACCATCTCGTCGCCTTCGGCTCGCGCCGGGCCATCGACCTCGCCAAGGTCGCCCGCATCGCCATCGCCTATGACGAGCCGCTGGCAAGCCTTTCGAGCGCGGAGGGCGGTGCGCGGCGGATCGGGGACCGGCTGCCCGAACTCTACGCCGTGCCGGGTATCGCAGGCTTCGCATCGGCGGCCAGCGACTACGCGCGGGTAAAGCTCACGACCGGGCGACAGGCACTCATCTCCTCGCGCAAGCTGGTGCCGACCGTGACGATCTGCGACCCGACCCTGACGCTCGGCTCCTCCCCGGCGGATACCGCGAGTGCGGCATCGGGCACCCTCTCGCGCGGGATCGAGAGCTATCTCTCCCGCGGCTACAACCCGCCCGCGGACGGGCTGGCGCTCGATGCGATCGGACGGACGGTGCGCCATCTGGGGCGGGCGGTCGAACATGACGACCTGCTGGCGCGGCGGGAGATGATGGCCGGTAGCCTCAACAGCGCCCTGTCGCTGCAAAAGGGGCTCTGCGGCATTCACGCTATCACCAATGCGCTGGCCTCGGTCTCGGACGTGCAGATCGATCCCTGTGCGGTCGGCCGGCTGCTGCTGCCGCCGGTGCTGCGCTTTTACGCTACGGTGCTGGATAGCAAGGACGCCCCGCTGCGCCAGGCGCTGGGGCTCTCGGCCGGGGCGGATCTGGCCGACGGGGTGGCAGAGATGCTGGCCGACCTGCCCCTGCCCGGCAGCCTGTCGGCAATGGGGCTATCGGCGGAGGTGCTGGCCGCGGCCGCCCCCATCGCGGCGGAAGACCGGGCGCTGAGCGCCGGACCGCGGGCGATGCGGGAGGAAGACGTGCTGTCGCTTCTCGGCGCCGTTCACTGAGAGGCGCGCCATGAAGCCCCTCCTCATCGGCGGCGAATACCTGACGACTTCGAGCGGCACGCCGAACATCAACCCGTCCGACACCTCGGACGTGATCGACCGCTTCGCCACCGCGGGCGTCGCGGAGACGCAAGCCGCCATCGCGGCGGCGGCTGATGCCGCCCCCCGCTGGGCCCGCACGACGCCGCAGGAGCGGCACGACGTGCTGAAGACGGCGGGCGACGAGATGATGGCGCGGCGCGTGGAGCTTGGCGAGCTTCTCAGCCGCGAGGAGGGCAAGATCAGCGCGGAGGGCATCGCGGAGGCGGAGCGTGCCGCCCGCATCCTCGACTTCTTCGCGGGCGAGGCGCTGCGCCAGACGGGCGACATCCTCGGCTCCGCCCGCCCCGGCATCACGGTCGAGGTGACGCGGGAGCCGGTGGGCGTGGTCGGCATCATCACGCCCTGGAACTTCCCGCTGGCCATCCCTGCCTGGAAGATCGCGCCCGCGCTTTGCTTCGGCAACGCGGTGGTCTTCAAGCCGGCCGAGCTCGTGCCCTCGAGCGCCTGGGCGCTGGTCGATATCCTGCACAGGGCGGGCCTGCCCCACGGGGCGCTCAACCTGGTGATCGGGCCTGGTTCGGTGGTCGGACAGACGATGCTCGACGACCCGTCCGTCGACGCCGTGACCTTCACCGGTTCGGTCGGCACGGGACGGCGTGTGGCGGCCGCCTGCATGGGCCGCGGCGCGCGGGTGCAGCTCGAGATGGGCGGCAAGAACCCGCTGGTTGTGCTCGACGATGCGGATCTCGACGGGGCGGTAGAGGCCGCCGTCAACGGTGCCTATTTCTCAACCGGGCAACGCTGCACCGCCTCGTCCCGCCTCATCGTGACCGAGGGTATCCATTCGCGGTTCGTCGAAGGCGTTGCCGAGCGGCTCCGCGCCCTTCGCGTCGATCACGCCCTGAAGGACGGGACGGAGATGGGCCCGGTGGTGGATGAGGCGCAACTCGCGCAGAACCTCTCCTATGTCGAGACCGCCCGGCGGGAGGGCGGATCGCTCCGCACCGGCGGCGAGCGGCTCAGCCGCGGCACGCAGGGCTTCTACATGTCCCCTGCCCTCCTCACCGAGACGACATCCGCGATGACCATCAACCGCGAGGAAGTCTTCGGCCCCGTCGCCTCCGTCATCCGCGTCCGGGATTACGAGGAGGCGCTGAGCGTCGCCAACGACACGGAATTCGGCCTGACCGCAGGGATCTGCACCACGAGCCTGAAGCACGCCGCTCACTTCAAGCGGCATGCCGAAGCCGGCATGGTCATGGTCAACCTGCCGACCGCAGGGGTGGATTACCACGTGCCATTCGGCGGGCGGAAAGGCTCAAGCTATGGGCCGCGCGAGCAGGGCAGCTACGCGAAGGAGTTCTTCACCATCGTGAAGACCGCCTATACCGCCCCCTGATCCGCCAGTCCCGAAAGACCGTCTCGCATACCCAACAGTCTCTTTTCCAGCATGTGAGACTTGCGATTCGCAGACCCGCGCCGCGATACTTTCCGCTCCGGGAGCACCGCCGTCAGAGCGGGCCCCGACCACGGGGAGGAAGACCGATGAGTGGCGCAGTCTCTGTGCACCACGGCGATTTCGGGCGCGCAGCGCTCTACGAGCTCAACAACCCGATGATCACGCATGCCCATCGCGAGGGGCATCTGATCTTCTATCTGGATGGCGCCAAGGGCTCCGTCACGGTCCGCGACCGGACGCTGGCAATCGACGGGCGGGCGGCAGCGGCCGTCAGCCCGTGGGAGCCGCACAGCTTCATGCCGCTCGGGTCCGAGGGGACCTGCGTCTGCCTCGTGCTCTACATCAAGCCGATGTGGTTCCTCGAGGCGAGCCAGTCCGCCGAATTCGCTCTCAGCTTCGGGCGGCCGGAAATCCCGATCACCGCGGAGATCGGGCGCTGGGTCGCACGGCTAACGGCGCTTCTCCTAGACAACCAGCCCTCGGAGCGGTTCGACGGGTTCCTTTTCGAGATGACGCGCGCCTGCTTCGACGAGAGCTGGCGGGGGGCGGAGAACAAGCCATACCTGCGTACCAGCCACGCGCGTTTTAACGACTACCGCGTCCGTCGCTCGCTCCGCCTCATGCAGCAGTGTTTCACCGAGGATGTGGCCATCGACGCGCTGGCCCGCGACGTCGGCCTGTCGCGCCCGCACTTCTTCAAGCTCTTCAAGATGCAGATGGGGATCACCCCCAATCTCTTTCTCAACACGCTCCGCGCCGAGCAGGCCATCGACGATCTGATGAGCACTCGGAAATCGGTAACCGATATCGGCTTTAATCTGGGCTTCTCGAGCCAGGCGAGCTTCACGCGGTTCTTTACCTCGAACGTCGGCATCCCGCCGACCGAATACCGGCGCGTCGCGCATATCGCCTGAGCCCGTTTTTTCGCGATGCAGAGCGTCGGGATGAGACTGGAAGGTACGCCCATGCGTAAGGCGCGTCGCTAGCCTTCAGGCAACGATGCGCAGAGACGCGTCGCGCCAGGGAGGAGAGGATGGTCCAAGCCATACCGAGGGCTTGCCGTGCGCCGGGGAGGTGTCGCTGATGCGCGCCTTCGCCCGAGCCCATCCCTTCTGGTCCTTCGTGCTGGCGGTCCTCGCAGCGATCCTCGTCTGGATGATCTTCGCGATCTGGCCGGACTGGCTGGAGGATGCAATCGGGCGGAAGAAGATCTTCCTCAACGCGTTCTTCAACGGGATCACGCTGGGTGGGCTCTATTTCCTGGTGGCCTCGGGCTTCACGCTGATCTTCGGGCTCATGCGCAACGTGAACCTGGCGCATGGGTCGCTCTACCTCCTCGGCGGCTATATCGGCTACATGTTCGCGGACTGGACTGGGTATTGGCTGATCGCCTTTCCCGCCGCCTTCATCGTGGTCGCGGCCTTCGGTGTTCTCCTCCAGCTCTTCGTCTTCCGGCGGATGGAGGGGCAGGATCTTCGCCAGACGCTGGTGACCATCGGCATCTCCATCGTGATGGCCGATCTCATGCTCTGGATCTGGGGCGGGGATTTCTACAACATCAACCCGCCCTCCTGGCTCTCCGGGCCGATGGACACGTTCTTCGTGACGGGCGTCAGCCGGCGGACGGGCGAGGCGATCTTCCTCAAATACCCAATGGTGCGGATCGTCATCTTCCTCGCCGCCGTGGTGATCGGCGTCGGGATGTGGCTGCTGCTCAACCGCACACGCATCGGCATGCTGATCCGCGCGGGCGTGGATGATCGAGAAATCCTCTCGGCGACGGGCGCGCGCATCCAGCTCGTCTTCCTCGGCGTCTTCGCCTTCGGCGCGGGGCTCGCGGGGCTGGCCGGCGTCGTCGGCGGCACGTTCCAGTCGGTGGCGCCCGGGGAGGATGTGCGGTTCCTGCTGGCCTCGCTCGTCGTGGTGATCGTCGGCGGCATGGGATCGATCCCGGGAGCGGCGCTCGGCGCGCTTCTGATCGGGCTCGCGGAGCAGTTCGGCTCGGTCTACTTCCCCACCTACGCGGTGGTGCTGACCTTCCTCATCATGGTGGTCGTGCTCGCCTTCCGGCCACAGGGCCTTCTGGGGAGGGCGTGATGGCGCTGGCAGAGCCACGGCAAACGGCGGGGCGGCAGGCCGGGGACGACGCCCGGGGCAGCGCCGTGCCGCTGCAGTACTGGGTGCTGGCGGTCATCCTGCTCGTGATGCCCGCCTTCGCGTCGGACTTCGTGATCTACCAGATCATGGGCTGGACGTTCATCCTGGGCATCATCGCGCTCAGCCTGATGTTCCTCGCAGGCTATGGGGGCATGGTCAGCCTCGTGCAGATGTCCGTGGCGGGCATGGCCGGCTACATGGTCGCGATCTTCGGAGACAGCGCCATCGACACCATCAGCCAGGGCTGGCCCTGGTACGTCTCGATCCCGCTGGCGCTCATCGTCGCGATGATCTTCGGGACCGTGGCGGGATGGCTCGCGGTCAGGACCGAGGGCATCTACACGATCATGATCACGCTGGCGATCGCGTCGGCCTTTTTCTACTTCGCGCGCCAGAACTACGTGATCTTCAACGGGTTCTCGGGCTTCAACGGGGTGCTGCCGCCCAAGCTCTTCGGGGTGGACTGGCGGGAGGCCGCGCCTTTCTACTACCTGACGCTCTTCTGGGCGACGGTGTGCTTTCTCGCGGTTCTCTACGTCTCCCGCGCGCCCTTCGGCCTTGCGTTGCAGGGGGTGCGGGACAATCCGCGGCGGATGGGTGCGCTTGGCTACAACGTCACGGCGCATCGTGTCGCGGCCTACACGTTCTCGGCGCTGCTCGCGGGAATCGGCGGCATCCTGCTGACCTGGCAATCGGCGCAGATCTCGCCCGGCACGGCCGGGATCGGGCCCGTAATCGACATCCTGGTGATCGCGGTCATCGGGGGCATGCGCCACCCCATCGGGCCCTTCATCGGCGCGTTCATCTATGTGCTTCTAAAGACTTTCGCGCTCGATGCGCTGGTGGCCGTGGGGCTCTCGGGCGAGCGCTTCCAGCTTCTCATCGGGCTCGGCTTTCTCCTCATCGTCTTCTTCTCGCCCGACGGGATCCTCGGGTTGTGGGAGAAGCTGCGCGAGAGCAGGGGGCGCGATCCTCTGCTCGACCGGACCGGGAGGGAGCCGTGAACAAGCCCCTCGGCTCCTCCGTCTCCGAACGTCTGAGCGCCACGGGCACGGCCAATGCGCTCGAGCTTCGCGGCGTCTCCAAGCTCTTCGGCGCGCTTGCGGCGCTCTCCGACATCGAGCTGACGGTCAAGCCCGGGGAGCGGCGGGCGGTGCTGGGTTCGAACGGCGCGGGCAAGACCACGCTCTTCAACTGCGTGACCGGAGATTTTCTCGCCACAACCGGCACGATCCGGTTCTTCGGAGAGGACATCACCAAGTTCCCCGCGCATGAGCGCATTCGACGCGGGCTGCGGCGCACCTATCAGATCTCGCTTCTCTTCACCGGGCTTTCCGTGCTCGACAACATCTACCTGGCCTGCTGCGGCGTCTCCCGCGGGCGGTTTTCCTTCCTGCGACCCCGGCGAGACGATGCGCTGATGGCGGCCGCCGAGAACCTCGTGCGGGTGGTGCATCTCGACGAGGCGCAAGAAACCGTAGTCTCCAACCTCTCCTACGGCCAGCAGCGCCAGCTCGAGATCGCCATGGCGCTCGCGGGCGCGCCGCGCTTCATCCTCTTCGACGAGCCGGCGGCGGGCCTCAGCCCCACCGAGCGGCGTGAGCTGATCGAGATCCTGCAAGGGCTGCCGGGCCATATGGGGTTCATCATCATCGAGCACGACATGGACGTGGCGCTCCGCGTCTCGGAGAGCGTGACGATGATGCATAACGGGCGGATCTTTAAGGAGGGCAAGCCCGCGGAAATCGAGGAAGACCCGGAGGTTCAGGCCCTCTATCTCGGAGACGGGCATGGTTGAGCGCGCCACCTCCCGCCTCGAGGTCCGCGACCTCAACGTCTACTACGGGCAGAGCCATGCGCTGCAAGGCGTCACGCTGGCGCTCAATCACGGGGTGCTCTCGGTGGTCGGGCGCAACGGCATGGGCAAGACCACGCTCTGCAAGGCGATCATGGGGCTGGTGCCGGTGGCCTCGGGCACCATCGCCGTCGACGGGCATTCGCTGGCCGGCATGGCCTCGGCCGAGATCGCGCGGCTCGGCGTGGGCTATGTGCCGCAGGGCCGCCGGCTCTGGCGCTCGCTGACGGTGGACGAGCATCTCAAGCTGGTCGCCCGCCGGGGCGGGGCCTGGACGCCGGAGCGGATCTACTCGACCTTCCCGCGTCTTGCCGAGCGGCGGAGCAATGGCGGCGGGCAGCTGTCGGGCGGTGAGCAGCAGATGCTCGCCATCGCCCGCGCCCTCCTCCTCAACCCCAGGCTCCTGGTGATGGACGAGCCGACGGAGGGCCTCGCCCCCGTGATCGTCCAGCAGGTCGAGGACATGCTGGTGCGGCTCGGTCAGGAAGGGGATATCGACGTCCTCGTCATCGAGCAGAACATCGGCGTCGCCTGTGCCGTCTCCGAGCAGGTGGCGATCATGGTCAACGGCCGGATCGCGCGGGTGATGGATGCCGGCATCCTCTCGGCCGACCGGGACCTGCAGCAAGCGCTCCTCGGCGTCGGCCGTCACGCCCATGACGAGACGCCGGAGCCCGAAGCGCGGCCGCGCCGCGAGGGGACGCCGCCCGCCGCCAAGGTCGCGAAGATCTACGTCTCGAACCCCGCGATCCCGACCCGCTGGTCCGCACCGGTGCCCGTGCGCGTGATCGAGGGCTCGGCCCGCACGGCGACCGCGGCGCCCGCCAATCTCTCGAGAAGGATCCGCCCCATGCATGCCAGCGCCAAGTCGGGCACGGCCATCGTCGCCGGGACGCTCGACACCAAGGGGCCGGAGCTGCGGCTCCTGCGCGACGTGGTGAAGGCCCAGGGCGTGCCCGTGCGGCTCGTGGATCTCTCGACCACCGGCAAGGCGTCGGAGGCGGACGTGCCCGCCCATGAGGTGGCGGCGTGCCATCCGCGCGGCACCGCGGGCGTGATGACGGGCGACCGGGGAACGGCGGTGGCGGGCATGACCGAGGCGTTCGAGCGGTGGGTCGCGCAACAGGACGGCATTGCCGGCATCCTCTCCGCCGGCGGCTCCGGCGGCACGGCGCTGGTGACACCCGCCATGCGGCGCCTGCCCGTCGGCGTGCCGAAGGTGATGATCTCGACAGTCGCAAGCGGCAGCGTGGGCCAGTATGTGGGCCCGTCGGACATGGTGATGATGCACTCTGTCGCCGATGTTCAGGGGCTCAACTCCATCACCCGCCAGGTGCTGACCAACGGTGCCAGCGCCTTTGCGGGCATGGTCAAGGCGCGCCAGAGCTTCGAGCCGCCGGCCGAGGCGCTGCCCGCCATAGGGCTCACCATGTTCGGCGTGACCACCCCATGCGTCCAACGCGTCGTCAGCCAGCTCGAGGTCGATTTCGACTGCCTCGTCTTTCACGCCACCGGCACGGGCGGGCGGAGCATGGAGAAGCTTATGGACAGCGGTATGCTGTCCGCGATCCTCGATCTGACCACCACCGAGATCTGCGACATGGTGGCGGGCGGCGTCTTTGCGGCGGACGAGGATCGCTTCGGCGCATCCATCCGCGCGGGGCATCCCTATATCGGCGCTTGCGGCGCGCTCGACATGGTGAATTTCGCAGCCCCCGACACGGTGCCGGAAAAGTATCGCGGCCGCACGCTCTACGAGCACAACCCGCAGATCACCCTCATGCGCACGACGCCCGAGGAGAACACGGAGATGGGCCGCTGGATCGGCGGGCGTCTCAACGAGATGACAGGCCCCGTGCGCTTCTTCCTGCCCGAGGGCGGGGTGAGCCTTCTCGACGCGCCCGGCATGGCGTTCTGGGACCCGGCCGCGGACGCCGCGCTCTTCAAGGCGCTGGAGGAGACGGTGAACCAGACCGCGACCCGCCAGCTCATCCGCACGCCCCACAACATCAACGACCCGGAATTCGCGGACCTCGTGGTCCAGACCTTCCGGCAGTTCCACGGAAAGAGGCCTGCCCGGGCCGCAGGAGGCTGAATGTTCGACCGCACCGAGCTCATGACGAAATACCGCGCGATGCGCGACCGGGGCGAGCCGATCATCGGCGGAGGGGCCGGTACCGGGCTTTCCGCGAAATGCGAGGAAGCGGGCGGGATCGATCTCATCGTCATCTACAACTCGGGCCGCTACCGCATGGCCGGGCGCGGCTCGCTCGCGGGACTGATGCCCTATGGCGACGCCAACGGCGTGGTGATGGAGATGGCGGGCGAGGTGCTGCCGGTGGTGAAGAAGACGCCGGTTCTGGCCGGCGTCTGCGCCTCCGATCCCTTCCGTCTCATGGACAAGTTTCTCGACGACGTGAAGGCGGCGGGCTTCTCCGGCATCCAGAACTTTCCGACCGTGGGGCTCATCGACGGCACTTTCCGCGCGAACCTCGAAGAGACGGGCATGGGCTACGGACACGAGATCGACCTCGTGGCGATGGCGCATGAGAAGGACATGCTGACGACGCCCTATGTCTTCTCCGAGGCGGACGCGGCGGCGATGGCCAAGGCGGGGGCGGACATTATTGTCGTCCATCTCGGCCTCACCACTGGCGGCAGCATCGGGGCCGAGACGGGCGTGACACTCGAGGAGGCCCCTGCCCTCACGGATGCCTGGGCGGGCGCGGCGCTCGAGGTGAACCCCGATGCCATCGTGCTGGTCCATGGCGGGCCTGTGGCGATGCCCGAGGATGCGAGCTTCGTGCTCGCGAACACGGCGAACTGCCACGGCTTCTACGGCGCCTCCTCCATGGAAAGGCTGCCCACGGAGATCGCACTGACCGAACAGACCAGGAAGTTCAAGCAGATCGGCAGGGGAGCATCGTGACCGCCGCTCGCAACAGGGCGCGCCTTGTCCCGGACCCGATCCGGGACCTCCGGCAGCGCTCAGGAGGCCCCGGGTCAGGCCCGGGGCGCGTCGACACCCGGCATCGACCGTCTAGGAGAGGAGGCCAGCCATGACAGGGCAACTCATCGGACAGCTCATCCTGTGGCTGATCCTCGCCGTCATCGTCATCTTCATTCTCTACTGGGTGATGCACTGGCTCTACCGGCGCTCGACCAAGGAGATCGCCTTTGTGCGCACGGGTTTCCTGGGCGAGCGGGTGGTGATCGACGGCGGCGCCTTCGTCTGGCCTATCATCCACGACATCACACCCGTCAACATGAACTCCCTCCAGCTCGCCGTGACGCGGGAGCGGGAGGAAGCGCTGATCACGCGGGACCGGATGCGCATTGACGTGGACGCGGAGTTCTATGTCCGCGTGAAGCAGACGCGCGAGGCCGTGTCGCTTGCAGCCTCCACGCTGGGGCGCCGCACGCTCGAGCCGGAGCGCATCCATGCGCTTCTTTCGGGCAAGTTCGTCTCGGCGCTGCGCACCGTCGCCTCACAGATGTCGCTCGAGGAGGTGCACGAGAACCGGGACGACTACGTTGCCCGCGTTCTCCGCGCCGCGCAGACCGGGCTAGACAAGAACGGGCTCGAACTTGAGAGCGTCGCGGTCACCGATATCGACCAGACGGATATCGAGTACTTCAACCCCTCCAACAAATTCGATGCCGAGGGCCTAACAAGCGTCATCGAAGCCATCGAGGCCAGGCGGAAGCTGCGCAACGACATCGAGCAGGACGCGATGATCAAGATCCGCGCCCGCAACCTGGAGGCGGAGAAGCAGGCGCTCGAGATCGAGAAGGAGAGCGAGGAGGCGCGGCTCGAGCAGGAGCGCGCGATCGAGTTCCGCCGCGCCCAGCAGCGCGCGGAACTGGCGCGCGAACGCTCCGAGCGCGAGAAGGAGGCCGAGCAGGCGACGCTCCTCAGCCGCGAGGCCATCGAGACCGCTCGGATCACCAACGAGCGCCAGATCGCCGAGGCACGCATCGCCTCGGAGCGTGAGGTGCGCTCGCGCGAGATCGAGAAGGCCCGCGTGATCGACGAGGCGGAGATCGCGACGCGCGAGACGGTGGAGAAGGCCCGCATCGCGCAGGAGAAGACGCTGACCGAGGAGCGCATCCGCACCCAGCAGGAGACCGATGCGGCGGATATCGCCGCCAAGGAAGCGGTCGAAAAGGCGCGCATCGCCCAGGAGAAGGCAGTGACCGAAGCGCGCATTGCCAAAGAGGCGGAGACCGAGGCGAAGGCAATCGAGAAGACCCGAACCATCGACGAGGCCGGCATCGCCGCGCGGGAGGCGACCGAGAAGGCGCGCATCGCACAGGAGCGTGCCGTAACCGAGGCGCGCATCGAGTACGAGCGCGCGACGAAGGAGCGCGAGATCGCCCGCAATCTCGCCGTGCAGGAAGCCGAGATCGCCGCGCGCGAGGCAGCCGAGAAGCTTCGCATCATGCAGGAAAAGGCGGTGAACCACGCGCGCATCAGCTCGGATCGGGAGACCCGCGAGCTGGAGATCGCCCGCCAGGAAGCGCTGGAAGCTGCCCAGATCGCGAGCGAGCAGGCGACGGAAGCGGCCCGGATCGCGCGCGAGAAAGCGCTGGCCGCCGAGCGCATCGCGGCGGAGCAGGCGACGCGCAGCCGCGAGATCGAGCGGCAACGCAAGCTCGACGCCGAACAGATCGCAGCGGCCGAGGCCACCTCGACCGAAAAGATCGCGCAGGAGGAGCGGGTCCGCAGCCTCGAGATCGCCCGCAACCGCGCCATCGACGAGGCCGAGATCGCGAGCCGCGAGGCCGTCGAGAAAGCGCGCATCGCGCAGGAGCGCCAGCTCAGCCTCGAGCGCATCGACGCGCAGGAGAACACGGAGGAACGGGAGGTCGCCCGCGCCCGCGCGCTAGAAGCCGCGGAGATCGCCAAGGCCGAGGCCACGGAAGCGGCACGCATCGCCAAAGAGAAGAAGATCGCGGCCGAGCGGATCGCCTACGAGCAGGACCTGCGCGAGCGCGAGATCGCGCGCAATCGGGCGGTCGACACGGCGAATATCGAGGCGCAGGAGCAGGTGGCAGCCGCCCGCATCGCCGAGGAGGCCCGCACCAGGGCCGCCGAGATCGCCAAGGAAAGCGAGATCCGCTCCCGCGAGATCGAGCGCAACGAGGCGGTGGAGGCCGCCGAGATCTCCTCCCGCCGGCTTGTCGAGCAACAGCGCATCGAGAAGGAGGCCGAGACCACCGCCGAGAAGATCGCGCGGGACGAACGGATCCGCGCGCTCGAGATCAACCGCAACAAGGCGATCGACGCAGCACAGATCGCCGCGGACGAGGCCATCGAGGCGGCGCGCGTCGCCCGCGAGAAGACGGTCGAGGCGGAGAAGATCCTGGCCGAGCAGGAGCTCGACGCCAGGAAGCTGGAGCGCAGGAAGTCGCTCGAACATCTCGAGGTGAGCCGCACCCAGGCGCTCCGCGAGGCGGAGATCGCCGCGCAGGAGGAGGTGGAACGTCAGCGCATCGCCTCCGAACGCGGGCTCGACGATGCACGGATCGGGCACCAGACCGAACGGCGCAAGCTCGAGATCGGGCGTGAGGAACAGGTGGAGGCCGCCGAAATGGCGAAGGCCATTACTCTCTACAGGAAATCGCTCGAGCAGTCGGCGGCAGCGGCCGAGGCGGAGAACGCGCGCATCGCGGCTGCCGAGGCCACCGAGAAGGTCGCCACGGCGCGCGAAAAAGAGGTGGCGGAGCGTCGCAAGACCGTGGACATCACGCTGGCCGAGAAGGCGGCCGAGGAGAAGCGGATCGCGGCGGAGGCCGAGCGGGTGCGCGCCGCGGTGGAGGCCGAGGCCCAGAAGCTCATCAACGAGGCCGAGAACATCCTCACCGACGAAGCCCGCCACTCGCTCTTCAAGCGCAAGATGCTGGAGCATGTGGAGGGGATCGTGGCGGCCAGCGTCAAGCCACTCGAGAAGGTCTCGGACATCAAGATCATGCAGCTCGGCGGATCGGGCGCGCAGGGTCTCGACTGGGCCAATGGCGGGGATGGGGGTGGGGGGCACACCCTGCCCGGCGCAGGTCCAAGCCCCACGGACGAAGTGATGAACTCCGCCCTTCGCTACCGGGTGCAGGCGCCCTTCGTCGACAGCCTGATGAAGGATATCGGGATCGACGGTGCAAACGTCGCGAAATCCGACATCTTCCGCAACGCGTCGGACATGACCCGCGCCGCCTCCGAGATCGCCCGAGCCAAGTCTGCGCCGGACAAGGCCGGCGGGCAGTCGGCCGGGAAGTCCGGCGGCCCGGGCCGCTCTGGTAGCGGTGGCGGTGGCGAGAAGGAGAAGGGCTGAGATGGCCCGCGTCTACGTATCCTCGGTGATCGGCGCGCCTGCGGCTCGTGTGTGGGAGCGGGTGCGCGACTTCAACGCCTTGCCGAAATGGCACCCGCGCATCCGCGACAGTCGGATCGAGGATGCCCTGCCTTCGGACAAGGTCGGCTGCATCCGCAACTTCAACCTCCAGAACGGGGACAATCTGCGCGAACAGCTCCTCGGGCTTTCGGACTACGACATGTTCTGCACCTACGCGATCCTCGAGAGCCCCATGCCGCTGGAGGAGTATATCGCAACCCTCCGCCTCACCCCGGTGACCGAGGGCGACCGGACCTTCATCGAATGGTCGGCCGAGTTCTCCTGCGCGCCCGAGGACGAGGCGGATCTGGTGGGCGGCATCGGGACCAACGTCTTCCAGGGCGGGTTCGACGCCCTCAAGCGGCATTTCGGGGGCTGACGCGATGCCGGGGTCATGCGCATGGGGTGACGCCCGCGGGTCGGGCCCGGGACGCGGCATCGCATCGCCGCGCCGTGCGGGAGGGCTGGCATGCCGCGGGTGATCAGAAGCACCGTCATGGATGCGCCGGTGGACGCGGTGTGGGAGGTCCTTCGCGACTTCAACGGGCACGATCGCTGGCATCCGGCCGTCAGCACCAGCGTGATCGAGCGCGGCCGCGCGTCCGATGAGGTCGGCTGCGTGCGCCGCTTCCGGCTGGCCGACGGCTCGGAGCTGCGCGAGCAGCTCCTGACGCTCTCGGACCTCGAGCAGGCCTATTCCTACTGCCTCCTCGACACGCCCGTCCCGCTCTTCAACTACGTCTCGCATGTCCGTCTCTTCCCGATCACGGACCGGGACCGGACGTTCTGGGAATGGGAGAGCCGGTTCGACACGCCGAAAGGGCGCGAGGCCGAGCTCGCCGATCTCGTCGGCACGGGCATCTACGCCGCGGGCTTTGAGGCGATCCGCGGAGAGCTGGGGCTGGTGGCATGACCCTTATCGTCGAGACCTTTCCGACCCTTGCCGAGACGGCGCGCGCGCTGCGCGCGCGATCCCGCTATCTCGGCGGCGGCACGCTGGTGATGCGGGCGGCGAACTACGGCGACCAGAGCTTCGAGCGGATCTTGCGCACGACCGATCCGTCGCTGGCCGAGATCCACCGCGAGGGCGACCGGCTAGTGATCGGTGCCGGCGTCACGATGGCCGCGATCATGAACTCGCCCGATCTCGACTTTCTCGCCCCGGCCGCCCAGGCCGTCGGCGGACCTGCGATCCGTAATATGGGCACCGTCGGCGGCAACCTCTTCGCGCCCGCGCCCTATGGCGATCTTGCCGCCGCCCTTCTCGCGCTCGACGCGACGGTGCGGATGGCGGAAGGGGGCGAGCAGCCGATGGAAGCGTTCCTCGCCGGGCGCGAGCGGGCGCCGGGCCTCGTCGCCGCGGTCAGCCTCCGGCCACCGGGACGCGGCGACTTCCGGTTCCTGAAGGTGAGCCGGGTGAAGCCGAAGGGCGTCTCCGTCCTGTCCATCGCGGCACATCTTCCGCGGCCCATGGGGCGGCTCGCAAATGCGCGCCTCGCCTTCGGCGCCATGGGGCCGACCCCGCTTCGTGCAAAGGCAGCGGAGCGGGCGTTGGAGGGCGCGACGCTCGACGCCGCGGGTATCGCCCCTGCCCTCGCCGCCTGCACCGAGGGCCTCGCGCCCGTGGACGACGCCATCGCATCCGCCTGGTACCGCAGGGAGGTGGCGCCGGTGCATCTCTCCCGCCTGCTCCTCGAAGGAGGGCCGCGCTCGTGACCAAGACCCCCGTCACCTTCACGCTCAACGGCGCCGAGACGGCCGTCTTCGCCGATGCGGGCGCGAACCTTCTCGACACGCTCCGGCGCGGCGTGGGCGACCTGTCCCCCAAATGGGGCTGCGGCCAGGGCACCTGTGGCGCCTGCACGGTGCTGATCGACGGGCGGCCGCATCTCTCCTGCCTGATGCTTGCCGAAGCGGCAGAGGGCAGGCGGATCGAGACCACTGGGGGCCTTCAGACAGGGCCGGACCTTCATCCGTTGCAGCGCGCCTTCGTGGAGGGGTTCGCGGCGCAGTGCGGCTTCTGCACGCCCGGCATGCTGATGGCCGCCAAGGCGCTGCTCGATGCCAACCCCCGCCCCTCCCGCGAAGAAGTGATCGGGGCGATCAGCGTCAATCTCTGCCGCTGTACCGGCTATGAGCCCATCGTCGATGCGATCCTCACAGCCGCCGGCGAGATGCGCGGGAGGGTCGCCTGATGTCCTCCGTCGAATTTCGCAAGGACCTCTTCGCCGATGAGCGGGACGATAATCTCTCCGAGATCGGCCATCCGCGCCTGCGCCAGGACATCCTCGGCCATGTGACCGGACGCACGAAGTACTACGACGACCACCTCTTCGACGGGCTGCTGCATATGCGCTGCGTGCGCTCGCCGCATCACCACGCGCGCATCCGCAGCATCGACGCGGCGACGGCGGAGCGGATGGCGGGGGTAGTGCGCGTGGTCTGGCCGCGCGATGTGCCGAACAACCTCAACACGTTGCTGAGCCTCATCGGCTTCGGCCGCGACGACGAACAGCTGCTCTCGGCGGCGAAGGTCGCCTATGCCGGCGAGCCGGTGCTGGCCATCATCGCCACCTCCGAGCGGGCGGCACGCGATGCGGTGGCAGCCGTGCGGGTGGAATGGGAAGTGCTGCCCCATGTGCTCGATGTAGAGGAGGCGCTGCGCCCGGGCGCGCCGGTCGTGAACGAAGAGTACCCGAACAACAGCTTCGACTATCACGACCGCTACGACCATCAGAAGCTGCGCTTCGGCGATGTCGAAAAGGGCTTCGCGGCGGCGGATCATGTGGTCGAGGCCGAATACCAGATGTCGCCCATCGAGCAGGCGCCGATCGAGACCTGCGGCGCGATCGCGGCACCGGAGACCAACGACCGCTTCGTCTGCCACACGGGCACGCAGGCGCTCTTTTTCTCGCTCGGCACCACGGCGAAGCTACTGAACCTGCCGTCCTCGCGCCTCCATTTCATCGGCGGCACTGTCGGCGGCGGCTTCGGCGGCAAGGTCGATAGCATCACCGAGCCCATGGCGGTGCTCGGCGCGGTGCTGACGGGGCGCCCGGTGAAGTTCCAGTGGGACCGGCCCGAGGAGATGCAGGTGGGCGCGCCGCGCGGCGCGGAACGCTGGCGCATCAAGGACGGGGTCATGGCGGACGGCCGGATCCTGGCCCGCAGCCTCACCGGCTTCTTCGACGCGGGCGCCTATACCCGCCTCTCCTCCTATGCCGTGCAGAAGGGCACAGGCCACCTGCCGGGGCCCTACACGATCCCAAACGTCGCCTCGAACGTCTTCTGCGTCTTCACCAACCGCACGCCGGCGACGGCCATGCGCGGCTTCGGCATCACGGGCGTCGATTTCGCCATCGAATGCCATATGGACAAGGTGGCCGAAGCGGTGGGGATGAACCCCGTCGAGCTCCGCATCCTCAACGCCTATCGCGACGGAGACATGAAGGCGCACCGGCGCGCCGCCAAGAACTGCGCGCTGATCGAATGCTGCCAGGTGGCGGCAGCGAAGGCCGGGGTGCGGCTCTCGCCCGGTGCACTCAGCGCCTCGAGCCTGGCGGGCGGGGGCGGCGCACGCGCCGAGATCCCGGAGACGGCGACGGACGAGGTGGGACGGATCGGCGAGCGGCGCCAGCGGGAGATGCCGACCGATCCCTTCGCCGGCGCCACCGCGAGGGGCCGCGTGCCAGCCGGCACCCATGGCGCCAGCATCGGGGCCGCGCCGCCGCAGAACGCCGATATGGAGATGGATGCCCGCCGCATCGGCCACCGGATGAGCGGCGGGGCCGGCACCGTGCAGGAAGTCCCGGGTCCGGCCTGGAACGCATCGCGCCCCGCAGCCGCACACGGCGGCCGATCCGTCGCCCCAGACAACGCGCGGCCGGATATGCTGCCCAGCACGGCGCCCGCCTCCGCAACGCAAGGCACGAAGGCTGCGCCCGCCGCCGCGCGCCCCGGGCCTGACCCGGAGCCTCGTGGGAGCGTCGAGCCAGCGCAGAAGCCTTCGCCTTCGCCCGGCCCAGCCCCGGCAACGCCCGCTTCTGGCACCCGAGCGCCGGAGCCGAAGCCCTTCGCGCCCGAAAAGCCCTTTCAGCAGGGCGTCAGACGGCCCGGCGTCTCGCGCTTCATCTCCGGCACGAGGAGGCGCTGACCATGGCGGTCCACAAGGGGCGAGGCTTCGCCTGCATCAACTATCCCATCGGCATGAACCTCGGGGGCGACCCCTCCCAGGCCTTGGTGCATGCGACGCCAGACGGCAAGTTCATGGTCACGCTCTCGGCCATCGATCTCGGGCAGGGCATGAAGTCCGTCACGCGCCAGATCGCGGCGGAGGCCATCGGCG
The DNA here is from genome assembly GCA_039030915.1 of Pseudomonadota bacterium. Lineage (GTDB taxonomy): Bacteria > Pseudomonadota > Alphaproteobacteria > Rhodobacterales > Rhodobacteraceae > Thermohalobaculum. Next base: position 46,919 of record JBCCDG010000002.1, on the reverse strand, counting down.
TACCCATCGCCGATGTCTATGTGGATACCGCCGACAGCGATACCGGCCCGCACGACATGGGCTCCTTCGCTTCGCGCGGCACCCATCGTGTGGGCAACGCGGTGATCCGGGCGGCGACGGAAGCGCGGGCGCAGCTTCTGGAGGCGGCCGCGGAAGAGCTGGAGGTCGATCCGCACGACCTCGACACCGACGGCAAGGGCAACATCCATGTGCGCGGCGCGCCCGGCCGCTCGATCACCGTGGCCGAGACGGCCATCGCCGCACAATTCCGCCAGGGGCGAACCCTGTCGGGACGAGGCATCTTTCTCATTCCGCCGGGCCAGGCGGACCCCGAGACGGGAGAGATGACACCCGTCTCCTGCTATGCCCATGCCGCGCTTGTCGTGGATCTCGAGGTGGATGACGAGACGGGCGAAGTGACGGTCACGGAGATTAACTCGGCCTATGAGGTCGGCCGCGCGCTCAACCCCAAGCTCGTGGAACAGCAGCTGATCGGAGGCGCGTGGATGGGCGTCTCCCACGCGCTCTACGAGACGACGGAGCCCTATTATCCGGCGCGCGACCACGGTCCCGAGGACTTCAACACCTATCTGATGCCGGGGCCCGGGGAGATCGTGCCGCACCATATCGCGGTGCTGGAGCGGCCGGCTGAGGACGCGCCCTATGGCGGCAAGGGCCCGGGCGAGATGTGCGCCAACCCGGTGCTGCCGGCCATCGCCAATGCGGTCTACAATGCCGTCGGTATCCGTTGCGATACGCTGCCGATCACGCCCGAGAAGATCCTGCGCAGCGTCCGAGAGCAGGGCGGCGCGCGGCCGCAGGGGCGCTGGTGATGGCGGTGCGGGCCGAGATCGCCGGGATCGCCTCGCCCGAGATGCTGCGCGATGCCCTCGTCGGCGCGCAATATCTTGCAGATGACGGGCTTTCCACCGCCGCCTATCTCGCGCTCGCGCTCGGCAAGCCGCTGCTGCTGGAAGGCGCGCCCGGCGTCGGCAAGACGGAGGCGGCAAAGGCCATCGGCGCGGTGCTGGCGCGCCAGGTCATCCGGCTTCAGTGCTATGAGGGCATCGACGCGGCGGCGGCGCTCTATGAGTGGAACTACCCGCGTCAGATGCTGGCGATCCGGCAGGCAGGCGAGGAGGCCGTCAACCTCTATGCGGACGAGTACCTGCTGGAGCGTCCGCTCCTCGCCGCCTTGCGCAACGCGGGCTCCAGCCTGCTATTGATCGACGAGATCGACCGGTCGGACCAGGAATTCGAAGCGTTCTTGCTCGAGTTTCTGTCGGACTTCTCGATTTCGATACCGGAGACGGGGACCGTTCGCGCAGCCCGGCCGCCCGTGGTGGTGCTGACATCCAACCGGACGCGGGACCTGCACGAGGCGCTGCGGCGGCGCTGCGTCTATCACTGGATCGACTATCCGGATCCGGCGCTGGAGGCGGAGATCGTGATGGCCCGCGCCTCGGCCGTCGCGCGTGCTACCGCCGAGGCGGTCGTGGCCGCCGTCGGGCGTCTGCGCACCGAGCCGCTCGCCAAGCCACCTGGCGTGGCCGAAACGGTTGAGTGGGCCGAGGCGGCGACGCTCCTCAACGCGCAGGGCGCGCGCTGGCCCGATGCGTTTCGCCGGGCAATCGGCGTCGTACTCAAGGACCAGGACGATCTGGCCTTCATGGCAGAGAGGCTCGATCAGGTCGTCCCGGGGGAGGCCGCGTGATGCCCGCCACCTCCGCCCTGCCCCGCGCGGTCCGACCCCTCGTCGAGTTTCCGGCACTGCTGCGCGCCCATGGCTTCGCCATCGCGCCTGATCAGACCATCGGGTTCGTGGAGGCGGTCGGCCTACTCGGCCCGCGCAGCCTGGCGGACATCCGGCGGGCGGGGATCGCGATGATGGCGATCCCGAGGGAGCGAGAGCCAGAGTTCGACGCGCTTTTCCGCGCCTTCTTCCTCGGCCAGACCCTCTCTGCGCCAGCCCTCGGCGATGAGGACGACGAGGTCGAGGCACATGAGCCCGAGGGCGGCAGCGCGGAGGCCGAGGAAGGCGACGACATCGGCGAGGTGGGTGCGCGGGCGACAGCGGCGGAGCGGCTAACGGCGCGGGGGCTCGAGAGTGCGGAGGATGCGGCGCTGACACGGTTCGCCCGTCTCGCGCCTGCGCGGCTGCCGCGGCGGCGGAGCTATCGCTACGGCCGGGCGCGGAAGGGTGCGCTGGATTTCAGGCGAACGCTCCGCGCGGCGGCGCGGCGGGACGGAGAGGCGATCCGGCTCCTGCGCCGCAGGCGCAAGGCACGGCAGCGGCGGGTCGTGCTGCTGATCGATATTTCGGGCTCGATGAAGGAGCGCACCGACGAGCGGCTGGCCTTTGCCCATACGCTGGCGCGAGCCGCGGACCTGGCGGAGGTCTTCACCCTCGGCACGCGGCTGACGCGGATCACGGCCGACCTGCGCGGCGCGGACCGGGAGCGTGCACTGGCGCGCGTCAGTCGGCTGGTCGCCGATTTCGACGGAGGTACGCGCATCGGGGAAGCGCTCCAGACCTTTCTCGCCGTGCCCCGCTACGCGGGCTTCGCGCGAGGTGCGCTGGTGATCGTGCTTTCGGACGGGCTCGAGCGCGGAGACCCGACGGCGATGGTGGAGGCCACGCGACGGCTTTCCCGCATGGCCTGGCGGCTCGACTGGCTGAGCCCGCTGGCGGCCGACCCCGCCTACCGGCCGGAGACGGCAGGGCTCGCAGCGCTCACCCGCGATCTCGCGGCCCTGGGCGACGGGAGCGGCACGGGCGCCATCGTCGATCACGTGCTGCGGCTGGAGCGCCGGGCATGATCGACGCGCATCACCACATCTGGCGCCAGAAGGACCTACCCTGGCTGCTCGGCCCCGAGCAGCCGCGCATCTTCGGGCCCTATGCGGCGATCAAGCGCGATTATCTCATCGAGGAGTACCTGGCGGATATCGCGGGTCTCGGCATCGAGAAGTCGGTCTACGTGCAGGCCAACTGGGCGCCCAACTGGTTCGAGGACGAGGTTGCCTGGGTGCAGGGCGTGGCGGACGCGCATGGCTGGCCACACGGAATCGTCGGCTATGCCGATTTCACCTTGCGCGATGTGCGGCCCCAGCTCGACCGGCTCGCCAAGTATCCGCTGATGCGAGGGATCCGCCAGCAGCTCCACTGGCACGAGAACCCGCTCTACCGCTTCGCCAAGCGGCCGGACCTGGCCGAGGACCCAGCCTTTCAGAAGAATGTTACGCGATTGGCCGACTATGGCTGGGTCTTCGAGCTACAGGTCTTTTCTGGGCAGATGGCGGGCGCCGCCCGTTTGGCCGAGGCCTGCGGGGACGTGACCTTCGTGCTCCAGCACGCGGGCATGCTGGAGGACCAGAGCGAGACCGGGCGCGCGGCATGGGCCGAGGGGATGAAGCGGCTGGCGGGCTGTCCCAACGTCGTCTCGAAGCTTTCAGGCTTCGGCACCTTCATCCATCGCAACGACCGCGCCTTCATCGCCGAGATGGTGGGTGCGACCGTCAAGCTCTTCGGTGCCAAGCGCTGTCTCTTCGGCTCGAACTTCCCCATCGAGAAGATCTGGACATCCTATGCCGATCTTCTCGCCGCCTTCCGCGAGGCGGCCGAGGCGCTGCCCAAGGGCGCATCGAAGGTCGTCTTCACCGATACCGCAACCCGGGTCTACCGGCTCTGACCAAGGGGCGCTGCCCCCTACGAGGGAGAGTAAAATGGCACTCACCATCCACGTTCTGGACTATGGCGACATCGAGCTGGAGACGAGCTTTCTCGTGCTCGGCCATGAATGCGGGCGGGTGCGGCGCGTCCCGGTCTACGGGTTCCTGATCCTCGGCGGGACCTATCCGGTGCTGGTCGATACCGGCTACCGGGACAATGCGATCATGGAGAGCCTCGGCATGCGGGGCCTCCAGTTCCACGACAACATGATCGAGAACCAGCTTGCCAAGCACGGGCTCAAGCTCGGCGATATCCGCTACATCCTGCACACGCATCTACACATCGACCATGCGGGCAAGGACGACAAGTTCCCGATGAACACGACGGTGGTGATCAATCGCCGCGAGATGGAGTTCAGCGTGAGTGGGATCATGTACCCGCAATATCCGAAGCCGGACATTCTGCACTTGGTCGAGCGGATCTACGAGCCGGAGGCGATGCGTTTCCTGGACCTCGAGATCACGGGCGCCGAGGAGATCATCCCGGGCGTATGGTGCGAGCCGGCGGGAGCCCATACCGAGGGCTCGATGAACGTGATGGTCGAGACGGCGGAGGGCCTCGCCTGCATCTGCGGGGACGTGATCTACGACTTCAACGACCAGATCGTGAACCATGTCCGGGTGAACAACTGGATGGAGCCGCAGGTCACCGGCAACCACGCCGGCAGCAAGCGGGGCGAGAAGGGGGCGGTGAAGAAGCTGCTCAACAACTACACGTTCCTTTTGCCCGTGCATGACCGGCCCGCCAAGATCCAGAACGCTCAGGTGGTCGGCCGGCTGGGGATGACAGTGCCCGGGCCGATGACCGAGACCCTGCCGGCGCGCAACTGGTTCCCGGCCTGAGGCGCGCGATGCCGCTCCGTGCTTCCCTCCCACCTGCCCCGACGGCCCGGCCTGTGCCGATGCCGGCCCCGATCGCGCGCCGCTTACGGGGTTGTGATCGGACGGGCGGTGCGGGAGCGGGCATAACCGGTCCCGTTATGGAAAGTCTGCGGGGAGGCTGGGGCGATGAAGAAGAAGCGGCGCCGGAAGGGCCCGGCAAAGCCGAAGGGCGCGACCCCGCCAGCGGCGGCGCCCAAGCGGCGGGCGCGGAGCCGGCGCGAGATCCTGATGATGGCGCGCAACATCGCCATCGGCCTCGGCGTCGCGGGCGGTATCGGCTATGTCTCCGCCCGCTCCGTCATGGCCTCGATCGCGGAGCACGATCTCGACCGCATCGGGGACGGCACGCCCGCCATCGTTCAGATCCACGACCCCGAATGCGCGCTTTGCCGTTCGCTCCAGGTCGCAACGCGGGAAGCGCTGGCGGAGATGGAGGCGGCCGGCGATGGGGAGGGGCTCACCTATCTCGTCGCGAACATCAAGACGGACGAGGGCCGGCAGTTGGCGTCGCGCCACGGCGTCGGCCATGTGACGCTCCTGCTCTTCGACGGGCGAGGCCGGCTGAGGCACACGATCCGCGGCCAGCGTACGCCCCAGACCTTGCGCATCGCCTTCGAGCGGCATCTGAGAGAGAACGCACCGGGCGGCTAGGAGGCGGCTGCGCCTTCCCCGCGGCCCAGGCGCCAGGGGGGAGGCCATGAGCCATACCGTCGTCGACCAGCGCTTCACCGCGATCATCGACCCTTACGCTCCAGTCAACCGGTTGGGCACGGGCTTCGTGTTCACCGAGGGGCCCGTCTGGCACCCGGTGGAACGGCATCTCCTCTTCTCCGACATTCCTGGCGATGTGCGGCGGCGCTGGACAGCCGATGGTCGCGTGGAGGAAGTGCAGCGCCCGGCGAACAAGGGCAACGGGATGACACTCGATGCGGATCACAACCTGCTGGTTTGCGAGCACTCCACATCCTCGGTGGTGCGGATCCGGCCGAGCGGGGAGCGCGTGGTGCTGGCGAGCCGGTTCGAAGGCAAGGAGCTCAACTCGCCCAACGATATCTGCGTGACCTCCGACGGCTCGATCTACTTCACCGATCCCACCTACGGAAGAATGGCGCATTTCGGCATTCCGCGCCCGCTCGAACAGGGTTTCCAGGGTGTCTACCGCCTTCCCCCCGACCACCGCCCCGGCGACGAGCCGCAGCTCGTCTCGGACCGCTACATGTTCACCCAGCCGAACGGTCTCTGCCTCAGCCCCTGTGAGCGATGGATCTGGGTGAACGACAGCGAACAGATGAACATCCGCATGTTCGACGTCGGGGCTGACGGGCGCCTCACGAACGGCCGCATCTTCGCCTCAGGCATCTCGGAGACGCTGCGCGAGGGGATGCCCGACGGGATGAAGGCCGATATCGAGGGCAATCTCTATGTCACCGGACCAGGTGGTGTCTGGGTCTTCGACTTCCATGGCATCAAGCTCGGCGAGATCCTGACGCCCGAGAAGACGGCCAACCTGCATTGGGGGGAGGACGACTGGCAGACGCTGTTCCTGACCGCCTGCACGTCGCTCTATTCGGTGCGGTTGAAGAAGCGGGGGCGCAACGAGCCCTTCATGCATGCCAGGCCCGCGACCGAGCGCCGAGCGGTATCGACCGCAGCGCAGGCCCGTGCAGCGCAGGCCCGTGCAGCCCCGGCGCCCGGCGGCGAGCCCGCCCTCTGGATCGACCCGGCGCGCACGGCGCTGATCATCCAGGACCTGCAGAACGACGTGATGGTCGATGGCGGGGCCTTCGCGTCCACCGGCTCGCCCGACCATGCGCGCCACCAGAACGTGGTCGCGAATGCGCAGCGGCTGGCCGAGGCCTGCCGGCGGGCGGGCGTGACGGTGATCCATGTCTGGATGGTCTGCGAGCCCGGCCACCCCAAGCTCGCGCAGCACGCCCCGCTCTTCCAGGGACTGAAGGGAGAGAACGCGTTGGTGCGGGGCACCTGGGGTGTGCAGCCGGCGGCGGGGCTCGAGCCGAAGCCGGGCGATCTCGTAGTCGAGAAAATGTCGATGAGCGCGTGGGAGACGAGCCGGCTCGAGAGCTATCTCCGCCATGGCGGCATCCACACCATCATCAACACCGGCGCCTGGACCAATATGTCGGTCGAGCACACAGCCCGGACAGGGGCGGACAAGGGCTTCCGGATCATCGTGCCGGAAGACGCCTGCTCGACCATGAACGCCGACTGGCACAACGCCTCCATACGCTACGCGATGCAGAACGTGGCGACAGTGACCAGCACCGACGGCGTGATCGCCACCCTCGGCCGTTAGGCGTGGCTGGGCGCGCACGATAACCACGCATAGAGGCGCCCGCGCCCACCCACGTCAGCGCAGGGTGGCGAGCGTGATCATATCGTGAACATCCACGCATGGCGCCATGTGCCAAAGACCGGGAGGGTCAAGAGCATGCTCGATGGGGCCCCTTCGACGCCGACGGGCCTGCCACCTCTGCCGGATCAGACCTGCACTCCGAGGCATGAGACACTGCGGCGTCAGTCTCAGGATCAACCGGGTCAGCCAGATGAAGAAGCCTTTCTGGAAGACCGGTACATGTCCCGGGCGGGCAGTCTCAAAAATGGGGTTCCGCCTCGCCAGGGCGTGGTTCAAACCGACAAGTGTCGCGAGCGCGATCTGTCCGGACGCGATTGCTGGCTCTCAGCGCCGAAGCACGCCCGGCTCCAACCCCTGTTGCCGAAGAACTCCCATGGCGTGCGCCGCGTCGATAACCGTCAAGCGATCTGCTTGATTGTCCGCAATCCTGAATTGGGCTGGCAGGGGCGCCGGCCTGCTCACGGACCAAGCATTACCCTCGTCAGCCACTGTGTTGGCCGGATCCGCCGGTACTCGGGGACACGTCGCCCGGCCGCCGTCGCGGGCTGACACCCCGCCGGCGGATCTGCTGCGCGACTGCACCGACGCCAAGGCTCACCGCGCTGGCGAAGGCGCCCCTTGGGGCCGAGATCCACGCCACCGGCCTTTCGCAAGACAGGGGTGCGGCCGACATGCGGGCCGCGACCGACGGACGGGCCCGCCCTTGTCCATCAAGACCACCGGTGCGGAGCGGAGACGCCCCGGACGCATCCGCCCTGAGTGCGGCCTGCGGCTCCTATCAGCGCCGCATCGCCCATGCGATCCATCACAGCGACGGGGCGCGCCGCATCGCGGCCGAGCGCGGCCCAGAGCCACGACCCGGCCCCACGCCAACCGCGCAGCCACCGGGCACGCATAATAACACCGCCTTCCGTGCCAGAGACGCCATCGACCGCATGGTCTGCGGCCTCGGGGACCGACGGCGCATGGCAGCCCGAAATGATGGTCTCGAGCGGCGCTGCGCGACAATCATCCGCTGCGCCGCGATCGTTCTGTTCTCGTCGTCAGGCCCGAGCCCGGCCGCGGTCGAAACCATTGGCGCTGCACCACGTCAGGGTTCGAACGTCGATTGGCGACGACGCGACGCGCGACCGCACGAAGCAAGTGCCCTTTCAAGCCATTCGGTACGCCAGGCACCGCTACGCCATCCAGCAGCAACGGCGCAGCGCGATCCTTGGCTCAGCGGGAAGCGTTCTCATAATGTTCACTCTCGGCGCTATACGCTGACGTGGGCGGGCGCGGGCGCAGGTGTGGAAGGCCACCCGCCGCCCTCCTCGCCGGGGAGCGCCGAGGCCCGTGCGGCTCAGCCAGCAGTCCAGCCGCCATCGACCGTGAGGGCAGTGCCCGTGACGAGCGCGGAGGCGTCGGAGGCGAGGTAGAGGACGGCGCCCATCAAATCCTCGACCGTCCCGACACGGCCGAGCTTGATCTTGCTTTCGATCCAGGCCCGGCGCTCGGGATCGGCGAAGGTGCCTTCGGTCAGCGGTGTGCGAATAAAGGTAGGACAGAGCGTGTTGACGCGAATGCCGCACGCGCCCCATTCGATCGCCATCGCCTTGGTGAACCCCTCCACCGCATGCTTCGAGGCGCAATAGACGGCCCGATCGATCCCGCCCACATGCCCCATCTGCGATGAGACGTTGATGAGCGAGCCCGGCCGTCCGGCGTCGATGAGCCGGGCTGCAACGGCGCGGGTGAGGAAATAGGCGCCGCGCAGGTTGAGCGCCATCACCGCGTCGAAGTCTTCGGCCGCGGTCTCGAGGGCCGGCGCATGGCGCGCGATCCCGGCGGAGTTCACCAGCACGTCGAAGGCGTCCTGCCCGGCGACGGCGGCTTCGGTCACAGCGATGTCCGCGACATCGAGCACGAGGGGCTCGGCCGCGAAGCCGCGAGCGCGAAGAGCGTCGACCGCGGCCTGGAGCGGCGCGGCACGCCGGGCCGCGAGCGTGACCTCGGCGCCCGCCTCCGCCAGCGCGGTGGCCGCGGCGAACCCGATGCCCGAGCTTGCGCCGGCGACCAGCGCCCGGCGGCCGTCGAGCCGGAAGGAGGGTGTGCGTGGCAGACCGTCCGGCGCGGGCGGGGCTGTCTCGGCAGTCATGGGGTTGCTCCGTGATCGGGTGCGTGCGCTTCGGGTCGGACCAGGCCCTTCGGCATCTCGATTTCGAGGGTCAGGAGGCGGAAGGACTGGGACTTGCCGTGCCCATCGAGATTGAGGCTGCCATTAACGCCGCCCTCAAGCACCCCGTCGAGCACGAAGTTCATGCCGGCGAGCTTCGGCAGCAGGTAGCGGCGGACGCTCGTCGTGCCGCGATGGGCAAAGAGCGCGCGGACGCGTGCTTCGGTCACCTGCTCGACGAGGTAGGGGAACGCCGCGTCCTCGTAGGCGAAGAGGCCGATATTGAGCCGCTCGCCCTTGTCGCCCGCACGGGCATGGGCGACGGCGCGCAGCGGGACCTTGAGCGTCTTCATCGCCGGTCACCCCCGAGGATCGCGATGCGCGGCGTCACGGCGGATTTCGCGACGAGGCAGGAGACGGTGCGGATGCGGCGGACATGGTGGCGTCGAAGCCCGCCGCCGCCCGCCGGCCCACAGCAAAGGAGCGCCAGCACCTCCTGCGTCGCAGCCTCGACCTCGCGCTTGTCCGGCGCCTCGACGGCAAGGCGCACGCGGACATCGTCCGGCGCCGTGTGAGCGGCAGCGGCGAGCGAGCCGTCATCGTCGTCCAGCACGCTCGCAACGCCGATGAGATCAAGCCGGGTTCGAAGGGCGAGGCCGCGGCGCTTCAGACGCTCGCGGATCGTGTCGGCAGCGAGGCGGGCGCGGGACGCGGCGCCGGGTCCGGCATAGGAGATCTCCGCCTCGCCAAGCCAGCCGCCCGGCACGCTTACGGTGACCTTGTAGCTCTGCGTCGCCGGGCGGCCGCGGACGCCGCCGACGGCAACGCGGTCCTCGCCGGTCTGATCGACCGTCACGTCCATGAGATCGAGGACGACATCGGGGGTGATGTACTGCGCGGGATCATGCACTTCGTAGAGGAGCTGTTCCTTGACCGTGCGCGTATCGACGCGACCGCCTGTGCCAGGCGGCTTGGTGACGGTCAGCCCGCCGTCCGCCGTGACCTCGATCACGGGAAAGCCAATGCTGGCCATACCTGGCACATCCTTGAGCCCCGGATCGGCGAAGTAACCGCCGGTGACCTGCGCGCCGCACTCCGCGAGATGGCCGGCAAGGGCGCCTGCGGCGAGGCGCGGCCAGTCGTCCGCCGCCCAGCTGAAATGGTGCATCAGCATGCCGAGGGCGAGGGCCGGGTCCGCCACGCGGCCCGTGACCACGATCTCGGCGCCCTGCCCCAGCGCATCGGCCACGGCGCCCGCACCGAGATAGACGTTCGCCGCGATGATGCCCTCGCGGGGGATCGCGGTGCCTTCGTCCTCGCCCTCCCAGAGCACTGCCTCGATCTCGGCCAGCCGGTCGCGGATGTCGTCGCCCGTGACCACGCCGATGCGCGGCGCCGGGCCGCCCGCGGTCGCGGCAATGCGGCTGATCGCGCGGGCAGCGGCCTCCGGATTTGCCGCCCCGAAATTGCCGACGACGGGGATGCCGTGGGCGATGCAGCGCGGCAGGATCGGGGCGACGAGTTGCTCCAGCAGCGGCTCGTAGCCGGCCTCAGGATCCCTCAGACGGGCGTTCTGCGCGAGGGCCAAGGTGCGCTCGCCCAGCGTCTCGAGCATGAGGCCGCCGGGATGGGGGGAGGCCGCAATATGGTCGACCACTGGCCCGGGTGCGTCGACCCGATCGCCCGAGAAACCCGCGCCGCAGCCGAGGAGGAAGGTATCGCTCATGGCCGGGCTCTCATCTTCCTGCCCTCATGGCCCCGCCCCCGCGCCTGCAGCGACAGCCGTGCCACGGCGCTGCTCACTCGGCGGCCGTGCCGTAGGCGACGTTTTTGCCGCCGTAGCGGCGGACGCGGACATTCGCCTGCTCGGCGTGGCCGACGAAACCCTCGAGCATGCAGAGGCGGGAGCAGTACGCGCCCATCTCCGCGGCGGCCGCGTCGCTGGTGATTTTCTGGTAGCTGTGGGTCTTCAGGAACTTGCCGACCCAGAGGCCGCCGGTATAACGCCCGGCCTTCTTTGTCGGCAGCGTGTGGTTCGTCCCGATCACCTTGTCGCCGTTCGCCACATTGGTGCGCGGACCGAGGAAAAGCGCGCCGTAGCTGTGCATGTGCTCGAGGAACCAGTCGTCCCGATCGGTCATGACCTGCACATGCTCGGAGGCGATGTCGTTGGCGACCCCCAGCATCTCCTCATAGCTGTCGCAGAGAATGACCTCGCCATAATCCGCCCAGGATGTGGCGGCGGTATCGGCCGTGGGCAGGATGGCAAGAAGGCGCTCGATCTCCGCCATCGTCTCCTCGGCCAGCTTGCGCGAATTGGTGAGGAGGATGGCGGGGGAGTTGTAGCCATGCTCCGCCTGACCGAGGAGGTCGGTCGCGCACATCTCGACATCCACCGTGTCGTCGGCGATCACCATGGTCTCCGTGGGCCCGGCAAAGAGGTCGATGCCCACGCGGCCATAAAGCTGGCGCTTCGCCTCCGCCACGAAGGCGTTGCCCGGGCCGACCAGCATGTCGACGGACGCGATGCTCTTCGTCCCGATGGCCATCGCGCCCACCGCCTGGATGCCGCCGAGCACGTAGATCTCGTGCGCGCCACCGAGATGCATCGCGGCGATGACGGCCGGATTGGGCTCGCCCTTGAAAGGCGGCGTGGCGGCAGCGATGCGCGGCACGCCCGCGACGGAGGCGGTCAGCACCGACATGTGCGCCGAGGCGACCATCGGGAACTTGCCGCCCGGCACATAGCAGCCGACCGACTGGACGGGGATGTTCCTGTGGCCGAGGATCACGCCTGGCATGGTCTCGATCTCGATATCGGTCATCGAGGCGCGCTGCGCCTCCGCGAACCGGCGGACCTGTGCCTGCGCAAAGCGGATATCCTCGAGATCGCGCGGCGCGACCCGGGCGACCAGCGCCTCGATATCGCTTTCGGAGAGGCGGAAGCGTTCGGGCGAGTAGCCGTCGAACTTCTCACTGAGGGCGCGCACGGCCGTGTCGCCCTGAGCCTCGATCTCCGCCAGCGTCGCCTCGACCGCGCCGCGGACCTCGGCATCGTCCGCGCCCCGGTCCTCGGCGGAGCGGGCGGTCTTGAGATGGGTGATCATGCTCTCTCTCCTCGGGTCGCGGCGGCGGTATTGCGACACGCTGGCAGCGTGTCGACGGCATGCGGGCAAGCGTGGGGATGCGACCTTTCCACCCCGCGCGGGGCGCCACAAGGCCCCAGGCGCGCGGCCGGCGCCAGGCGCGATTGACAGAGCATCGCCGACCGCCTCCTGTGACGTGGATGAGCATGCGTGCAATCACAACGGCGCCCGGGCGGGCCCTCTCGCGGGGGGGCGGCTTCTGGCTCGGCATCTATGCGCTGCTGGCGGCGGCGTGGCTGACTGTCTGGGTCATGGATCCGCGCGCGGCACTGCCGGCGGAGCTGCGCGGCCTCGGCGCGGAGACGATCGCCGCGCTCTGCCTCGCCGCGGTGCGCGATGCGTCGTTCCTTGGGCTCTGGCTGATGTGGGCCGTGATGGCGGCGGCGATGATGCTGCCGACCGCCCTGCCCGCCGTCAGGATCTTCGCCGATTTCTCCGAGACCGTGGCGGCGCGGCGGCCGGAGGCTGCGAGCGCGCTGGCGCTGCCCGCGCTGGCGTCGGGGTTCCTCGCCGTGTGGGCAGGCTTCGCGGTGGCGGCGGCGCTGGGGCAGATCGCGCTTTCGCAGGGCGGCTACATCGCGTTCGGGGCGGATGCGGTGAATTCCCCGGGCGTTGCGGCGATCCTGCTCCTTCTCGCCGGGCTCTGGCAGTTCAGCGCGCTCAAGGAAGCGTGTCTGCGCCGCTGCCGTCTGCCCGGCGCCTATTTCGTGGCCGCCTGGCGGCCCGGGGCGCGCGCGGCGTTCGGGATGGGCGGCAAGCTGGGGCTCCACTGCCTCGGCTGCTGCTGGGCGCTGATGCTGCTCGCCTTCGTGGGGGGGACGACGAACCTCCTCTTCATGGCGGGCGCGACGCTCCTGATGATGCTCGAGAAGCTGCCCGAGATCGGGCGGCCGCTGACCCGACCGCTCGGGGCGTTGCTGATCGCGGCGGGCGCGGGCACTGGGGCCTATGCGGTGGTGGCCGCGACGTGAAGCCAAGGGAGGACGGCGATGGATAGCTGGACGATCGACGGGGAGCTCATCCTCAACTGCAACTGCACGGTGTTCTGCCCTTGTGTCGTGAGCCTCGGCAAGCATCCGCCGACGGAGGGGTACTGCCAGGCCTGGATGGGTGTGCGCATCGACAAGGGCACCTTCAACGGCGAGGACCTATCTGGCCTCAACGTCGGCATGATGCTCGACATCCCGGGCGAGATGGCGCGAGGCAACTGGAAGGCCGCCGCGTATATCGACGAGCGGGCGTCCGATGCGGCCTATGATGGGCTGGTCAAGATCTTCTCGGGCCAGGCGCGGGGGACCACGGGCCTCTTCTCGATGCTGGTGGGTGAGTTCCTAGGCGCAGAGCGCCAGCCCGTGAGCTACGAGACCGAAGGCAAGACCCGCCGGCTGGTGGTGGGGCGCAAGATCAAGGGGGCCGTCGCGCCGATCGAGGGGGCGGACCCGGATCAGGAGGTGATGGTCACCAACACCGGCTACTGGATGGGTGCGGACGTGACGATCGCGATGGCGAGCCAGGGCCGGGTTCGGGACAGGGGCCGCGTCTGGGACTTCGACGGTCGAAGCGCCGAGATCTGCCAGATCGCCTGGTCGAGCGCCTGACCGCCTGTCATCCGCTGCGATAGACCGTGCGCCCGGCGACCATCGTGGAAGCGACCCTGGGAAGCGCGGGATCCGCATCGTCGACGATGAGGATATCGGCGCGCCGGCCCGCGGCTAGGCCGCCGCGGTCGCCCAGCCCCGCAACTGCCGTGGCGTTGGCGGAGACGAGCGCCCAGGCCTGCGGAACCGACATGCCCTCGCGGATCAGGCGAAAGGCGGCGAGGAGGGGCGCAGGGTAGTAGTAGTCCGAAGCGAGGACGGTGCAGAGACCCTGGCGCACCGCATCGCCCGCATGGAGCGCGGCGTTGTGGCTGCCACCCCGCAGCACATTGGGCGCGCCGAGGACGGTATGCTCCCCGGCGGCGCGGGCCGCCGCCGCGGTCTCGCGCGTCATGGGGAACTCCGACGCCACGGCACCGAGGGCGCGGAAGCGCTCCCGCTCCGCGACCGTACGCTCGTCATGGGCGAGGAGAACGGCGCCAGCCTTGCTCGCGGCCGCGCCCATGCGCTCGATCGCGCGGGGTACCTCCGCGCGGCGGGCCCAGACCGCCTGAAGATGCGCCCGGTACTCCTCCGGGCTCAGCCCTGCCCTCTCCGCATCCCGCGCAAGCTTGTTGGCGGGGCGCGCCTTTTCCACCGTCATCGTCGTGTGGTCGTTGAGCGCCAGGATCGGCGTCGGCACTGCGTCGAGCCAGTGCTCGACCATCTCCACGCAGTCGAGCGCGAAGGTCTCCCACCGGATATGGAGCCGGGTATCGGCGCCGAGGCGCGGGCGGAGGCGGCCGAGCGCCTCCACGATGGCGCGCGCGCTTTCGATGCCGCGCAGGCCGGGCTCCCATGACACCGTCACGCCGTGAAAGGCCGTCGTGATGCCGTTGGCGACGAGCTGCCGGTCCGTCTCGAGAAGCGCGATGTCGAGCGGGAAGGCGGTGCCGGGACGGGGCATGATCTGGCGCTCGAACGCGTCGCCGTGGATGTCGACGACGCCGGGCAGGACGAGCCGTCCGCGCGCATCGATCCGTTCCGCGCCCGGCGGCGGGGTTTCTAGAACGCCCGCGATCCGCTCGCCTGCAATCGCGAGGCAACCGGGGCCGAGGCCCTCGGGCGTTAGGATACGGTCGCTCTCGATGACGGCGCTGATCGCCTCGGCTGCGTCACGCATCGGGGTGCCCTCGGATGTCCGTCGTCGGCTGTCGCGGCTTGGTAGCAGCATGGCCTGCATGGGTACACGGCCCGAGGGCTTCGGGAGGACACAAAGAAGAAGGGCCCGGCGGGATGGCCGGACCCTTCGAGGACGCCCTAGGTGAGGTGTCGGGCGCCTATTCCCCGGCGGATCACATGAGCGTGCCGCCGATCTGCGTCACCAGCGGCGCGCGCCGGCCGCGCAGACGGTCCTCGATACCCCGGACCAGCACGTAGAAGACCGGGGTGAAGAGGAGCCCGAAGAGCGTCACGCCCAGCATGCCGGAGAAGACCGAGACGCCGAGGGACTGGCGCATCTCGGCGCCCGCGCCCGTGGCCATCATCAGCGGGACGACGCCGAGGATGAAGGCGAGCGAGGTCATCACGATGGGCCGGAGCCGCGTGCGGGCCGCCTGCACCGCCGCGTCCCAGCGGCTGAGCCCCTGCTCGGTCTCTGCCTGCTTGGCGAACTCCACGATGAGGATCGCGTTCTTCGAAGCGAGCGCCACGAGGACCACGAAGCCGATCTGGACGAGGATGTTGTTGTCGAGCCCCGCGAGCCAGACGCCCGTGATCGCCAAGAGGAGCACCATCGGCACGATCAGGATCACCGCGGCGGGCAGCGCCCAGCTCTCGTATTGAGCGGCCAGCACGAGGAAGACGAAGAGCACCGCAAAGCCGAAGACAAGGGCGGCCGTGTCATCCGTCGTCTTCTCCTGGTAGGCGAGCTCCGTCCACTCGTAGGACACACCCTCCGGCAGCACGCGTTCGGCGATGGCTTCCATCTTGGCGAGCGCCTCGGCCGAAGAGACGCCCGGCACCGCCTGGCCCTGCACGGCGGCGGCCGCGTAGAGATTGTAGCGGGGCTGGCGGAGCGGGCCCGTCACGTCCTCGAAGGTCGCTACGGCACCGAGCGGCACCATGGCGCCATCGTCGGAGCGGGTGCGCAGGCGGGCGACGTCATCCGCGCTTTGCCGGAAGGGCGCGTCGGCCTGCGCGATCACCCGATAGGTGCGGCCGAAGAGGTTGAAGTCGTTCACATAGGCCGAGCCCAGATAGACCTCGAGCGCTTCGGTCACGCGGGCGACCGGGACGTTGAGCATCTCGGCCCGCTCCCGATCGATCTCGGCCCACACACGCGGCGTACCGGTGGAGTAAAGCGAGAAGACGGCGACGAGCTCGGAGTCCGCATTTGCCTCGGCCGCGAGGGCCTGGGCCGCCTGCTCGAGCGCTGCGGGGCCTACATCGCCCGTATCCTGCAGCATCATCTTGAAGCCGCCGCCGGTGCCGATACCGCGCACGGGCGGCGGCGCGATGACGAAGATCGAAGCGTCGGTGATGCCGGCCAAGCGGCCGCGGGCCTCGGCCAGCACTTCGGTGGCAACGACACCCGCTTCCTCACGCTCGGCGAAGGGGGTCGTGGTGAAGAAGATGACGCCTGTGTTCGACTCGGTGGTCAGCGTCGCGCCGTTGAGGCCGGTGAAGACCGCGGCGTTCTCCACGCCCTCGATGTCGAGGAGCTCGGACGTGGCCTGGCGGATTACCGCGTCGGTCCGCTCGATCGAGGCGCCCGGGGGGAGCTGCACGACGGTGATGTAGTACCCCTGGTCCTGTGCGGGAATGAAGCCCGCGGGGACCTTGCCGAACTGGTGGTCCGTCGCGATCAGCAGGCCGCCGAAGAGGGCCAGCATGATGAGCGGCGCTCGCACCAGCCGGGTGGTGGCCCAGGCATAGCCGTCCGAGGCACGGTCGAACCCGCGGTCGAACTTGCCCAGCGCCCACATCACGGGGCGCATGAGGAGCCCCGGCTTCTTCTCCCCATGCGGTTTCAGCAGCATCGCGGCCAGCGCCGGCGAGAGGGTGAGGGAGACGAGAAGCGAGATCGCGGTTGCCGCCGTGATCGTGACGGCGAACTGGCGATAGAACTGGCCCGAGATGCCGGCGACGGCGGCCGTGGGGATGAAGACGGCGGCCAGCACCAGCGAGGTGGCGATGAGCGCGCCCGAAACCTCGCGCATGGTGCGCTTGGCCGCGTCGCGGGGTGAGAGGCCGTTGCGCACATGCTTCTCGATGCCCTCGACCACGATGATCGCGTCATCGACCACGATGCCGACGGCCAGCACGAGGCCGAAGAGCGAGAGGTTGTTGATCGAGAAGCCGAGGGCGGACATGACCGCGAAGGTGCCGACGAGGCTGACCGGAATAGCGAGGATCGGCGTCACGGCCGCGCGCCAGGTGCCGAGGAAGAGCAGCACCACGGCAACCACCAGGATCACCGCCTCGATCATCGTGGCGACCACCGCGTCGATGGAGGCCTGGATGAACTCGGTCGGGTTGTAGATCACGTCGTAGGAGAGGCCCTCGGGGAAGTCGGCCGACAGCGTCTCCATCACGCCCTTCACCTCGTTCGCGGTATCGAGCGCATTGGTGCCGGGACGCTGGTTGATCACGATGGCAACGGCCGAGTTCTCGTTGAGATAGGCGCGCGTGGTGTACTGCGCGGCGCCGAGCTCGACCCGCGCGACGTCGCCGAGGCGAACGATCCGACCCTCCTCGCCGCGCTTCACGATCACGCGCTCGAACTCGGAGACGTCCGTGAGGCGCCCCGTGGTCTGGAGCGAAAGCTCGAAGGCGGCCGCATCGGGCGTCGGCTGCTGGTTGAGGAGGCCCGAGGCGACCTGTGCGTTCTGCGCCCGGAGCGCGGAGAGGATCTCGGATGGCGTCATCTCGAGTGCCGCGATCCGCTCGGGGTCGAGCCAGATGCGCATCGAATAGTCCCGCGCGCCGAAGATGTTGACCTGGCCGACGCCTTCGAGGCGGGTCAGCTCATCGCGTACCCGCTGCGCGGCGGAGGTGATGTAGAGGTCGTCGCGGCTGCCGTCCGGCGAGAACATGTGGACCACGATCAGGAGATCGGGCGACGCCTTCTGCGTGACGACGCCGAGACGGCGCACCTCCTCCGGCAGCCGCGGCTCGGCGATCGAGACGCGGTTCTGCACGAGCACCTGGGCCTGATCGAGATCCGTGCCGAGCTCGAAGGTGACGGTGATCGCGAGGTTGCCGTCGCCCGTCGCCTGGCTCGAGAGGTAGAGCATCCCCTCGACGCCGTTGATCTGCTGCTCGAGCGGCGTGGCAACCGTGTCGGCGATGGTCTCGGCGGAGGCGCCGGGATACTGGGCCGTCACCTGAACGCTGGGCGGTGCGACCTCCGGATACTGGGCCACCGGAAGCGTGAAATAGCTGAGCGCGCCGACGATCGTGATGAAGGCGGACACGACGATCGCGAAGATCGGCCGGTCGATAAAGAATTGGGGAAGTTTCATCGTTCAGTCCTCACCTGGGGGAGCGGGGCGGCTTAGCGCGCCGCCAGCTCCAGAGCGTCCTCGCTCTCCTCGCCGCCTTGGAGGCGCGCGGTGACCTGCGCGCCGGGGCGCGCAATGTGAAGGCCGCTGACGACCACCTGCTCGCCGGGCGCGAGGCCCGCTTCGACGATGCGCAGCGTCTCGTGCCGGTCGCCGAGCGTGACAGCGCGGCGCTCGACCGTGCCGGTCTCGCCCACGACCATCACGAACTTGGTCGCTTGGTCGGAGCCGACGGCCTCCTCGGGGATCAGTACGGTCTCCGCATTCTCGGCCGTGGCCAGACGAAGCCGGCCGAACATGCCGGGGGTGAGCACCCCGTCGCCGTTCTGCAGGACCGCGCGGCCCCGGATCGTGCCCGTGAGCCGGTCGATCCGGTTGTCCACGAAGTCGATGTTGCCCTCATGGGCGAAATCGGGCTCGTCGATCAGGCGCACGGCCACCGGGGTACGGCCGGCACGCGCGCGCAGACCGTCGCCGGCGGTGGCGCGCATGTATTCGAGATACTGCTGCTCGGTGGCGTCGAAGACGAAATGGATCGGATCGAGCGACACGATGGTGGTCAGCACCTCCGAGCCCGCGCCGGCAGCGATCAGGTTGCCCGCGCTGACCGCATCGTCCGAGATGCGGCCGGTCACGGGCGCATGGATCTGCGTGAAGCCGAGATCGAGGCGGGCGCGTTCAACGGCCGCCTCGGCGCCGGCGATGGCGGCGCGGGCGGTCTCGGCCCCCTGCACGGCCTGGTCGAGCACCGACTGGCTCACATGGCCGCGCTCCTCAAGCCGGGCCTGACGCTCGAGCTCGTTCTCGGCGAGCTTGAGTGCTGCGCGCATCTCGGCGAGGCGGGCCTCGGCCTCGGCGAGTGCCGCGTCGAACGGACGCGGATCTATCGTGAAGAGAAGGTCGCCCTTCTCCACGATCTGGCCCGAGCGGAAATGCACCGCATCGAGATGGCCGGCGACGCGAGCGCGGATCGAAACCTCGTCCACCGCCTCGAAGCGGCCGGTGAACTCGTCCCAGCGGGTGATAGCCCGAGCCTCGGCGCGGACGACATCGACGGTCGGAGGCGGCGCTGCTTCGGCCGCCGGGGCGGCGGCTTCGGCGGCGGAAACGAGGGCCGGCAGGTCGATGCGGTCGGAGGCGTACCAGACGGCACCAGCGAAGAGGGCACCGAGGCTTGCGCCTGTCAGCAGTGTTTTCGCGTGGGTCATTTCTCAGTCCTCACCTTGCGGGCCGGCCGGAGCCGGGCTTGGGGAGGAGATGAGCGCGGATGAGCGGATCGGGTACTGCCGCGGCGGGCAGGACATTGTTTCCCTAAGATCCACAATGCCGCCGGTGAACCGCGAGGAGACGAGGCGCGGACACGTGAAGACCGGCGGGTGTCCCTTGGGACCGCCGCGGGTCTTGTGTACCGATTATTGCCGGGCTGTCAGTTGCGCAGAGGCGCGGGCGGAACAAGCGGCGCGCTCTGTGCGATGGGACCGGAGCGATCTCCGATCCTTGCGCTCTCAAGCAGCGACGCGACAAGCGCCGGAGCTTGCCGGCCCGTCGGCTCGGGGGTGGTGGCCGCAGCAGGCGCCATGCAAATCGCAGCGACAGGCGGCTGCTCGGCGGCCCTGGGCGCAACGACGCTGCTGACGAGGGCGGCGAACGCGAACATGGCGGCAATGATGAGCTTCATGGCATCGGCTCCGTGCTCGAGACGGGCCCTGTCCCGTCCACGCGGAACATGCGCGGCGCACGGGCGCGCGAGAAGCGGCGCAGTCGGCAAAACACCGTGGCCCGGAGGTCAACAATCTCAGCCTGTCGCCGGCAGCTCCGGCACCTGATAGCGGGGCGGATCGGCGACCAGGAAGTCGACGAAGGCGCGTATCCGGGGCGGCACGAGCCGACGGTCGAGATAGACGATCGAATAGGGGAAATGGTTCTGCCGGACGTCGGCCAACACCTCGACCAGCCTGCCCTCCGAGAGCGCCTCGACCGCCAGGAAGCTTGGCAGCTGCACCAACCCGATGCCCGCCTCGCCCCCCTGCTGCATCGCATCGACGCTGTTGGCCACGAGCGCGGGGGGGAGCGTACGCCGCTCGGTCTCCCCGTCCACATCGAAGAGGAAGGGAAAGAGGCGGCCCGTATTGCGGACGCGGTAATGGATCGCCTGATGTTTATCGAGATCGTCGAGGCTGCGCGGCCGGCCACGGCGCTCGAGATATTCCGGCGAGGCGCAGGTATGCACCCGGTCGTCAAAGAGCTTGCGGGCGACAAGGTTGGCGCTGTCCCCCAGATTGCCGATGCGGATCGCGACGTCGATGCGCTCGGAGGCGAGGTCGACCTGCCGGTCCTCGAAGCTCAGCTCCACATCCACGTCGCGATACTTGCACATGAAGGCCAGCACCCGCTCGGTCAGCCATTTGCGACCGAAGACGGCGGGCGCGGAGATGACGAGCCGGCCGCGCGGATTGTCGAGGCTGTCCGAGAACTCCTCCGACAGCTCCTCCGCCGTGGCGAGCAGTCGCTGCGCGCCGTCAAGAAAGCGCTCCCCCTCGACCGTGAGAGAGACTGAGCGGGTAGTGCGGTTGAAGAGCTTGGCGCCGATCTCCTCCTCGAGCCGCAGCACGGCCTTGGAGGTCGCGGAGGTCGAGACGCGCAGGGTCTTTGCGGCGGTGGCGAAGCTGCCCGCGCGCGCGACCTCGACGAATGTTGCCAGCGTCTGGAGATTGTACATGGCAGGGCCGCTCGGGGGGATGCTGAATACAGGCTAAAGGCTGGGCAACGAATGGCGCAAGCCTGGGCAGTTCAAAGCCGGTCCGAAGAAATCGAGTATACCAAAAGAAAGAAACAATGTGACCAGCGCTCCCGTCGACAGCTATCTGTGTGGACATGCCCCCGGCAATCGTGCGCAATGCTGGAATCCGCGCTTTCGATTTTCCGAATGGAGGACCCGGCGCTTGAATGCCCTCGCGACTCATGGGGGCAGTTTACACGGATTGTTCCGTCGACACAGGCGTGCGGCGGGATGGAACGAAGACGCAGACAGGGAGAGACCGACATGAGATCGGCACTGCTTACCGCAACCACTATCGCAGCCCTCGGCACCCCCGCCATGGCGGCGGACGTCATCATCGGCGTGCCCAACTGGGCCTCCGTCAACGCCACCGCCCATGTGCTGGAGGTGGTGATCGAGAACAACCTCGGCCTCGACGTCGAGCTTCAGAACGGCACCAACCCGATCGTCTTCGAGGCGATGGACAAGGGCGCGATGCACGCCCACCCCGAGGTCTGGATGCCGAACCAGCAGAACCTTCACGACACCTATGTGAAGGAAAAGGGCACCGTGGTGATGAACCAGAACCCGGTGCAGGCCGAGCAGGGCATGTGCGTGCCGACTGCTATCGCCGAGAAGCACGACATCAAGTCCATCGACGATCTGACCGATCCCGACAAGATGGCGATCTTCGACAGCGACAACAACGGCACGCCCGAGGTGTGGATCGGCGCGCCGGGCTGGGCCTCCACGGTGGTCGAGAAGGTCCGCGCCAAGTCCTACGGCTATGACCAGACCATGGAGCTTACGGAGTTCGACGAGACGCTGGCCTATGCCAACCTCGCCAACGCCATCGAGGCCGGCGAGCCGTGGCTCGGCTTCTGCTACAGCCCGCACTACATCTTTGTCATGCACGACCTGACCGTGCTGGAGGAGCCGCCGCACGACCCGGCCACCTGGAACATCGTGCAGCCCACGGACGATGCCGCGTGGCTCGAGAAGTCCACGGCCTCCACGGCCTGGAACGGCGCGACGCTGCACTTGCACTACTCCAAGGAGCTGCAGGACAAGCACCCGGAGGTCGCCGCGCTTTTCGACGCCTACCAGATGCCTGGCGACGCGCTGAGCGCGATGGGCAAGGCGCTGGCCGTCGATGACGAGGACCCCAAGGAATGGGCCGAGAAGTGGGTCGCCGAGAACGAGGATCTCGTTCTCCAGTGGCTCACCCAGTAACCCTGCCCTCTCAGCCCGCCGCGCACCCCGCGGCGGGCTTTTCGGTTCCAAGACATGGGGGATGCGGGTCATGAGCGAGGCCGTTGTCAGGCTCGATAGCGTCTGGAAGGTGTTCGGCGATCGCGCGGACGAGGCGCTCGACGCCGTCAGGCGCGAGGGGCTGACCAAGCCTCAGGTCCTGGAGAAGTATGGCTGCGTCGTCGGCGTGCAGGATGCCAGCTTCGAGGTCGCGCGCGGCGAAATCTTCTGCATCATGGGGCTCTCGGGCTCCGGCAAGTCCACGCTGGTGCGCCATGTCAACCGGCTGATCGAGCCGACGGCGGGCACGATCGAGATCATGGGGGAAGATGTCTCGGCGATGTCGGCGAAGGCGCTCCGCGCCGTCCGCGCCACGCGCATCGGCATGGTCTTCCAGCACATGGCGCTGATGCCCCACCGCTCGGTCCGCGACAATGTCGGCTATCCGCTCGAGATCCGCGGCGTGCCCAAGTCCAAGCGCTGGGCCATCTCCGACCACACGCTCGGCCTCGTGAACCTCGACGGCTATGAGGACCGGCTGCCCAAGGAGCTGTCGGGCGGCATGCAGCAGCGTGTCGGTATCGCGCGCGCCCTCGCCTCGGACCCCGAGATCCTGTTGATGGACGAGCCCTTCTCGGCGCTCGACCCGCTCATCCGGCTGCAGCTTCAGGATCAGTTCTCCGCCCTGGTGGCACAGCTCGGTAAGACGACGCTCTTCATCACGCACGACCTCGACGAGGCCATCCGCATCGGCCACCGCATCGCGATCATGAAGGACGGCGTCATCGTCCAGATCGGCACGGCGGAGGAAATCGTGACGAATCCGGCGGACGACTATGTGCGCGAGTTCGTCCAGGGCATCTCCAAGCTCAAGCTCGTCAAGGCGCACTCCATCATGGAATCGCTGGAGAGCCTGCCGAACGGGGTGCCGGACAATGCCCCGCGGGCGCCGGAGGACAGCGATCTCGACCACCTGATCGACCTCTCGGCCGATACCGACGTGCCCATCATCATCACCGATGGCGGCGCCGATGTGGGCGTCGTCACCAAGCGCCGCCTGCTGCGCGGCATTCAGGGAGGCAAGGAATGACCGCCACCACGGATGCCGGCATGGCCGGAGGCATGGGCGCGGGCGAGGAGCTGCCGCGCACCGTCGTTGCCGCGTCGGATATCGAGGTCAACCGCTCGGAGCTCGACAGCTCGATCAAGGAGTTCGCTGGCGACAACGGGGACTACTACGTCAAGGTCTTCCACCGCATCTTCGAGAAGACCTCGGCGATCCCGAATACGTTCAACGCGGCGGCAGCGCTGGCCGGTCCC
Organism: Pseudomonadota bacterium; assembly: GCA_039030915.1. Lineage (GTDB taxonomy): Bacteria > Pseudomonadota > Alphaproteobacteria > Rhodobacterales > Rhodobacteraceae > Thermohalobaculum. The sequence continues at coordinate 23,159 of JBCCDG010000002.1, read as the reverse complement.
ATCTGGGCGGCGGCACGCGGTGTCTGGGCGATGTTCTGGGCCTTCCTGATCCTCGAGATCATCGCCTGGGTCCAGATCGGCCGCGGCCTCTGGGGCAACCCGGGTGCGACGTTCACCGAGCGGGCGGAGGCGCAGCGCGCCCGGGCCGACGAATTCCTGCAGCGCGCAGCGGATGCCCGCGCGGCCGGAGAGGATCCGAGCCGCTTCGAGACACTGGCCGGCAACATCACGCGGGCGGCCGAGAACTCGGAGGCGCAGGCCGCCGCCCTGGGCGCACAGGCGACGTCGATCCTGCTGACCGGGCTCGGGCTCATGCTGCTCTTCAAGGTGATGCAGGGGCTATGGGCCAACATCTCCTATGAAAAGCAGTATTCGCGCTGGCGGATCGATCACAAGGACGTGCCCTCCGGCTTTTCCAAGCGGCGCCTGTGGATCGGCCTTGCGCTGGCCGCAGCCATCGCACCGCTCACGATCTACAAGTTCACGGTGGCGACGCCGATCGAGGCGCTCAACGCCTTCCCCGAGCGCGCCGTCTCCTCGGTCTTCGTCGCCGAGGAAGGCGATACGCTCTTCTCCGTCATCGCAGGCTGGCTCGAAGAAAAGATCGACGCCGCGGCCGTCGCCGGCTCCGGCGCGTTCGACAGCGTCACGGCTGGCGTACGCTCCGTCCTCAACGCGCTCACGATCGCGCTCAACGGCACGCCCTGGCCGGTGGTCATGGTGGTCATCTGCGTCGTCGCCTTCCGCGCCGCAGGCCCCCGCGTCGCGATCTTCACCGCAGCCTCGCTCGCCTATATCGCGCTCCTCGGCTACTGGGAGATCGCGATGGAGACGGTGGCCCTGGTGGGGGCCGCGGTGCTCATATGCGTCGCGATCGGCATCCCGCTCGGCATCTGGTTCGGCAAGTCACGCCGCGCCTACAACTTCGCCGAGCCGGTGCTGGATTTGATGCAGACGCTGCCGGCCTTCGTCTATCTCATCCCGATCATCGCCTTCTTCGGCACAGGCAACCCGCCGGGGATCCTGGCCACGATCATCTTCGGCATGCCGCCGGTGATCAGGCTCACGGCGCTGGGGATGCGAGGGGTGCCCGAGAGCATCAAGGAGGCAGCGCAGGCATTCGGCGCATCGCGCTGGCAGATCCTGCGCGATGTCGAGGTGCCGCTGGCCCTGCCGAGCATCATGACGGGGGTCAACCAGACGATCCTGATGTGCCTCTCGATGGTCGTGATCATCTCGCTGATCGGCGGTGGTGGTCTCGGCAAGGTGATCCTCGAGGCGCTGCAATACGCGGCCAAGGGCCCGGGCCTGCTGGGCGGCTTCGCGATCCTCTTCTGCGCCATGGTCATTGACCGCATCGTGCAGGGCGCGTTCCGGCGCGAGCACTAGGATCGATGCCGGGACGCGGCGAGGAGGGCGGACGGCTCACGATCCGGGCCATCGAAGCCTTCCTCGCCGTCGCCCAGCACGGGGCCATTGCGGGGGCCGCGCAGCAGCTCGAGGCCAGCCCCTCCACCGTCTCCCAGCAGGTCACGAACCTGGAGGCCGCGCTGGGTGTCCGGCTGGTCGATCGGGCTGCACGCCCCTTCGCGCTCACGCCTGCGGGCAGGCTCTTCCGGCGCCGCGCACGGGTGGTGGTGGACGAGCTTACGAAGGCGCGGGCCGAGCTTGCGGAGCACCGCTATGTGGATCTGCCCGAGCTGCGCCTTGCGATCATCGAGGACTTCGACGCGGAAGTGACGCCGGCCGTCGCGCTGACGCTTGCGCGGCTCCTGCCGGACTGTCACCTCGCCTGCCGGACGGGCCCGAGCCACAGCAATCTCGAGGCGCTTACGGCGCGCGCGGTGGACATGGCCGTCGCCACCGAAAACGACCTGTTGCCGGGCGGTATGGAGCAGCATCCGCTGCTGCGCGATCCCTTCGTCTTGGTCGCGGCGAAGGGCCTGCTCGGCGCGCAGGCGGAACCGCTCGACGTTCTGCGGCAGGCCCCGATGACCGGCTATGCGGCCCCGCAGTTGATGCAGCGCCAGATCGCGGCGCAGTTCCGCCGCCTGCGCTTCGATGCCCGCCCGCGCTTCGAGTTCGACATGAACGATGCGGTGATGGCGATGGTGGCGCATACCGGTGGCTGGACGGTCACGACACCGCTCGGGTTCCTGCGCACGCCGCGCTTTCACGATGCGCTCGAGATGCGCCCGCTACCCTTCAGCGGCTTCGCGCGCACCCTTTCGCTTCATGCCCGCGAGGGCTCCCTGGGCGAACTGCCCGGCCGCGTCGCCGCCATACTGCGCGAGACCATCGAGCGCGAGACGATCCGGCCGGCCACCGCGATTGCACCGTGGTTGAAGGACGGCATGCGCCTTCTGCACGGTGAGCAGACCGACCTGCAGGCTCCGGCCGCGGCGACCGAGCCGACCGCCCCCTCCTGATCGTTTCGCGCGGTCGTCTCCGCCACCGAACTCCGCTCAGGCGACGGGCGCGCCGACGCCGTGGGGTGGTGTCAGAATGCGATAGCGGTCGCGGAGCGCCGTGTCCGTCCGGCTGTCGATGTAGTGGGGGCGATGCTCGGCGAGGATGCCGCGCGCCTTCTCCCGCGCCCGTTCGCGGATATCGGGCCCGCCGTTCTCGGCCCAGGTCACGGGCGCGTCCCGGTCGGCGAGATCAGGGAAGAGGTAGTCGCGCTCCATCGCGGCCATGGTCTGCGCGGCGCCGAGGAAGTGCCCCTCGCCCAGCACGACGTCGCGGATCGCCTCGAAGCCGAGTGTCTCCTCGTCGACCTCCACGCCGCGGAGCACGCGGTAGACGGCGCCCAGCATCTCGTCATCCAGAACGAAGGCCTCGAAGCTTGCGCCGAGAAGGGCAGCCATCATGCCGCTCGACTCGTAGATCATGTTGCCGCCGGCAAGCCCCGCGGCCAGCGCCGCCAGCGCCTTCTCCGCGCCCATCTGCGCATCCGGCCCTTTCGCGTCCGACATCGAGCAGGCGACGCCCGACGGGAGGCCGAGCCAATTCGAGACCTGCGCTGACGCGGCATTCAGGAGCGCACTCTCCGCGCCCCCGCCCGAAAACGCGCCGGTGCGCAGATCGATGACGAGCGGCCAATTGGAGAAGATGACCGGATGCCCGGGCGCGAAGGCGTGGACCAGGGCGAGACCGGCCAGCGTCTCAGCCAGCGACTGCGCGAGGAAGCCCGCCAGCGTTGCCGGAGCGGTCGCGCCCGACTGCGCGGCGATGATGCAGTTGATCGGCAGGCCCTGCCTCGCGCAGGCGCGCGTGACCGCCACTGCATCCTCGCCGTAGCGCAGGGGCGAGATGACGGGGCTGATATGCACCTGGCAGAAGGGCTGCCGCCGGAACCGGCCCTCGCCGCCCAGCACCATGTCGAACATGCCGACGATGGGATCCACATGCTCGGCCAGCGTGAAGGCCGTACCGACCGGCCTCGTGGTGTTGGCGAGCAGGGCGTAGGCCGTGTTCACGTCCAGATCGAAGCTGTCCGCCACATCCGTCGCGATGCAGCAGCGGGTGAACCAGCTCACGTTGGTCAGCCGGTCTTGCAGGCGCGTGAAATCGTGCAGGTCGGCAAGGGTGGCGGGGCGGTAGCGCCCGGTCTCGAGGTCGAGCGTCTGCACGGCCGCGCCGCCCGTCCCGAAATGGACGGCATCGCCGCCCACCTCGAAGCTCCGCGCCGCGTCCCGTCCATGCAGGGTGAAGCGGCGCGGCGCGGCGGCCACGATGTCCTCGACAAGCGCGCGGGGGTAGCAGAGGCGGCCGAGCGCATTGACCTCCGCACCGCGCGCCGTTGCCGCCTCGACCAGAATCGGCGGCGCCTCGCCCATGCCGAGCTCAGCGAGAAGGCGCAGCGCGGTGGCCCAGATCGCTTCGATGTCGCGCTCCGAGAGCGGACGGTAGAGGCCGCCACGCTGACCCGGCGGTGCAGGATTGGGAACGCCGTCCGCCGCCTTGCGCCGCGCGATGCGGGCAGCGCGGCCGCTGCCCGATCCCCGCTGGCGGCGCGCGCCCCTCGGCTCCTCCATGATCGATCCTCCGGTCTCCGTCGCCGTCACCGTCGATGTACGGCGCCCGAGCCTCCGCCGCTCACCGGCTGCCCGCAAGCCGGGGGCGAAACTCCGAAGCGGGTTATCGGCTTTTCCGCATCCGTCCCGGCGGCGTTGACCGGGTCGGCGGCGCAGACGTTCCATCCCGGGAGACGGACAGGAACGGAGACACGCGATGATGACGAGCGCACGGGTTGTGGTCATCGGCGGGGGCATCGCGGGCTGCTCGGCGCTCTATCACCTTACCGAGGAGGGCTGGACCGACGTCATGCTGCTGGAGCGCGACGAGCTCACCTCCGGCACCACCTGGCACTCGGCTGCGCAGGTCACGAATTTCGGGGCGATCCAGGTGATGGTCGGGCTCAAGACCCATTCCATCAAGCTCTACAAGGAGCTGGCGGACGACCCGGATTATCCCATCAACTATCACCACGGCGACGGCGGCCTGAGGCTTGCGACGACGGAGGATCATCTCGACGGCTACCGCCATTTCCAGTCGCTGGCCAAGGGCATGGGCGTCGAGTTCGAGCTCATCGATGCCGAGGAATGCGGCCGGCGCCATCCCCTCATCAATACCGATGGGCTGAAGGGCGCGCTCTGGGACCCGATGGACGGCGATATCGACCCTGCCCAGCTCTGCCAGGCGCTGGCGCGGCGCGCGCGCAAACGGGGCGCGGAAGTGCACCGCCACACGCCGGTCACCGGCCTCACGCAGAAGCCCGGCGGAGCGTGGATCGTCCACACCGCCAAGGGCGACATCCAGGCGGAGCACGTGGTCAACGCCGGCGGCTATCGCTGCAACGAGATCGGCGCGATGATGGGGGTCGAGCACCCCGTCGCCTCGATGGAGCACCAGTATTTCCTGACCGAGCCCATCGCCGAGATCGAGGCGATGGAGGGCCGTGTGCCCCTTATCCGCTGCCCGGAGGCGGACTTCTACAGCCGTCAGGAGAAGAAGGGACTGCTGGTCGGGTTCTACGAGCAGGATTGCCGGACGTGGGGACTTGGCGGCATCGATCCGGGCTTCACGAACGCGCTTTGCCCCGACGATGCGGACCGGGTGCTGCCGGTGCTGGAGGGCGCCATCGCGCGCATGCCCTGCCTCGGCGAGACCGGCATCCACACCATCATCAACGGACCGATCACCTACACCCCCGATGGCGTGCCGCTGGTGGGGCCGATCCCGGGCAAGCTCAACGCCTGGTGCATCACTGGGCTGCGCGCCGGGCTCGGCGAGGGCGGCGGGCATGGCTGGCTGCTGGCGCAGATGATCGTGCATGGCGAAGCCTGCTACGACACCTGGGCGCTCGATCCGCGCCGCTTCGCCCGCTATGCGAGCGTCGAGTGGACCGCTCTGAAGGCCGTCGAGGACTATCAGAACGAATTCCGCTTTCACATGCCGCACGAGCATCGCCCGGCCGGTCGCCCGGCACGGACGACGCCGCTCACCCCATTGCTGGCCGCCGCGGGCGCCGAGTTCGGCACGGTGAACGGCTGGGAGCGCGCGCTCTTCTACAAGCCCCGTGACGGTTTCGAGGAGACCCACAGCTTCCGCTGGTGCGCGAGCCAGGCGGCGGTGAACGGCGAGGTCGAGGCGGTCTGCGCCCGTGCGGGCATCATGGAGGTGAACGGCTTCAACCGGATCGCGATCAAGGGCCGCGGCGCACGGGACTGGCTCGACAGCCTGATGGCAGGCCGCGTGCCGAAGCGCGTCGGCAAGGTTGGCCTCGCCTACTTCCTCAGCGATGCGGGCAACGTCGCGGGCGAAGGCACCATCGCGCTCCTCGATGAGGACACGGTGTGGTTTGGCTCCGCCGCCGCCGCCGAGATCCACGACCGGGACTGGCTGGCCGCCCGCCTGCCCGCAGACGGCTCGGTATCGCTCGAACCGCTGGTCGACAGCCACACGATCCTCGTGGTCGCGGGGCCCCGTGCGCGCGACATCATGGCGGCTGCCGCACCGCGCACCGACTGGCGCGCCGAGGCCTTCCCCTGGCTCAGCGGGCGGCGGGTGCATGTGGGCCATGTCGCGGCAGTCGCCATGTCGGTCAGCTATTCGGGTGAGCTCGCCTGGGAGATCCATGTGCCGCTCAGCCAGGCAGAGGCCGCCTATCGCTGCCTGCTCGATGCCGGTGCACCGCACGGGATGGTGCATTTTGGCGCCCATGCCGCGGAGGCGATGCGGATCGAGAAGGGCTATCGGCACTGGAAGGCCGATCTGATCACCGAATACGACCCGTTCGAGAGCGGGCTCGCACGGTTCGTCGATCTGGAGAAGCCGCGGGACTATCCGGGTAAGGCGGCCCTCCGCGCCAAGCGCAACCGCCCGCCACGCGCCAGTTTCGTCACCCTCCGGATCGAGAGCGATCGCGCACCGGCGACGCCCGGGGACAGCGTGATGGCCGGGGACGAGGTGGTCGGCACCGTGACCTCGGCGGCCTGGGGGCCGCGCGTAAGAGAGAACCTGGCGATGGCGTTCGTGAAGCCCGGGCACGCGCCGACCGGCCGCGCGGCGGAGGCGATGCCCCCGCTCGAGCTCCTGACCCTAGGCGAGCGGCTGCCTGCCCGCATCGTCGACCCGGTACGCTACAGTCCGGCAGGATAAGTCCTGGACCTCGCTGCCTCCGGGGGATGAGGTGGCGGCGGCGACGCCTGTGTCGTGGAAGAAGCGCTCGCCGGCGGATCTCGACGGCTTGCTCAGGTCGCGCCGGGCGGGTGGGGGGGCTGGTGCTCTCGACCATGACGACGCCGAGTGGCACATCTTCGATCTCCGGCACGCCGCGATGAAGCAAGCTGCGCCAACCGGCCTGCCCCTCCGTCCCGTCCCCAGCCATCGCGGCGCAACGGCGCGGACAATGTTTAGAGACGGTCGAAGCCGTTGGCAGGCGCCGCCATGCGGGCGGTGCGATCGATCCCGGCCGCGATGCGGGACACCAACGGAACGGGCGGATCGCCACGCGGTTCACGGTCGCCGGCCCCTATCGGGCGCGGCAAGTGCAGTATGAGCGACAGGAGCGTTCGCGACGCCAAGGGGGATACGTACGATGGTCACGGGACCAAGCATCTTGCAAACCGCCGCCGTTTCGACGATGTAGAAGAAGACCGACTGAAATGCTCGGGGATTTGACGGCGGCTGTCGCAGCCCTGCCCCGCGCGCCAAGAAAGAGATTGCGCCATGGGAACGCCGCTCCTCAAGAGCCAGCATCCACCGGCCGAGCGTCAGCAGGGTTGTCTCGACAGGGCGCGCCGCTGCGCAGCGGCGGCACGGTTGGACAGGCGGCTCGACAGCGAAGCCGCGCGGCTCGATGCGATCCGATGCGCCGACTGCCCGCTTCACGACGAGGCGCTGCCGCTCCTGCTAAAGCTGCTGCCCGCGGCACTCGGCAGGCGCGTCGTCTTCCACCGGCCCGGCGCGCGGGAGACGACGTTCGACGAGGACTGGCTCCTCCGCCTCATGGACACGATCCGGCGGGGCGACGAGAACAGCGCGACTTTCGCGCTCGCTTCCCGTGTCGAGCCACGCCTTCGCCCGACCGTGCGGCGCCTGGCGGAGCGTTGTGTCCAGAGCCTTGACGGCGCCGAACTGGAACTATTCTAATTTGTTGTGCGAGCCAGCTCCCGCTTAGCTTTCAAGCGAACGGCCAGCCAGCGTCGATCTCCTGCAGCGATCCGAGGAACCCCATGCAGAACCTTGCCACAGAACTCGAGACCACCGCGCTCGAGGCAATCATCGACGGGCTGACCCAGGGCCTGGCCGAAACCGCCGTCACCACGATGAAGGCGCAGAACTACCACTGGAACGTGACGGGCATGGCCTTCGGGCCCCTGCACGACCTCTTCCAGAAGATCTACGAGGATCATTTCGAGGCGCAGGACGAGATTGCCGAGCGCATCAAGGCGCTGGACGGTCATGCCGAGGGCCGGCTCGCCGAGCATCTCCGCCGCTCGAAGGTCGAGGAGTGCGAGGGCAAGCTGCCGGCCGAGCAGATGGTCGCCAAGATGGCCGCCGATCAGGAACTTCTGGCGGGCACCATGGCAGCGCTCGCCGAAGCTTCGGAAAAGAACGGCGATCTCCTCACGCAGGACATGGCCATCGAGCGCGGCCAGGTGCACGAGAAGTTCGCCTGGATGCTCCGTTCACACCTCAAGTGAGCAGGCGGCGGGCAGATGCCCGCCTGACGCTCAGGCATCGGTAAGTTGATCGATCGGGCAGGCGACGCCCTTCTTCGCGCATTTGCGCCGGTAGGCGATCGCCCACCCCTTGAACTTGCCACCCAGCGCCGCCTGCTGACCGAGCAGCATGGCGACGAAATTGCGCTTGGCCTTCTTGCCGTCGAGCGACTTCCACTCCGACTTCTGCCGCTTCGTCATCGAGCAGCCGATACAGTGCCCCCCCTTCAGCTTGTGCTTGCACACATCGATGCAGGGCGACGGAATCTTGCTCATCTCAATCCTCTCGGCTGGCGGATCCTGCGTGCGGCGCGGGATCGCTGGCGGTTCGTAGCTCGCTGGACGACGGCGGAAGGGCTGTCGAGGCTTCGGCATCCTCGCAGGCGATGACGTCGAGGCCCGGGATCATTTCGTGAGGATCAGCTTGCCGGATCGGGTCTCGCGCAGCGTGTAGAAATCATGCCCGTGGCGGATGGTAACGGTGTTCGACGTGCCGAGGAGGAGGCGGCTGTCTACCGCGCCTCCCGGCGTCCATGCGGGAGGAAAGGCGTCATCCGACGGCCCCTCTCCCTCTCTCCGGCATCCGGTCGTGCTCGCCATGCTTCTCTTCCCCTTCGCGGTGGCCTGAGGCGTGACTGGCTTCCGGTCGGGACGTGGCCGGTGGCTGATCTGGCTTCCGAATAGCAGACTGTTTTGATCGGGAAAAGCCCTTCTCTTAGTAAACCGCTCGGGTTTCGTTGCGGAAGCACCTCTCAATCACGCGAACGGGGCGGCGTCATTGGACGCCGCCCCGGGTCACGTCACGTGGTCGCCTCGCGAATAGGAAGCGAGGCATGCCTGAGGGCGGAGCTACGCCGGCTGTGCGACGCTCATCTGTTCCGTGGAACGGCGGCGCAGCAGGCGCAGGATGTAGTAGCTGGCCACAATGCTCAGGATCGCTTCGAACGCGAAGATGGCGCCTACGAAGCCGGAATAGGTCTTTGCCTCGAAGAAGGTGACGACCGCGAGCACGAGGTACAGCCCACCGCCGAGGTAGGGATCACGCCGCCTGACCCGCAACAGAGCGACGCGGGTGAGCGCCGCCTGGCAAATCAGGAACAGCATGAGTTCGGGGCCGAGGCGCATGCCACCAAACGGCGCGACCACGGCGAGGAACAGGAGAAAGGCGATCTGGATCTTGAGCGCACGTTCCACCAACCGCTCGGAGAACCCGTTGCCCACGATGGTACAAGACCAGGTCAGCCAGTCCTGCACCGCCCCTGCCGCGGCCCTTGCCTGCCGCATCATAGCCTTCTCGATCTCCATCGCCGTTCTCCCTTAAAGACAGGGCGCTGCCGCCCCTTTCCCTTGCCGTCGCCCGGCACCTTGCGAGGTGCCGCTCAGGAGTGAGACGGTTAACGCGCGGTTTTCATCCCTCGGGTCGGTCTCTTATGGCGACAGATCGGTCTGGCATCTCCGGCCCAAACCGTGCTCGCCCAAGCCTTCCGAGGCGCGGCAACGACGGCCGGACACCGGGAGAAAGGTAAAATTTCCTTCCCCATTGCAGGATGAAAGCCGGCCTTCACGCGTCTGACCACCGAAGCTGACGCCCGAAGCCCCGCCTCGGACGTCTGCTGGCATGCATGTTCGTTGGAGGAGACGCCGATGGAAGCCGCTTTACAGCTCGCATTTTCGACGCTCACCTCGCCCATGCTGATCTTCTTCGCAGTCGGCGCCGGGCTCGCGCTTCTGTCCCGCGAGCTGACGATGCCGCCGATGATCTCGCGCGCACTCGGCCTCCTCCTCATCTTTGCCATCGGCGTGAAGGGCGGGGCGAGCCTTGGCGAACATGGCTTCGGCGGCGACGTGCTGGTGGCGCTTTTTGCGGGCCTCGGGCTCTCGGTGGCGATGACGGTACTGGGCTTCATGGCGCTGCGCGCGACCACCGAGTTGCCGCGCGCCGATGCGGCGGCCGTGGCCGCGCATTACGGCTCGATCTCCATCGTCACCTTCGCCACGATGTCGCTGCTCCTCAAGATCAACGGCATCGCCTATGATGGTTGGATGGTCGCGATCGCCGCGCTCATGGAGGCGCCTGCGATCCTGACCGCCCTCGTCATTGCGCGCCTGGCCGCCCCCTCCGCTCAAGCTGCACTGTCGACACCCGATGGTGGAACGACGACGAGCCTCGGCGTGGGCGACAGCCGCACCGAAGGGCAAGGTGGGCTCCTCAGCGCGCTCGGCACCGTCGCGCAGGACCGCGGCGTGCAGCTCCTCCTCGGCGCCTTTGCGCTCGGCTGGCTCGCGGGCGAACTTGGTATCGGCTACGAGCAGGACATCGCCTTCGGTCTTTTCCCCGCGCTACTCTGCATCTTTCTTCTCGATCAAGGGCTCGTGGTCGGGCGCCGTCTCTACCGGCTGGCGAAGCGCTTCGAGCCGAGGCTTGCGCTCTTCGCCGTCGCAATGCCGCTGGCGGGCGGCATGATCGCCGTCCTTCTCGGCGCGATCCTCGGCCTCTCGGCCGGCAACACGGCGCTGCTCGCGACACTCGCCGCCTCGGCGAGCTACATTGCGGCCCCCGCAGCAATCCGCATGGCCCTGCCGGAGGCGAGGCCGGAGCTCTACTTGACCTTTCCGCTCTGCCTGACACTACCCTTCAACCTGATCGTCGGCCTCCCGCTCTACCTCGCGGCCGCCACCTTGATCGCGGGCTGAAGGAAGACACCATGCGTATCGAGAATGCTCTCGCCCCCGGCCAACCGGCCGGTGGGCACACTAAAGTCATGCGGGGCACCGCGATGAGTGACGCCTCCCTTCCCTGCCGAGCCGGACCCGCGCTCGGGCTGCTCCTGGCGCTGATTTCGCTCGCTGCCGCCGTTTGGCTCGCGACGCTGATGATGGGCGTCGCGGCGGGCGAGCCAGCCAGCATCGCGTTGCCCTGGGTGCCGCCGCTCGGCATCGACTTCGCCCTCCGGCTCGACGGGCTCTCCGGCATGTTCGCGTTGATGATCACCGGCTTCGCCGCCGCCATCGCGATCTATGCGCGCCGGTACCTCAAGGGTCACCATCATCTCGGCCGCTTTTTCGTCTTCCTCGGTCTCTTCACCGCGGCGATGCTGGGGCTGGTGGTGGCCGACGACGTCTTTCTGCTCTTCGTCTTCTGGGAGATGACGACGGTCGCGTCCTTCCTGCTGGTCGGCTTCGACAACGAAAGCGCGAAGGCGCGGCGCAATGCCTGGCAGGCGCTTCTGATCACGGGGATGGGCGGGCTCGCGCTCCTCGCGGGGCTCGTTCTCCTGGCCTCGGCCGCGGGCACCACGCGGCTTTCGGAAATCGTGACGACCCCGGGGTTGACCGAGCATGCGCTCTATCCCGCGATCCTCAGCCTCATCCTGCTCGGCGCCTTCACCAAGTCCGCACAGATCCCGTTCCATTTCTGGCTGCCGGGCGCGATGGCCGCGCCCACGCCCGTGAGCGCCTTCCTGCATTCAGCGACCATGGTGAAGGCAGGCGTCTATCTCGTTGCCCGCCTTCATCCGGCGCTCTCCGGCACCGAGGCATGGACATGGTCCCTCTCAATCACCGGCGCCATCACGATGCTGATGGCGGGTGTCCTCGCGCTCCGCCAGACCGACCTCAAGCTCGCGCTCGCCTATACCTCGGTGATGGCGCTCGGCTCGCTCATGATGTTTCTCGGCGCCGAGGCGACGGTGGCCATCGCGGCGGCCATGACGTTCCTGGTCGTCCACGCGCTCTACAAGGCCGCGCTCTTCCTCGTCGTCGGCTGCATCGACAAGGGGACGGGGACGCGGGAGATCAGCCGTCTGGGCGGGCTCTGGCGGACCATGCCGCTCACCTCGGCCGCCGGCGTGCTTGCCGCGGGCTCCATGGCCGGCTTCCCGCCCTTCCTCGGCTTCATCGGCAAGGAGCTGAAATACGAAGGCGCGCTTGCCATCGCCGAGGAGCCCTGGCCGCTCGCCGCCTCCGCCGTGATGGCCAATGCCTGCATGGTGGCGCTGACGCTCGTGATCATCCTGCGTGTGGTCTTCGGCAAGGCGGGGGAGACGCCGAAGGCGCCGCGCGAGGTGCCGGTCGCACTCTGGATGCCGCCGCTCCTGCTGTCGGGGCTCGGGCTTCTCTTCGGCGTCGCGCCGGAGCTTGTGGGAAAGACGATCGTACAACCGGCCGTGACAGCGGTCCTCGGCCGGCCGGAGGTCGTGGCGCTCAAGCTCTGGCACGGGGTCAACGTGCCGCTCCTGATGAGCATCGCGACCGTCGCGCTCGGCATCGTTCTCTTCGCCGCCTATCGACCGCTCGGACGCAGACTTGCGCGCATCCCCGCCACGGCCGACCCGGCCTGGGACGGGTTGATAGACGGCATCGCGAGCAGCTTCAAGAAGGCGACGAAGCTGATGCAGCCGGGCTCGCTCCACGGCTATCTCGCCGTGACGCTGGCCGGCATCGTCGCCCTGCCGCTCGGCTGGCTGGCGCTCTCGGCTGCGCAACTCCCGGCCATGCCGCCGCTGGTGCTGGAGCCTGCGGCATCGGGTGCGGCACTCCTCGCGGCCTCCGGCGCAATTGTCGCCGCTGCCGCAGCGCGGCGCATGGTGGCGCTCGGCGGCCTCGGGGCTGTCGGCACGGGGCTTGCGATGCTGTTCGCCATCTACGGCGCACCGGACGTGGCGATGACGCAGCTTCTCGCCGATGTCCTGCTCGTGGTGCTGATCGCCTCCGTGATGGCGCGCCTGCCGGATCTTGGCGGCCGGCGCTCCGGCCGGACGGGGGATCTTGCGGTCGCTGCGCTGGTCGGCGTCACCGTCGCCGCGATCACGCTCATCGCCACGGTGCCTGCCTTCGACCGCACGGTATCTGACGCGATGATCGCGCTCAGCGTGCCCGAAGCGTTCGGGCGCAACGTGGTCAACGTGATCCTGGTGGATTTCCGCGCGCTCGACACCTTCGGCGAGATCGTCGTCGTGGCAATCGCGGCCGTCGCCGCCCTCGCCCTCATCCGCACCGCCCGCAGCACGCGCAAGGAAGGCAACACGTCATGAGCACGCCCATCCTGAAAGCCGCCGCCCGGGTGCTCGTCGCCCTCATGCTTGTGGTCTCGCTCTATCTACTGCTGCGCGGGCACAACGAGCCGGGTGGCGGGTTCATCGGCGGGCTGATCGCGGCCGCGGCCTTCGCCGTGCTCACGCTCAGCCATGGCGCCGAGCATGCCCGTCGCGCCTTGCGGCTCGACCCTATCGAGATCCTCGGTATCGGTCTCGCAGCGGCCCTCGGCTCGGGTCTCTTCGCCGGGCTGTCGGGGGCGGAGCCGTTCACCGGCCTCTGGCTGCTGCTCGGCGCGGACGGCGGCGGCAAGGGGCTGCCGCTCTCGACCGTGCTCGTCTTCGATATCGGCGTGTGGCTGACCGTGATCGGCGCCGTCTCGGCGCTCGTTCTGGCACTCGAGGAAGACGGCGAAGGGGAGGAAAGCTGATGGAACCGATCCTTGCAGCCCTTGCCGGCCTGCTGGCGGCGACGGGCGTCTTTCTCATGCTGTCGGGGCACATGCTGCGCCTCGTCTTCGGGATCGTCCTGCTGGGCTCCTCGGCCAACCTCGCCGTCTTCACCGGCGGCCGGCTGACCGAGGGTGCTGCACCGCTGATCCCCACGGGCTCGGAGCTGCCGGAGGCGGTGGTCGCGAACCCCCTGCCCCAGGCACTGGTGCTGACGGCCATCGTGATCGGCTTCGGCTTCGCGGCCTTCGCGCTGGCGCTGGCGCTGGCCGCGCATCGACGCCTCGGTACCGTGAACCCGGAGGAGATGCGGGTCGCGGAGGCGGATCCACCCGCTCAGCCGGCCGTCCTCCCGGCGTCGCCTCCTGCGCCCGAGAAGGCACCGATCGCCGCCCGGCAGCCGGCGGGAGGCGTCACGGCATGAGCTGGCTCAAGCTGTTGCCCATCCTCGTGCTCGCGCTCGGGGCCGCCGCCGTCCTCCTGCCGCTGGCGACGGAGCATCGTCGCCGCGCCAGCAGGCGCCAGACGCTGCCGCGCGATACCACCTCGTCCCCGAAAGGACCCGCCGCATGAGCTGGACGCTGGCTCTTCCCCTGCTGATCCCCTTTCTCGGCTCGGTCGCGGCGATGCTTGCGCCGCGTCTCGGGCTGCGCCCAGCCACGATCGGGATCGTTACGGCAGCGTTCCACCTCATCGCATCGATCCATCTCGCCGTCGCAGTGGTCGACGGCGGCGTCATCGCCTCCGGCATGGGGGGCTGGGCCGCCCCGGTGGGCATCGTGCTCGTCGCCGATGCGCTGGCGGCGATCATGGTCGTCGTCACCGGCCTCATGGGTCTGGCCATCGCCATCTACGCGGCTGCGGATATCGACGAGGCCCGGTCGCGGGCGGGCTGGCACGCGCTCTACCTCGCCCTTATCGGCGGGGCCACGGGCGCGTTTCTCACGGGCGATCTCTTCAACCTCTACGTCTGGTTCGAGGTGATGCTCATCTCGTCCTTCGGGCTCATGGTGCTCGGCGGCGGGCGGGCCCAGATGGACGGCGCCGTGAAGTACATGGCGCTCAATATCGTCGCCACGATCTTCTTTCTCGCCGCGGTCGGCCTCATCCACGCCCTCGCGGGCACACTGACCATGGCGGACCTGCCGGGCCGTCTCGCCGCAACGGATGCGCCGGTGGCCGAGGGGGCGGCGGCGTTCCTCCTCTTCGGCGCACTCGCGGTCAAGGCGGGGCTCTTCCCGCTCTGGTTCTGGCTGCCCGCGGCCTATCACACGCCGCCTGTCGCAGTGACGGCCATCTTTGCCGCTCTCCTCACCAAGGCCGGCATCTACGCCATGATGCGTGTCGGCCTTCTGGTCTTTCCCGAGGTGCCGCTCAGCGCGATCCTGATGCCCGTCGCCATCGCGACGATGGTGCTCGGCGTGATCGGGGCCGCGGCGCAGCGGGAGGTGCACCGCATCCTCTCGTTCCACATCCTGAGCCAGGTGGGCTACATGGCGCTCGGCCTCGCGCTTGCCACACCGCTCGCGCTCATGGGCGCCATCCTCTACATGGTGCACAACATCATCGTGAAGGCGGTGCTGTTCCTGATCGCGGGTATCGGCAGGCGGCTGACGGGCAGCTTCGACCTCGCACAGTCTGGCGGGCTCTATGCGGCCTCCCCGGCACTTTCCGTCCTCTTCCTCCTCGCTGCGCTATCGATGGCCGGGCTGCCGCCCTTCTCGGGCTTCTGGGGCAAGGTCGCGCTGGTGCAGGCAGGGGCGGAGGTCGAGAGCTGGACGGCGATCGCCGCGATCCTCGGCGTGGGGCTCTTCACGCTGTACTCGATGACGAAGATCTGGCTTCAGGGCTATCTCAAGCCCCACCCGAGCGGCCGCGCGAAGGGGCTCGACGCACTGCCCGCACCCGCCCGGCGCCTGCTCGTGCTGCCCGCTGTCGCCCTCGTCGGCGCGTCGCTCGTCATGGGCCTTTGGCCCGCGCCCTTCATCGAGGCGGCGGAGGCGGCGGCCGCGGGGCTCACGGACCCGCAGCCCTACATCATCGCCGTGATGGGAGCGCCGACATGAACATCTTCGCGATCAACCTGCTCCTTGCAGTCGTTTGGGGCGCGCTCGCGGCGGACTACTCGATCACCAGCCTCGGCATCGGCTTCGTGCTGGGCTTCGCGGCGCTCTGGGTCGTGCGGGGGCTCTTCCCGGATGACGGCTACTTCCTGCGCCTGCCGCGGCTGGTGAAGCTTGCCGCCATCTTCCTGCGCGAGCTCGTCTTCTCCTCGCTGCGCGTCGCGCGCGACGTGCTAAGCTTCCGGCCCGACGCGCGGCCGGGCATCATCGCCGTGCCGCTCCGCGCCAGGACCGAGACGGAGGTGCTGATCGTCTCGAGCCTCGTGACGCTCACGCCGGGCACGCTCAGCCTCGACCTCTCGCCCGATGGCGAGACGCTCTATGTCCATGCCATGTTCCTCGACGAGCCGGACGAGATGCGCGCCGAGATCCGCGACACGCTCGAAACCCCTGTGCTGAAGGCCCTGTCATGACCCTCCTGCAACATGCGGCCGATATCGCGAGCTGGATCCTACTCCTGACCGCCGGCCTCACCTTCCTGCGCCTCGTGCTGGGCCCAACCGTGGCGGACCGCGTGGTGGCCGTCGACATGCTCTCGGTCCTCACCGTGGGCTTTGCGGGGCTGCGCGCCATCGCCGCGGACGAGGTCGCCTATCTCGACATCGCGCTCGTGCTGGCGATCGCGGGCTTTCTCGGCACGCTCGCCTTCGCGCGCTTCATCATGCGCCGCCATGCGGTCGGCACAGCCGAGGGCGGCAAGGAGGTGGGGACATGATGGCGCTTCTCGAGACCGCGAGCATCGGGGAGATCCTGGCCTCGGCCATCCTGCTGATCGGTGCGGCCTTCGCGCTTGTCGCCGGGATCGGGCTCGTGCGCATGCAGGACGTCTTCATGCGCATGCATGCCTCGACCAAGGCGGGCACGCTCGGCGTGGGGCTGATCATGCTCGGGACGTCTATCGGCTTTGACGACGGCTGGGCGGCGGCGCGGGCCTTTGGTGCCTTCGTCTTCGTGCTGCTGACCGCCCCTGTCGCGGCACACATGATCGGGCGGGCCGCCTATCTCGCGCGCACCCCGCTATCGCCGCGGACGATGATCGACGAGCGTCGGAACGGCAAAGACTGATCCAGCGCCCTTCCGGGTGCCAAAATCACGACGGAAAACGCCCGCTCCTCTCGGAGCGGGCGTTTTCCGTCGTGATGAGCCCGATCAGCGACCGGTGATGCGCGCGATATGCGTGGCGACGACGCTGACATCGGCGCCCGGCGTCTCCTCGACCACCGCCCACGAGAAGCCCTTGTCCTGCCAGTAGCTCGCATAGGTCTTGCCCACATGCACGAGCTTGAGGTCGGAGCTGCCGGGCGTGTGCTGCTTGCCGAAGACGAGGCTGACCCGGTCGCCCTTGTCGTTCTCGTACATCACCTGCGCCATCGGCCCCTCCGCTCCGGCGAGGAGGCGCCCACCGACGAGCTCGAAGTTCAACTCCTCGAGATGAGGGATCATCGCGGCATCGCCCAGCCGGTCCGTGAACCACTGCGCCATGGCCGCCTCGTCCTTCGCCGTGAATTCGACGGGATGGAACGTGTCCGGCGCAAAAACTTCATGCGCACCTGCGGCATCGGCGACGAAGCTCGGCACCGCGTGGTTCTCGAGCGTGGCGACGACCATGCTATCCTGGCGCGACTTACCGACGCCCTGCTTCACGTAGGATGCGTGCCCGAACCAGCCGCCGGCGGCGATGGCGATCGTCGCCGCAAGCCCGGCGCCAAGCCGCGTCAGACCCTGCTGACGCTCCCGCCGCTCCACCGCGCTGCCGAGCCGGGCGGCCAGCACTTCCGTCGCGGGGTCGACATCCTCGGCATCGCCGGCCGAACGCAGGGCGGCGATATCGCTCATCATCTCCGCCATGCGCGCCCTCAGCGCCGGATCGGCCTCGATCGCCGCGGCGACGCGCGCGCACTCCTTGTCGTCGAGCTCGCCGTCGCAAAACGCATTGAGCTCGGCATCGCTTATCACTGTGGTTCCGGTCTTCATCCTACCTCACCCATTCGCTTGGCGGCGCGCCCCAGCCTCGCCCGCAGACGAGGCGCCGCGCGGCGCGGTGCCCTCCATGGCAGCCCGGATCGCCGATCTTCCACGTGAGATCCGCGACATGAGCGTGCCGAGCTTGACGCCCAGGATATCGGCGGCTTGCGCATAGGCGACGCCGTCGATCGCGACGAGGACAATGGCCTCGCGCTGCTCCTCGGGCAGACCGTCGAGCGCAGCGAGAGTTTCGCCGAGCTCGATGGCATGCTCCTGGCGTGCAGCAACCCTGTCCTCGTCGGCGCCCCGCTCCTCCAGGAGCTCACGCCGCCTCGCATCCTGCCGCCGCTTCGAGCGGTGCAGGTTGACCAGGATCTGGCACAACCACGTGCCGAGGGACGATTGGCCGCGATAGCCGTCGAATTTCGAGAGCGCGCGCAGAAGCGTCTCCTGCACCAGATCGTCCGCTTCCGCTTCGTTGCGGGCGAGCATCCGGGCAAAGCGTCTGAGCTTCGGTATCTCGGTCTCGACAGCATGGCCGCCTTGTCGTCTTCCCAGCATTTCACTTTCCGGCTCACGGCGGTTCCGCCGGGCCTCGATGGGTGTGACGCGCGAGACCCTGTCTTCATCCCGAAGAAAGTGCCCCTTGGTAGAAAAAATGGGGGCGCACCTCTTCGACGCACTTCTGTCTACCGCGCCCACGCGCGAGGAGCGGTGAAAAAAATCTTGCATCTTCCGGGATGAAAGGTCGAGCCCGCCCGTCTCATCACCACTGCCGGCCCAAAAGGAAGCCGCGCACACCGAAGTATCGGAGAGATAGGAAGGGCCACGACATGACCGACGCGATGACCATGCAGCCGGAAACCGTGACGCACCGCTCGCTCGGCGCACGCCTGGGCCGTGAACTGCGCGAGGCAATGGCCGAGATCGCCCGTCTGCCGGCGCGCCTTGCCGCGGCGCGCGCCACCTACCGCGCCGAGCGGGATTTTGACCGTATCCACGACGCGCTCTGCAAGCTCAACAAGCGCCAGCTCGGCATGCTCGGCCTGAAGCGCGAAGACATCTACACCTTCACCGAGCTCTGCGTCTTTCAGCCGGAGCGTCGCCCCGAGCTTCGCATCCACGACACCGGCCCCGCGCTTGCGCTGACCGCACCCGAGAGCGCCCTGGCACAGATGCCGGCGCCGACCGAGGCGGCAGAAGTCGAGATCGATGCAGTCGAAACGGCCGACTTCAAGGTTGAGACGCCTGCCGAGGGTGCGGAGCACGCGTCGACGGCTATCGTCGAGGAGCTGATCGAAGAAGCCGAGATGCGTGACGAGGACAAGATCGACTTGCACGTCGCTGCTGCTGCGAACGACGCTCACAATGGGCAGCGGGTGGCCGCATGACCATGGCCGCCGACGCACCCTCCGGCGCGGATTCCGCGCCGGACAGCGCCCAGGGCAACCGGTCTGACCGGCGGCTGAGCGGCCCGATCCACGTCGCGAAGAGCGGCCTCATCGCGGGCCTCGTCGCGGCCAACTTCCTTGGCGCATATGTGCTCGGCGGCATGCTGCTCACCGAGCGCATCGACGACAACCTGGCCTTCGTGCCGGAGCAGCCGACCGAGGGGGGACTGGCCAGCGTCGACATGACGGTGAGCCTGATCGAGCGAGAGGTGAACGATCACGCCTGGGTCGCCAACGACCCCTTCTTCCTGCCGGGGCACTGGCTTCCCAACATGCGGTACTACCAGCAGGGGGTCGTCTACGGGCTGAGCCGGTTCGCCTTTGAGCTCGCCGACTCTCTCGGTCGCTCGCGCGGCGCGACGGCGGTCGATCCCGATCTCGACCGTGCCGCCGGGCTGCTGCGCTTCCCCGGCGATGTCTGGATCTTCGACTTCGAGAAGACCTGGACGCCCGTGGTGACAAGCGAGGAGCAGTATCTTTCGGCCGTGCGCGCGCTCGACGCCTACAACCGGCGCATCGCGAGTGGTGAGGCCGTGTTCGATCCTCGCCAGGACAATCTGGCGGCGGTGCTGAACCGGATCGAGGCGGACGTCTCGTCGAAAATCAACGTGCTCTCCGAACATGTGGAGCGCGTGGCGGCGGGTGAGACTGTCTCGACCACGTCGAATGAGGTCTTCTACGTAACGAAGGGCCGCCTCTACGCCTACGCCATGCTGCTGAAGTCGCTCGAGCAGGATTTCGGGCCGATCATTCAGGGCGAAGGTCTGGGGATCGTGTGGAGGCAGATGATCAAGAGCTTCGAGAACGCGGCGGCAATGCGTCCGCTCGTGGTGACGAACAGCCCGCCGGGCTCGATCTTCATCCCGAACCACGTGACCGAGCTCGGCTTCTTCGCGCTCCGCGCCAAGACGCAGCTCCGCGATGTCATGACCGTGCTCGCTCAGTGAGCAACGCCGAAGGGAGAACCGCGATGACCATGCTATCCTCGAGCGGCGCAACCGCGCACGGTGCCGGTGCCAAAGGCCTTACCGATCGTCTGGGCCAGTTCATGAGCCGCAAGCCGGAAGAAGGCGATGGGCCGAAGGTGTCGGGCGGGGCCACGGCGGGCGGCGCGTCCGAAGCGGCCAAGCCGGAAGGTCTCTGGCGTCGCATCGTCGCGTCGCCGATCCTCTTCCGCAGCGCGATCACCATTCTTGCCCTCTTGGCGGCGGCGCAGTGGGCGCTGATCTTCTTCAACTATTGGCGATAAGCCGCTGTTATCGCTAGTCTTGATCACGAAAGCCCGGCAGCGGAACAAACCGCTGCCGGGATTTTTTTCTGACGGACCACATCCCGTCCCCACAATCCAGCGGCGGCAGATGGCAACGCTTCGGCCCCCGGATCGCCTCCGTCACGTCGGGAAACAAAAAGCGCCTCTGCCGGATCGAGACACGCTCTAGTGAGAGATCATCCAGGGCCGCTTCGCGGGGAAGCTCTTTGAGCCATCCGCGCGCCGCAGCGTCTTCGATGCCTTCCGCCCTCCCCCGCAGCAGCCACAGCCCGGCCCGTGGCTCCGCGTCGATTTGGGCTCATGCTGAGCCCGCTCGTTCGTGGCATGCGCATGGCGATCGCCGGTCGAGAGCACCGCGAGGCGCGGCAAGGCAGTGACCCGCGGCGCTTCCGCCCCGCAGGCCGGGCACGGGCATGGCCGGTCGAACTGCGCCATGGGGCGCATTTGCTCGAAGCGGCCATGCGACGCGCACTCATACTCGTAGACCGGCATCTTAGAGATCCGGCGCCAGCGGCACATCGACCGAGCCGTCGAGATACCTGGTGGGCCCATCCGCACCCGGCATGACGTCGAACTCGAAGACATCCGTCGGCAGCCAGAGCGTGGCCGAGGCGTTCGGAATGTCGACGACGCCGGAAATGTGCCCCTGACAGGGTGCGGTGCCGAGGATCGCATAGGCCTGCGCGCCCGTGTAGCCGAATTTCTTCAGGTACTCGATGGCATTGAGGCAGGCCTGGCGGTAGGCGACGTGCACGTCGAGGTAATGCTGCTTGCCCTGCTCATCGACGCTGATCCCCTCGAAGATGAGAAAGTCATCGTATTTCGGCGTGATGGGCGAGGGGCGGAAGATCGGGTTCTTGATCCCGTATTTCGACATGCCCTGCTTCAGCAGCGTCACGCGGATGTGGAGCCAGCCGGCCATCTCGATCGCGCCGCAGAAGGTGATCTCGCCATCGCCCTGGGAGAAGTGCAGATCACCCATCGAAAGGCCCGCGCCGTCCACATAGACGGGGAAGTAGATCTTGGAGCCGCGGGAGAGATCCTTGATGTCGCAATTCCCGCCATGCTCGCGTGGCGGCACGGTGCGCGCAGCCTCCGCGGCGGCGGCGTCCCGCGCCTCGCCGGTCATCTTGCCCATATGGGCGGACTGTGTGTTGGGCAGCGCGGCCAGAGGCGGCACGCGGTCCGGGTCGGTCGCGACCAGCGCGCCCTCCCGCTCGTTCCACATGTCCAGCATCGCCCGGTCCGGCAGGCAGCCGATGAGGCCCGGGTGGATGAGGCCGGCATAGCGCACACCCGGCACGTGGCGCGATTTGGTGAACATCCCATCGATATCCCAGATCGACTTCTGCGCCTCCGGGAAGTGCTCGGTCAGGAATCCGCCGCCGTTCTGCTTCGAGAAGAAGCCGTTGAAGCCCCAGAGCATGTCGTCCTTGGCGCCGATATCGAGGATGTCGACCACCAGCAGATCCCCGGGCTCCGCGCCCTTCACACCGATGGGGCCGGAGAGATAGTGGACCTGCTCGAGCTCCACATCGCGCACATCGGCCGCGTCGTCGTTGTTGGCGATCTGCCCGCCGGTCCAGTCATAGGTCTCGACCTTGAAGTCGTCCCCCGGCTCGACCCAGACGGCCATGGGAATGTCCGGATGCCAGCGGTTGTGGATCATCGGATTGGTGTGCGGGCTTTCGGCCAGGTCCACCGCGATGAGCGTGTCCGTCGAGCGGGTGTAGATCTTCTGCGTATCGGGCATGGGTGCCTCCTCTCTTCTTGTCGGGTTCGGCCGCCTTCAGACGGACAGGAATTTCGTGACACGCTCTTCGTCGAGACCCTCCCGCGGGCCCTCGAAGACGAAGCTGCCGTTCTCGATGACGACCACGCGGTCGGCCACGTCGAGCGCGAAGCTGAGCACCTGCTCCGAGACGACGATGGTCAGCCCGTGCTCGTCCCGGATCTTGCGTAGTGTGCGGGCCATCTCGCGAATGATGCTGGGCTGGATGCCTTCCGTCGGCTCGTCGAGCAGCAGGATCTTCGGCTCGGCAGCCAGCGCGCGGGCGATGGCAAGCTGCTGCTGCTGGCCGCCCGAGAGATTGCCGCCCCGGCGCCTGCGCATCTCCTTCAGCACCGGAAACATCGCGTAGAGGTGCTCGGGCACGTCCTTCTTGCCGGTGACGGTCAAACCCGTCTCGATGTTCTCCTGCACGGTCATGGTGCTGAAGATCGCGCGGCCCTGGGGCACGTAGGCGACGCCGGCGGCAACGCGCTTGTGGCTCTTGAGCTTCGAGAGCTCGGCATCCTCCACCTGGATCGAGCCCTGACGGGAGGGGAGGATGCCGATGAGCGACTTCATGAGCGTGGTCTTGCCCATGCCGTTGCGGCCCATGACGGCGACGATCTCGTCCTTCTCCACGTCCAGATCGAGGCCGTGGAGGATTTCGGACTGGCCATAGGCCACGCGTAGGTCGCGGACATGCAGCATGGCTGGCTCCCCTAATGGCCCAGATAGACTTCGATGACTTTCGGATCGGCCTGGACCTTCTCCATCGACCCCTGGGCCAGGATCTTGCCCTGGTGGAGCACCAGCACCTTGTGGGCGATGTCCTCGACGAACTTCATGTCGTGCTCGATCACGAGGACGG
>JBCCDG010000001.1:0-109193 GCA_039030915.1 Pseudomonadota bacterium | reverse complement strand
GGCGGGACGCTCTCGTTCGAGGACTGCATGGCGCTCGAATATCGGCTGGCGCGCTTCTGCATGACCCATCCCGACTTCTATGAAGGCGTTCGTGCCACGATCATCGAGAAGGACGGTGCGCCGCACTGGCAGCCCGCGAGCCTCGATGACGTCGAACCGGCAGCGATCGACGCCGCCTTCGCGCCTCTCGGGGCTGAGGAGTTGCAGCTCGGCTGAGCCGCGTGGGCGCGCCGCTGGCGGCCCACGGCTGCGACAGATCGCGCGACACCGGTTGCTCTGGCCATGCATGGAAGGAAAACCGGCCCTTCGGGTGCGACGCCGGGTTGCGGGCGGACGCGGCGCAGGCTACCTGCCCGACCGTGAACAAAGCGGAGCCGTTGCGGCCAGGCCGCGTCACCGTCGGTGGGGCGCCCGAGGGCTATGACGCCAAGCGCGTCGCCGACCTGGCCGAAAGGGCAGGCGGGCCGGTTATCCATGTCGCGCGGGACGATGCGCGGGCGGCGGCGCTGCGCGACGCGTTGGCCGTCTGGGCCCCGGCGCTGCCCGTCTTCGGCTTCCCCGCCTGGGACTGTCTGCCCTACGACCGTGTCTCGCCCAATCCGGACCTCGCTGCGGAGCGCATGGCGACGCTCGCGCGTCTTGCGCGGCAAGCGCCGGAGGAGCCCGCAGTCGTCGTAACGACGCTGAACGCCGCGACCCAGAAGGTTCCGCCGCGTGAGACGCTGAAGACCGCGAGTTTCGGGGCGCGGGCGGGGCACCGCGTGGAGGTCGAGGCGCTGACCGGCTGGCTCGCGCGCATGGGCTTCAACCGTGCGACGACCGTGACGGAGCATGGCGACTATGCCGTGCGCGGCGGGATCATCGACATCTTCCCACCCGGCTCGAAGAACCCTGTCCGGCTCGATTTCTTCGGCGATGTGCTGGAGAGCGCGCGGCGTTTCGACGCCTCGACCCAGCGCACCATCGCCAAGGTCAAGCGGCTGGCCTTCGCACCGGCCTCCGAGGTGATCCTCGACGAGGGCTCGATCCAGCGCTTCCGCAGCCGCTATCGTGAGCTCTTCGGCGCGCCGCGGCTCGACGATCCGCTCTATACCGCGGTATCGGAGGGGCGGAAGCATCATGGCATGGAGCACTGGCTGCCGCTCTTCCACGAGGCGCTCGAGACCCTCTTCGACTATCTGCCCGGCGCACCCGTGACGCTCGACGCGCAGATCGACGAGGCGTTGGCGGCGCGGGACGAGACGGTCCAGGACCACTACGGCGCCCGCGTCGATGCTGGCAAGATCGCGACGAGCACGACCATGCCGGTGCGCCCCTGTCCGCCGGAGCTGCTCTACCTCGACGAACGTGCCTGGGCCTCGGCGCTTCACGGGCGTACAGTGCATGCCT
The DNA here is from genome assembly GCA_039030915.1 of Pseudomonadota bacterium. Taxonomy (GTDB): domain Bacteria; phylum Pseudomonadota; class Alphaproteobacteria; order Rhodobacterales; family Rhodobacteraceae; genus Thermohalobaculum. The sequence goes on along the minus strand of JBCCDG010000001.1, from coordinate 107,804 downwards.
TCACGCCGCATCGGGTGCAGACGGGCCCGGGCGTGATCGACGCGGGCGGGCGGCCCGGCCGCTCCTTCGCGCCTGAGCGCCAGCAGGAGGGCGGCAACCTCTTCGGCGCGCTTGCGGACCATATCCGGGTTCGGCTTCGCGACGGCCCTGTCGCGCTGGCAAGCTATTCCGAGGGCGCGCGCGACCGGCTTCATGGCCTGCTTGCGGATCAGGGCTTCAGCGAGGTTTCCCTCGCAAGCCATTGGCGAGACATAAAGAACGGCCTCAACCTCATCGTCTGGCCCCTTGAGCAGGGCTTCGAGGCGCGCGAGGGCACGGTCATCGCCGAGCAGGACGTGCTGGGCGACCGCCTGATCCGGCGCGGCAGGCGGAGCCGGCGGGCGGAGAACTTCCTGACCGAGGCGCAGAGCCTCATGTCCGGCGATCTCGTCGTTCATCTCGATCATGGCATCGGCCGCTATCTGGGCCTCGAGACGGTAACGGCCGGCGGATCGCCGCACGAATGCCTCGCCCTTGAATACGCGCAGGATGCGAAGCTCTATCTCCCCGTAGAAAACATCGAGCTTCTCTCCCGCTACGGGCAGGACGCCGGCGAGCTAGATCGGCTGGGCGGGGGTGCTTGGCAGGCCAAGAAGGCCAAGATGAAGGAGCGGATCCGCGAGATGGCGGAGAAGCTCATCAACGTCGCTGCTGAGCGCATGCTGCGCCGCGCCGACGAGCTTGAGCCCGAGCCGAACGGCTATGCCCAGTTCTGCGCGGGCTTTCCCTATACCGAGACGGACGATCAGCTCCGTGCCATCGAGGCGGTACTTGAGGATTTCGGCAAGGGCCGCCCGATGGACCGGCTCATCTGCGGCGATGTGGGCTTCGGCAAGACCGAGGTGGCACTGCGGGCGGCCTATGTCGCCGCCGCCTCGGGCATGCAGGTCGCCGTCGTCTGCCCCACCACGCTGCTGGCGCGCCAGCATGCCAGAGAGTTCGCCGAGCGTTTCCGCGGCACGGGGCTTCGCGTCCGCCAGCTCTCGCGCTTCATCGGCGCCAAGGAGGGAGCGGAGACGAAGAAGGGCTTGGAAGCCGGCGAGATCGCGGTGGTCGTCGGCACCCACGCATTGCTGGCGAAGGGGATCAAGTTTTGCAATCTCGGCCTCCTAGTCATTGACGAGGAACAGCATTTCGGCGTCGCGCACAAGGAGCGGCTGAAGCAGCTCCGCACGGATGTGCATGTACTGACCATGACCGCGACGCCCATTCCACGCACGCTGCAGCTCGCCATGTCCGGCGTCCGCGAACTTTCCGTCATCGCCACGCCGCCCGTCGACCGCCTGGCCGTGCGCACCTACATCGCGGCCTTCGACGAAGTTACGGTGCGCGAGGCGCTCCTGCGCGAGCACTATCGCGGCGGGCAGTCCTTCTTCGTCGTCCCGCGCATCAAGGACCTGCCCGAAGCCGAGGCGTTCCTCCGCGAGCAGGTGCCCGAGGTAAAGTACATCGTCGCTCATGGGCAGATGGCGGCAGGTCAGCTCGACGACCGGATGAACGCCTTCTACGACGGTCAGTACGACGTGCTGCTGGCCACGACGATCATCGAGAGCGGGTTGGATATCCCGTCCGCCAACACGCTCATCGTGCACCGCGCGGACATGTTCGGATTGGCGCAACTCTACCAGATCCGGGGCAGGGTGGGCCGGTCGAAGCTGCGGGCCTATGCCTACTTCACGACCGAGCCGCGCAAGCCGATGACGGCGCAGGCGGAGAAGCGGTTGAAGGTTCTGGGCTCGCTCGACAGCCTTGGCGCGGGCTTCACGCTGGCGTCGCACGACCTCGATCTGCGCGGTGCGGGCAACCTGCTCGGCGAGGAGCAGTCGGGCCATATCAAGGAAGTCGGCTACGAACTCTACCAGGACATGCTGGAGGAGGCGATCGCCAAACTCCGGTCCGGTGAGGCGGGCGTCGCGATGGATGACGAGACCTGGGCGCCGCAGATCAACCTCGGCGTGCCGGTGCTCATCCCGGACGACTATGTGTCCGATCTCGATGTCCGTCTCGGCCTCTACCGCCGGCTCTCGGATCTCGAGACGCGCCAGGAGCTGGAGGGCTTCGCGGCAGAGCTCCATGACCGCTTCGGCAAGCCTCCGCAGGAGGTCGAGACGCTGCTGCGCGTAGTGCGTGTCAAATCGATGTGCCGCCGTGCCGGCATCGCAAAGCTCGATGCCGGGCCGAAGGGCGCGACGATCCAGTTCCGCAACGACCGGTTCGACAATCCGGCCGGACTGGCGGATTTCCTCGCCGGCCAGAACGGGCTCGCCAAGGTCAAGGACACGCGCCTCGTCGTCCGGCGCGACTGGTCCGATGGCGAAGCCAAGCTCAAGGGCGCCTTCGCCATCGCGCGCGACCTCGCCAAGATCGCGAAGGAGGCGAAGGCTGCGGCCTGAAGCGCCGGCAAGGCGATCCGCGGCAAAGAGAAAGGGCGGTGCAGGCCAATCCTGCACCGCCCTCGGGGCGCGCTTCCTGGGATGCGAGCGTCAGGCGCTCTGGTAAGCGGGCAGCTTCAGCGGCGGCAGCGCGTGGCGGCTTGCGCGGCGGGCGGCGACCCAGCGGCGGGCGGCACAGCTTTCACGGCCTGACTTGTCGGTACGAACGGCGGGCGCACGGCCGGCCTTCGGGGTAGCTTTGTGGGCCGCCTGATCACAATCGGCGTCGAACATGCCAACCTCCATGGTTATGCTTCGATTTTCTATGAAGAGGCGCACGAACCCGCGCCACGTGATTTTAGGTAGCACAAAGGCTGGGGGTTGTCACCCACTGTTGCACGATGTTTCGTGCTTTCACGACCCTGAAGCACCCGACACCCGGTCATAGAGAAGGCCCAGCGACGTGGCGTTGCCGGAGAGAAGAAACGTTCCGCTGCCGTCCCCTGCATCACCCAAACAGGCGGGAATGCTGGGGCCTCCAGGCCGACGCACTTCCGCCCAGCCGGGGCAGCGCGCGAGCGTCAGCGTGCCTTCCCGCGCCTCCTCAATCGTGGCGACAACGATCTCGGCAGGCTTTGTCCCGTAGTCTTTCGCGAGGAACAGCGCGTGAAGGTGAGGCGCACCGACGGCAAGTGCGGGGCCGACTGTCTGCGCGAGCAGAAGGAACGCCGCCACGGTGGCGCCGAGAAAGCGGATCTGATGGCCGAAGACGGGGCCGCATCGTCTGACGAGCCATGGTGCACGCCGCGAGAACCGCGGCATGGCGGTGAAGACGACGCCGAAGAGCAGCGAGAGGCCCAGCCCGAGCGGCAGGGCGAGCCGATCCACCTGCGCAGCCCACTCAGCCGTCGGCATGAAACGCGGTGCCACGAGGGCCCAGAGGCCGAGCCCCGCGAGCAGGAGCACCAGGGCGAGGAGGAGAAGGCACAGATAGGCAAGGGCGTGAGGCCGCGGCTTTACAGCTCTGCCGGCGGCGGGCGCGGTGTCGCGTCGCTCCGGCAGGGGCCGGGGCTTCAGACTGTCGAGATCGCGCCAGTCGGCGCCATGACCCTGCCGGCCGACACTGTCCCACGTCTCCGTCGCGCCCACATCATCACGTTCCTCCGTCACCGCATCCGCCGCCACGGCCCGGGCGTAGCGGCCGGGAGCGACGAAGAAGAAGAAGTAGAGGACGCCGAGCACGCCCCAGATCGCAAACCAGTATTCCCTGTGGAAGGGCATTCGATATCCGGCAACGATGCCGGCGAAGAGGATGAGCATGAGCGGCCCGAGGCGGGGCAGCACGAACTCCCGCATCGCCTGGCGCTGGAAGAGCCAGCGTGTCGCTGCGGGCACCAGAAAGACCGGCACCAGGATTGCGATGGCGCTGAGCTGGATCAGCGCGTCGCGAAACTGATCCCAGTTGAAGCCGTAACCGCGCAGGATCAGCTCGTTGCCGAGATAGGCCGTCGAGGCTGAAGCCAGTGCGGCAATGCCGATCAGCCGGGCTGTCAGCGCACCGAGAAATCGCGTCATCAAATTGCTCACGTCGTTAGCGGATCAAGCGCAGCCTACCGATGATTGCGCTGAGAGAAAGGCAGTTTGGCCGAGACGTGAAGCGCCGTCACCTCGGCAGTTGCGCGGGGCGCCCTACCTCCACGTCGAGGCCGGCAAGGAGGACATCATGGGACTGCTCATCGACGGCGAGTGGCATGACAAGTGGTACGATACCAAGAAGAGCGGGGGCGAGTTCAAGCGCCAGGAAAGCGCCTTTCGCAACTGGGTTACCGCCGACGGCGCGCCGGGACCCTCGGGCGAGGGCGGCTTCGAGGCGGAGAGCGGGCGCTACCACCTCTATATCAGCCATGCCTGTCCCTGGGCGCACCGGGCGCTCATCTTCCGCCACCTGAAGGATCTCGATGAGCATATCTCGCTCTCCGTAGTGCATCCCTTCATGGGGGAGAATGGCTGGACCTTCGAGGACGACTGGGACGGTGCGACGGGGGACACGCTGATGGGCAGGCGCTTCCTGCGCGAGGTCTATCTGGAGGCGGAGCCCGAGATGACGGGGCGGGTCACGGTGCCGATACTCTGGGACAAGAAGCGCGGCACCATCGTCTCGAACGAGAGCGCCGAGATCATCCGCATGTTCAACAGCGCCTTCGACGGGCTAACCGGCAACACGCTCGACTTCCATCCCGAGCCGCTTCGCGAGGAGATCGAGGAGGTGAATGCGCGCGTCTACGACACGGTCAACAACGGAGTCTACAAGTCCGGCTTCGCGACCACGCAGGAGGCCTATGAGAAGGCGGTGATCCCGCTCTTCGAGACGCTGGACTGGCTTGAGGAGCGGCTCTCGACGCGGCGCTATCTGATGGGCGGGCAGATCACGGAGGCGGATTGGCGGCTTTGGACCACGCTCATTCGGTTCGATCCCGTCTATGTGGGCCACTTCAAGTGCAACATCCGGCGGATCGCGGATTACCCGGCGCTGTCTGGGCTGACGCGTGAGCTCTACCAGTGGCCGGGCGTGAAGGAGCGGACGCGGCTCGACCACATCAAGCACCACTATTACGCCAGCCACGAGACGGTGAACCCGACGCGGATCGTGCCCGTCGGCCCCGCCCTGGATCTGGAGGTGCCGCACGGGCGTGACGGGCTGCAGGCGGCGTGACGCAGGCGCCGCCGGCTATCCGCCCGGATCTGGCCGGTTCGGATCAGAACGTTAGGAGCGCCAGCGCCAGCAGCATCGCGATGGCCGTACTCATGGCGATGTTCACGTAATGCAGGCCTTTGAGCCGGGCGCGGGCAACCTCTCCCGCCTCCGCGCTCTCGCGATCCGCCGCCACCACGCGATCGTAAGCCTCGTGCAGACGCAGCCTGAGCGGCGCGATCTGCACGATGCAGATACCGGCGGCCACGATGAAGAAGGCGATCAGCGGATGCGTCTCGGTCGCGATCATCCAGAGCCCCGCGATCATCGAGAGGATCCCGCTCGTCATCACCAGGAAGTAGCGCGGCCCAGCGATCACCGGCCGGTCGAGATGACGAAGCGCTCGCTTCTCGTCTGGGTCATAGCGCCCCTTCACGAAGGGGCACATGGCGAAATGGACGACCGACAGGAGCGCCATCGAAGCCACCGCCGCCACGCAGAGCCAGGCGATAGGGTGGCTCGAAACTTTCGAAAGCGTCTCGATCAGCATGTTCATGCCGTCTCTCCCTTCAGTGCTGCGCCTCAGGCGTTGGCGGTGCTTTCCGTGCCCGTGACGCCGGCGATCTCGTCGATCACACGTCGCCATGTCGCGCTGTCCTGCGCGCCCTGGACGACGTATTTGCCCTGGACGATGAAGCAGGGGACGCCGGTCACGCCCATCTCGCGCGCCGCCTTCTCCTCCTCCTCGAGCGCGGCGCGATCCGCATCGCCGTCGAGCAGTCGTCCAACGACCTCCGGGTCCATGCCCGCCTCGATCGCGACATCGATCAGCAGCTCGCGATCGGAGATGTCCTCGCCACGCCGGAAGTAACGGTCGAAGAGCGCCATCACCACCGCGTCGCCCGCACCCGCTTCGCCCGCCCAGCGTATCAGGCGATGGGCATCGAGCGTCTGTGGCGTGCGGGCGATGGCGTCGAGATCGACGTCCAGCCCGTCGCCCTTCGCAGCCTCCGCAATGGCGCCGTAGACGCGGGCAGCCCCCTCCGCTCCGCCGAACTTCGCCTCGAGATACTGGCGCCGGTCCATGCCCTCGGCCGGCATGTCGGGGTTCAGCCGAAACATGCGCCAACGGGGCATGAAAGGGTTGTGACCAGTTTCCGCGATCGCGCGGTCGAGCCGTGTCTTGCCGATATAGCACCACGGACAGATCGGGTCGGAGATGATGTCGAGCGTTATCATGCGCACGAGATAAGCCCTGCATGCCATTGGCGAAACCCCTTCACCAAGGCGTGAGCGTGGCCCAGCGGCATGACCAGAACAGCGGGCCCCGGCGTGGGCACCCCGCACCGCGCCGATCCGCCGCGCGGCTTCGCGCCCATTGAGGATCCGTCGCCGAGATGCGCCGGCCGCCAGCCCTCGTAGCGACGGCGGCAGGTGTCCCCGACCGCTCGATCGATACATCTCCTCCATCCGGCAACGACGCCACTTCGAAGGCTGCAATGGCGCGATCTCGGCAACGGAGCGCGACCACAACATTTCGAAGCTGCTTCAAGAAGGCCCGGGTATTGCACGACGCATGCCAGATCGCCCATCCCAAGCACGCTGTTCTTTGAATGTTCACGTGCGCCATCCTACGCTGACGTGGGTGGGCGCGGGCACGGGATTGTTTGGGGTCGGTTGCCGCAGCAGAATACCGCGCGCACGCCCCGCTACCGAGAGCGGCCAGTCTTGCGCGGACCGCTCACCCAGGCTGTGACGCGGTATCGGCATCCCCGCTGCGGTCGCGCCGGTGTGTCTCCACAAGGCGTTTGCGGATCAGTTTGCCGTTCGCGGTGCGGGGCAGGGCTTCCACGGGGATCCAGAGGCGGGGGCGCTTGTAGGGGGCGAGGCGAGCCTCGGCATGCGCCGACAGTGCGGCCTCGTCCGGCATCGGGCCGTCGGGCAAAACGAAGGCCGCGATGAGGGTGAGGTCGTCGCGGACGGGGAGCTCCGCTACGGCAACTTCCGCGACGCCGGGATGGCTGACCAGCGCCTCCTCGACCTCCTGTGGGCTAACACGGTAGCCGAGCGCGTTCATCACGTCGTCCGCCCGGCCCAGATGCGTGATGGCGCCCTCTGCCGACATGACTGCCCGGTCGCCCGTCAGGAACCACTCCCCGCGAAAGGCGGCTGCCGTCGCCGCCGCGTCCTGCCAGTAGCCGAGCATCAGCCCGGGGTCGCGGCGCGAGACGGCGAGGACCCCCGGCGTGCCGCGGGGAACAGGGCGCGGCATCGCCTTGCCGTCCTCGCGCTCGGACGCGGGCCCGTCCGGCAATTCCTCGGGCAGGATAGCGACACGGCGGCCCGGCTGGGGAAAGCCCGCGGTCCCCGGCGGCGCGGGGCGGTCCGGTGAGCCGGATACGAAGGTCGAACATTCGGTCATGCCGAGCGCCTCGTGCAGTGCCTTGCCCGTGGCGGCTCTCCAGGCGTCGGCCAGCGGGCCGGGCATGCGCTCCCCGGCCGTCAGCCCGTGGCGCAGGCTCGCGAGATCCCGCCTCAGCCCGTCCTCGTCGCCCTCCGCGGCCTTCAGCGCCTGGCGATAGACGCCGGGCACGGCGCAGAAGATGCTCGCCCCATGCGCCGCGACCAGCCTGCGCCAGATGCCGGGATCGCGAGGCCCCGCATAGACCAGCGCCGTCGCGCCCGCGGCCCATGGGTCCGTCAACCCCGCACCGAGCGTGTAGGTCCAATTGAAGGCACCCGCATGGAGCATCCGGTCATCCGGGCCGAGCCCGTACCAGCCCGACCACATCATCCGCCGCGCCCAGGCCGAGCGCTGGGCGTGCAGCACCCCCCGCGGCGTGCCTGAGGTGCCGGAGGTGAAGATGAGGAAGGCCGGATCATCCGCCGCCGTCTCGACGATCTCGCCCGGCGGCTCAGTCGCAAATTCGGACAGCGCGCCCGGACCGATCTTCGCCACACCGTCGGGGAGCGCTGCCGCGAGCCTCTCGCCATGCACGACGAAGCGCGGCGCGATGCGGGCGATGAGAGGACCGAGCTCGGATGGCGTGAGGACCGGCGCCGTGGGCACGGCGATGCCGCCCGCCGCGATGGTCGCGAAGAAGACGATGGGAAAGGTTGAACTGTTGGCGAGCCTCAGCGCCACCCGGTCGCCAGGCTGTAGCCCGGCCCGGCGGAACGCCGCTGCCGTGCTCCGGATGCGCCGATCCAGCGCGCCGTAGGTCCATGTCTCGGCGACACCGCCCTCACCATCGGCCAGGACCATGAGCGCGGTCTTGTCCGGCATGCGCGCCGCTGGCGCGAGCACATGGGCGGCGATGTTGAAGGAATGGGGGCAGGGTAACGGGGAGCCCGCGTCGAAGAGGCTCTCGCCCTCCTGGCGCTCGATACCTTCCGACTTTTCCTCTGCCCCGTCCTGCACCGGGCCGCCCCCATTCTTGCTGGGGCCGGCCCTTGGGCGCAGCGCGCTCAGGCGTGCGCGGGGTTCGGCATCCCGTTGCGTTCGACCTGCGGCGTCGCGACGAGCTCGGTGAGCACGCGATGGCTCTTGGGGTTGCCGCTGCAGCAGTCCGTGATCAGGAACTGCAGCATTCGCGCGAAGGTGTCCATATTGGCGCTGTAACGGACGCCGCGGCCCTCGCGCACGGCCCGAACGAGGCCCGCCCTCAGAAGTACCGAGAGATTGGTCGACATGGTGTTCTGCTTGGCCTGGAGCCGGTCCGCCACCTCGCCCGCGAGGAGACCCTGCTCACCCATCGTGACGAGCAGCCTGAAGGCTTCCAGCCGCCGGGGATGGCCCAGAGCACTCAGCGCTGCGAGAACTTCATTGGTGTGCACGGCGCTTTCTCCAGTTCTTGCTGCCTATGCATGAATGATGGGCGATCATGGAAAATCTTGCAAGGGCCGAATGCAGATTCATGAAATATGAGTGAGTGCGCCACGGCGCACCCACGAAAGGGCTTCGGCCCTTCGATCAGAGCGCCGTCCAGCCGCCGTCGACGGAAATCGTGGTGCCCGTGATCTGCGTTGCATCGTCCGAGCACAGGAAGGCGACCGTGCCGCCGAGCTGGGCAGTTGTCGCGAACTCCTTGGAGGGCTGACGGTCGAGCAGCACCTCGCGGATCACCGTCTCGCGATCCATGTCATACTTCTTCATTGTGTCGGGGATCTGCTCTTCGACAAGCGGGGTCAGCACGTAGCCGGGGCAGACCGCGTTGCAGGTGATCGGCTCCTCCGCCGTCTCCAGCGCCACGACCTTGGAGAGACCGACGACGCCGTGCTTGGCCGCCACATAGGCGGACTTGTAGGGCGAGGCGGTGAGCCCGTGGGCGGAGGCGATGTTGACGATCCGCCCCCAGCCGGCCTTGCGCATCGCGGGCAGGGCGGCGGCCGTGGTGTGATATGCCGAGGAGAGGTTGATGGCGATGATCGCGTCCCACTTCTCGGGCGGGAACTCGTCGATACCGGCCACGTACTGGATGCCGGCGTTGTTCACGAGGATGTCGCAGGCGCCGAAATGCTCGATGGCCTTCATTATGAGCGCGCGGCATTCCTCGCCCTTCGACATGTCGGCCTTCACATAGGCCGCGTCGCTGCCCGTCTCGTCCGCGATCTTCCTGGCGAGGGCATGGTCCTCATCGTTGTCGGTGAACGAGTTGAGCACCACCTTGGCGCCGCGCTTGGCAAGCTCCTCCGCAACCCCGAGGCCAATTCCTGAATTAGACCCGGTAATCACCGCGACCTTTCCGCTGAGAGACATGATGAACCCCTTTATCTTGTGGCGCGACTCGGGCACTCCTACCAGAGACGGCAGGCCCCGGTGCGGCGCACCATAAGCCTAGCGCTCACGCTGACGAGGGCCTGCGGGGGTCGGTAAAAAAAAAAAGCGCCCCACTAGGGGGCGCGTCAGGTGTTGAGGCAGGTTTCATACAGGCTAGAAACCTATCGAGCAGTGACAGGAGCATACTGCAAAGTGGCCGAGAGCGACAAGAGCCATTTGCGCCGAGGATCACGAAAACTGTGCAAATTCCGTTGTCTCCAAGGATTTTGGATTCCAGCGCTACTGCACGCATTGATCCTCAGCACGCCTGCCGGGGCCGATCCGGCTCACGGCATCGCCATGCACGGAGCACCGGCGCTGCCCGAAGACTTCGACGCGCTGCCTTATGTGAACCCCGAGGCGCCGAAAGGCGGCCGCGTGACCTTTGCGGAGTTCGGCAGCTTCGACAGCCTCAATCCTTTCGTGCTCAAGGGGGCGGCGCCCTGGGCATTGTCTTCACACATGTTCGAATCAATGCTGGCAAGGAGTTACGCGGAGCCCTTCACGCTTTACGCGAGCCTTGCCGAAAGCGTGGAGGTGCCGGAGGACCGCAGCGGCGTGACCTTCGTGCTGGACCCGGCCGCGCGGTTTTCCGACGGGAGCCCGGTCACGGTCGAGGATGTCATCTGGTCCTTCGAGACGCTCGCGGCCGAGGGGCACCCTCGCTACGACGCGGCGTGGAGCCAGGCTGCCTCGATCGAGCCTGTGGGCGAGCGCGGCGTGCGGATTGTCTTCACCGAGCCCAACCGGGAGCTGCCACTTATCCTCGGCCTGCGCCCCGTCCTCAAGAAAGCCCAGTTCGAGGGGCGCGGGCTCGGCGACGCGCCGCTCGAGCCACTGATCGGGTCGGGGCCTTACGTTGTCGGTGAGATGGAGGCGGGGCGCAGCATCACCTTCCGCCGCGATCCGGACTGGTGGGGGCAGGGGCTGCCGATCAATCGCGGCCTCAACAATTTCGACGAGGTCCGCTACGAGTACTACCGCTCATCCGACGCGCTCTGGCAGGCGGTGACGGCGGGGGCGGTCGATATGCAGGCCGACAGCGACCCGGTGCGCTGGGTCGAGGGCTATGACTTTCCTGCAGCGGTGGATGGGCGCCTGACGCGGAGCGAGATCGCCCATAGCCGCCCCTCGGGCATGTATGGCTTCGTGTTCAACACGCGCCGTGCGCCGCTCGACGATATCCGCGTGCGCCGCGCGCTCGGCCTCGCCTTCGACTGGGCGTGGATCAACCAGCGCCTCTACGGCGGCGGCTATACGCGGATCACCAGCTATTTCGGCGGCTCACCGCTGGCCTGGGATGCGCCGGACGGGCCGGTGGCGGACAGCGCGGACACGGGCGCGATGGCGGCACTGGCACCAACGGCACCGAGCGCGATCGCGGAGCATACGCTGTCGCTTCGTGCGCAGGCGTCATCGTCTCGCCGGGCGGCGGAGCCGGCAGCGGAGGCCGAGGCGGAGGAGGCGCCTGCCGGGCCCGCGCGGCAGGCGACGATCGTCTGGCCCGTCTCCGACGGCTCCGGCAGGGATCGGCGCCTCCTGCGCGAGGCGGCGAAGCTCCTCGAGGCCGCCGGTATGCCAGTAAAGGATGGCAAACGTCTTGGCCCGGACGGAAAGCCATTGACGCTGGGCGTGCTGATCCAGAGCACGGAGCATGAGACGCTGGCCGGTCTCTGGGCCGATACGCTCCGCCCTCTAGGGGTCGGGCTCGACATCCGGCGGGTCGATGCCGCGCAGTTCGCGCAGCGCAGGCAAGACTACGACTATGACATCACCGTGCATCGCTGGGTCATGTCGCTCTCCCCCGGAACCGAGCAGCGCTACTATTTCGGCTCGGACGGGCGCGAGATACCGGGGACGCGCAACTATATGGGCGTGGCGGATCCGGCCGTGGATGCGGCCATCGAGGCGCTGCTGGTGGAGAAGGACGCCGCCGGCTTCCGCGCCGCTGCCCGCCGGCTCGACTACCTCCTTACTGCCGGGCTCTATGTCGTCCCCTTCGGTGTGCTGCCCAACGACCGGATCGTGCATGATGCGGGGCTGCGCCACCCTGATTGGCAGGTGGGGGAGCGCTCGCTCTACGGCTGGTTCGGCTGGTGGTCGGGCCCTGGCGTCTGGTGGCGGGAGGATGCGGAATGAGCGAGCCCGCCTTGCTGGCCGATCCCGCAGGCTCCCCGGCCGACCTCGTCCTTCGCGAGGTCTTCGGGTTCGAGGGCTATCGCCCGGGCCAGCAGGAGATCGTCGAGGCGATGATGGCGCGCGAGGACGTTCTGGCCATCATGCCGACGGGGGGCGGCAAATCCCTCTGCTATCAGCTTCCGGCGATCGCGGCGGGTGGGCTTACCCTCGTCGTCTCCCCGCTCGTGGCGCTCATGGAGGATCAGGTGAGCGCGCTCCGTGCAGCGGGCGTGGAGGCGGGTGCTTTCACCGCGGGCACGCCGGATGACGAGCGGGAGCGAATCTTCGAGGCCATCGAGGCGGGCAGGCTCCGCCTTCTCTACGTGGCACCAGAGCGGCTGGCGAACGAGCGCTTTTGCGCTTTTCTCCAGCGCCTGCCGATCCGGCGCCTTGCGGTCGACGAGGCACATTGCATCAGCCAGTGGGGTCACGACTTCCGACCCGACTATCTGCGGCTTGGCCCGCTGGCGGAGACGCTGGGCGTGCCTGTCGGCGCCTATACGGCGACGGCGGATGAGGAGACGCGGCGCGAGATTGTGGCCCGGCTCTTCCCAGGACGCAGCCCGCGCGTCTTTCTGCGCGGCTTCGACCGGCCGAACCTCTTTCTCGCCTTCGAGCCGAAACAAGGCGGCGACCGGCAGATCACCGATTTCGTGGCCGCCCGGCGCGGTCAATGCGGTATCGTCTATGCCGCCACCCGCAATCGGACGGAGAAGCTGGCGGATGCGCTGGTGCGCGCAGGCCTCCCGGCGCAGGCCTATCACGCAGGCCTCGATCCCGAGATGCGGGAGGCGCGCCAGCGCGCCTTCACCAGGGCGGACGACATGGTGATGGTCGCGACCGTCGCCTTCGGCATGGGCGTCGACAAGCCGGATGTCCGCTTCGTGGTCGAGGCGGATCTGCCGAAGTCGATCGAGAGCTACTACCAGGAGATCGGACGAGCGGGGCGGGACGGGCTGGCGGCGGAGACGGCGTGCTTCTACGGGCTCGACGATATCCGACTCGCGCGCGCCCGCATCGACGAGACCGACGCGCCGGAGGACCGCAAGCGGGCGGATCATGCGCGGCTCAATGCTCTGTTGGCGCTGGCGGAGACGCCTGCCTGCCGCCGCGTGCCGCTGCTCGCCTATTTCGGGGACGACGCGGAGCCTTGCGGAAACTGCGACAACTGCCGCCGTCCGCCCGCAACCATCGATGGGACGGAGCCCGCGCAGATGGCGCTTTCGGCGATGCTGCGCTCCGGCGAGCGCTTTGGCATGGGCCATGTGGTGGCGATCCTGCGCGGGGTGGAGGACGAGCGCATTCGCCGCCTCGGTCACGACCGGCTCAAGACCTTCGGCGTGGGCCAGAAATGGTCGGACGGCGCGTGGAAGGGCTGGCTCCGCCAACTCTATGCTCAGGGCCTCTGCGGCATCGACGGCGAGCGGCACGGGGCGTGGTACGTGACGCAGGACGGTTGGCAGGTGCTGAAGGGCACCCGCGGCGTGATCCTTCGCCCTGCCGAGGCTACGTGGAAGTCAGGCGGCGGGGGCGGGGGTGGCGGTGCCAGAACGCCGAAGCCGGTTCTTGCCGAGGACGACGCGCCGCTCTTCGAGGCGATGCGCACGCTCCGCCGCAGCCTGGCCGCCGACGCCGGTGTTCCACCCTATCACATATTTCCCGACCGCACCCTCATCGCCCTCGCCGAGGCCCGGCCCGGGACACTCGAGGAGATGGCCGAGGTCCATGGCGTCGGCCGCGTCAAGCTCGCAACCTTCGGGGAGACCTTTCTGGAAGTGATCCGAACGCACCGCTAACGCCCGGCTCGACAATGCAAGGACGGGGATGGGCATGCCGGATCGAGATGGGTGCCGGGCATAGCGCTCTCACAGGCACGCGGATCTGACTAACGGCGCCCGGGCGCGTCTGTCGTCACGGTTGGACAGTGCACCCTAGAGATGCCCGGTCAGGAGGTCTTGGCCCTTGGACGGGGAGGGCGATCGCCCTCCTCGGGCTCAGTGTCTGTCCTTGTCCTCACCTTCGCGTGGGGCGAGCAATTCCGCGTAGTGTTCGCGACGGGCCTGCACCTCCTCCGAGCGGGCGAGGAGCTCTTCCTTGGTCGGTGGAATCACGAGGCCGGCGGAGATGACGAGCTTGGCCGCGTCCTCGATGCTCATGTCGAGCGGTATCACGTCCTCCTCCGGCACGAAGAGGAGGAAGCCCGAGGTCGGGTTGGGCGTCGTCGGAAGGAACACGCTGACGAGGTGGCCAACATTGGCGGCCTCCGGGATCTCGCCCCGCGCCTGCGTGGAGATGAAGGCCACGGCCCAGACGCCGCGGCGCGGATACTCGACGAGGCACGCCTTCTGGAACGAGCTCTTGGACTGGGAGAGCACCGTCTCCACGAGCTGCTTAAGCGCATTGTAGATCGAGCGTACCACCGGCGTCCGCCCGACGATCGCTTCGCCGAACAGGATGAACTGGCGACCGAAGACCTTCTTGGCGAACCAGCCGACGATGACAGTGAAGGTCAGGAAGACGAGCACGCCATAGCCCGGCACGTCGATCCCGACCCAGGTGCGCGGGTGGTAGGGTGCCGGGACAAGCGGCATCACTTCGCTGTCGACGAAGGAGATCGTGTTCCATGTCAGCCAGAGGGTCACGACGACGGGGGCGACGACGACGATACCGGTCAGGAAATTGTTGCGCGCCCGCTGCCAGATCGAGACGCGGCGACGGCGCTTCTGTTTTTCGCGCTCAGGCTTCGCTGACATGTGCGGCGCCCCGCTCTCTCACGCTGTTGTACGACCGCCCGATCCCGCGACTGGCACAGGCTGCGCCGGCTCCCCCATGAAACATCGGTGAACCTAGTAGCCTAGGGTGCGCCGCACAACGTGAAGAAATGGCTCTCCGCGCTCGCCACGCAGAATCTGTCGTAGGATCGCCTCCGCTGCTGTCGCCGGGCGTGTGGCCGAGGCGATGTGGGGCGTCACCGTCACCTTAGGATGGCTCCAGAAGGGATGGTCCGCGGGCAGGGGTTCGACATCGAAGACGTCGAGCGTCGCATGGGCGAGCCGGCCCGCATCGAGCGCGGCGAGGAGCGCGTCGTCGTCGATCAGCGGGCCCCGGCCCGGATTGACGACGAAGGCACCCGGCGCGAGGCGGGCGATGGCGGCGGCATCGAGGATGTGATTTGTCGCGGGCGTGTCGGGCAGGAGAAGGACGACGATCTCCGCGCCGTCAAGCGCCGGGCCGAGGCCCTCGGGACCGGCGAAAGCAGTGACGCCCGGCACGTCCTTCGGGCTTCGCGCCCAGCCGCGCACGGCGAAACCGTTGAGGGCGAGACGCTCCGCGCAGGCTGCGCCGAGCTCACCGAGCCCAAGCACCGTCACCCGTCGCTCGCGGGCGAGCGGCGGGAAGACGGCGGACCACGGCATGTCCGCGCCCGTGCCGATATGCTGGTCGATGCCGAGATGGTGGCGGAGCACGTGGCCCGTCACATAGTCGAGCATGCCGAGCGTCAGCCCGTCCTCGACCATGCGCAGGAGCGGCACGTCATCGGGCAGTGGCAGCTTCAGGATCTCATCTACCCCCGCCCAGAGGCTGAGCATCGCCTTGAGACGCGTAAAGCCCGCGAACTCCTTGAGGGGCCCCTTGGCGTTGAAGACCAGATAGTCGACCTCGGCGCGGTCGACCTCCGTTGGATCTACGAAGATGTGGATCGGCTGACCGGCCTCCTCGGCGGCGCGCGCGAGCTCACGTCGATAAGTCTCGCGGTTCGCGGGCTTGCCGGCGAAAAGGACGGTGGGGGTTTTGGTCATGATCTAACGCCTGTGGACATGGGCGGACTGGATGAGGCCGAAGGCAATGCAGAGGACGAGCATCGCCGAGCCGCCATAGCTGACAAGCGGCAGTGGCACGCCGACGACGGGGATGAGCCCCATCACCATGGCCATGTTGACCGCCCAGTAGAAGAAGAAGGCCGCCCCGAGGCCGCCCGCGAGGAGCGCGCCGAAGCGGTAGCGGTTGCGCATGCAGCTTATGATGCAGAGGAGGGCCACCAGCCCGTAGAGCGAGAGAAGCGAGAAGGAGCCGATGAAGCCAAACTCCTCCGACAACGTGGTGAAGATGAAGTCTGTGTGCTTCTCGGGCAGGAAGTTGAGCCGGCTCTGCGTCCCTTGCATGAAGCCACGCCCCTCGAGACCGCCCGATCCCATCGCGATCTTGGACTGCGTGATGTGGTAGCCCGCGCCCAGGGGATCGGCTTCGGGGTTAAGGAAGGTCTCGATCCGGCGATACTGATAGTCCTTCAGGATCTGATGCTCGGTACCCCGCGAGGCCATGACGGCATAGATCGCCCCGGCGCCCGCTGCGCCCACGGCGGCGAAATACCAGAAGGAGACGCCGGCGAGGAAGAGCACCACGGCGCCGCCGAGCCCGAGGAGAAGCGCCGTGCCGAGATCGGGCTGCTTGAGCACAAGCGCCATGGGCAGAAGGATCAGGAGGCAGGGCGGGATGAGCCAAAGCGGGTGGCTGACCCGGTGCGGCCCCAGCCAGTCATAATACCGCGCGAGCGCCATCACGAGCCCGATCTTCATGAGCTCGGAGGGTTGGAGCTGCAGCGGCCCGATCTGGATCCAGCGCGTCGCGCCCATGCCGGTGACGCCCACGAACTCGACCGCGATGAGGAGGGCGAAGGCCCCGCCATATGCAAAGGGCGAAGCGAAGCGCCAGACGCGGATGTCGACGAGCGCGATGACCAGCATCAGCCCGAGACCGACGGCGAAACGCGTCATCTGCCGGGACGCCCAGGGCTCCAACGCACCGCCCGCGACGGAGTAGAGCATCAGGAAGCCGGCCGCCGCGATGGCGGTGACGACGAGCATCAGTCCCCAGTCGAGCCTGAGGAGCTTGGCGCCTAGACCTGGCGACGTCGGCTGTGCGCCGGGCGTCGGCATGCCCGCGGGGCGTCGGAAGGTCTCCGCCATCAGGTGCGAACCCTAGCCGCCGCGGGTTGGGCGTCGTCGCCGAGCGGGCGCCAATCCTCCGGCGGGCCATCGGGGCGCGGGGCGGGCGGCACGATAGGTTGCTCCGGCGCCTGCCCCGGCGCATAGGCCGACCGGGGCACGTCGGCGCGGTAATGGGCGTACATGAGGATGTCGCGCGCCACGGGGGCCGCGGCCTTGGAGCCGCCGCCGCCATGCTCGACGATGACGGCAATGGCATAGCGCGGGTTCTCGACGGGCGCGTAGGCCACGAAAAGCGCGTGGTCCCGCCGGTGCCAGGGCAGGTCTTCGTTGCGGAAGACGCCGCGCGCCCGCTCGGCTGCAGTGATGTTGCGCACCTGGCTGGTCCCGGTCTTGCCCGCCATCGTGAAATCGTCGTCGATGATGCGCGAGCGCCGCGCCGTGCCACGCCGGCCGTTGACCACCTCGAACATGCCCGTGCGCACAGCGGCGAGGTGGCGGCGGTTGAGGCCGAGCGTCTCCGGCTCCGGCACGCCGATGGGCAGGCCTGCGCGGGCGCGGACCAGCCGCGGGACTACGGCACGGCCCGTTGCGATGCGCGCGGTCATGACGGCGAGTTGCAGCGGTGTGGCGAGCACGAAGCCCTGGCCGATGCCGGAATTGAGGGTATCGCCCACCTGCCAGCCCTGATCGTAGGCCGCGCGCTTCCAGTCCTTGGTCGGGATCAGGCCGCTCTTGATCGCGGGGTTCGGCAGGTCGAATTCGACGCCGAGCCCCAGACGGTTGGACATCGCGGCGATGCGCTCGATGCCGACGCGCTTGGCAATCTCGTAATAGTAGACGTCGCAGGACTGCGCGAGGCTGGGGACCACCGCCATGTGGCCGTGCCCACCGCGCTTCCAGCAGTGAAAGCGTCTGTTCCCGAGCTTGAGCCCGCCATTGCAGAAGAAGGTGTCGCCGCGCCCGACGACGCCGGCTTCGAGCGCAGCGAGCGCCACGACCATCTTGAAGGTAGAGCCCGGCGGATACATGCCGCTCGCCCATTTGTTGTGGAGCGGGCGGTGATCGTCGCCGAGATAGCGGTTGTAGTCGGCATGGCTGATGCCGGTGACGAAGAGGTTGGGCTCGAAGGTGGGGTTTGAACCGAGCGCCAGGAGATCTCCGTTCTGCGCATCCATCACGACGACGGCCGCACTTTCCTCGCCGAGCCGGGCATGGACATAGCGCTGAAGGTCGAGGTCGAGCGTAAGATGCAGGTCCGCGCCGGCCTTGCCTTCCTCCCGACCGATCTCCCGGATGACGCGGCCATAGGCGTTCACTTCGATGTGGCGGGTACCGGCGGAGCCGCGCAGCTCCCGTTCCACGGCGCGCTCGAGCCCGTCCTTGCCGATCTGGAACTCGGGCACCTGCAGGATGGGGTCACGGTCCGTGGGATCGTCGAGGTCGCGCTCGGTCACGCGGCCCACATAGCCGACCACATGCGCGATCTCCGGGCCGACCGGATAGTGCCGGGATAGACCGACCTCCGGCACCACGCCGGGCAGGGCGGGGGCGTTGGCGTTGACGGCGGCGAAGTCCTGCCAGCTCAGATGCTCGGCGACGGGCACGGGCACGAAGCCGGGCTTCTGGCGCATCTCCTTGAGGGCGCGGGCGCGTTGATGCTCTGGCAGATCAACGATCACGCCGAGCCGGTCGAGCACCGCTTCCGCGTCGCCCGCCTGCTCGCGCACCATGACGACACGGTAATTCTGCCGGTTGACCGCAAGCGGGATGCCGTTGCGGTCGAAGATCTCGGCGCGGGCTGGGGCGATGAGGCGGAGATTGATGCGGTTCTCCTCGGCGAGCGTGCGGTAATGCTCCGCCTCCTCGATCTGGAGCTGCCGCATGCGCCAGGCCAGGCCGCCTGCCACGCCGATCTGCGCTGCGAAGAGCAGGAGCGCCCGGCGGCTCAGCCGGCGCGCGGGCAGCCCCTCGTCGGGCGGCTCCTGCCGCTTGGTGCGCCTAAGTGCCATGACGTGCCTCCCGGCCGTCGCTCGCAGCTGGGCGCACGCCGAGCCCCCAGCGGAGGAGGAGAAAGGCGAGCGGCCATATCGCGACCGTGATGGCCCATTGCCGCCCAAGTGTCAGGAAATAGGGCGGCTGGCTGAAGACCAGGAGGACCAGCAAGTATTGCAGCGCCATCATCAGCAGAAGCGAGAGCGAGACCGCGAGCCATTCGGTGAGGAGCGAGGCCCGCGAGAGGCGCGCGGAAAGGCCGCGCAACGCTTCGGCAAAGAAGACGAGCGAAAGCGTGCCGAGCCCCACCGGCAGATCGGTCAGGAGATCTCGCAGCAGCCCGAGGGCGAAGACCAGCAGGATCGGCACCGCCTCAGGCTGGCGCACGGCGAAGACTGCGACGGCCAGTGCCAGGAGATCGGGCGAGGGCAGGGCGCCGGGATGCAGTCCGACGGGCGCCGCCTCCACCGCCACGGCAAGGAGGGCGCAGAGGACGAGCAGCACCATCCGCAGGACTGCGCCGCGCCGGGGCACCATGATGTCGAGAACCGCGCCCACCCCGTCAGCCCTGCGTCTCGGCCAGGGGCAGCGCGGATGGCTCACGGCTCTGCGGTTCGGGGTCCACCGGGCGCGGCCCGCGGGGCGCGATAAGCCCGCCCGGCCCGTCGATCCGCTTGTCCGGCCGGTAGCGCAGGAGGCGGACGAATTCGAGACGCTGGAAATCCGCCGACAGATGCGCGCGCCAGGATTGCCCGGCGCGCACGACGACACCCACGGGCAGGTCCGGCGGAAAGACGCCCCCGTCGCCGGACGTCACCACGGTCTGGCCGGGCTGCACCCGGTCGTCCTCTCCGATGAACTCGAGCCGTGGCGCGCGGGTCGCGTCCCCCGCCAGGATCGCCTGCTGCCGCGCGCCGGTGATGGTGACGGGAACGCGGCTAGAGAAATCGGTCACCAGCATCACGCGGGATGCCCGCTCCCCGACGCCGACGACCCGGCCGATCAGACCGGAGCCGTCGACGGCCGCCGATCCATCCTCCACGCCGTCCCGCCTGCCCACATTGACGAGCGCGCTTTCGGAAAAGGGCCCGCCCGAGTCCGCGATGACATCGCCTGTCACATAGCCGAGGCGCGGCGCCAGGCGCACGTTCATGAGCGCGCGGAGCTGGGCATTCTCCTCTTCCAGCGCGCGCGCCGTCTCCCGCCAGGCCTGGAGCCGCTCGATCTCGCGCCTTAGCTCCCGGTTCTGATCGTAGACGTCGATGAAGCTGCGATAGTCCCGCGCCATGCCCGCTGCGTAGTCGAGCGGCCCGGCCACCACGCCAAGATTGGGCGAGAGCGCATCGGCGATTGCCATGCGAAGCTGAGTGAGGCGCGGGTTATCCGAGCGCCAGAGCCCGATGAGCACGAGGCACAGGATCACCACGACACCGAGCAGCACGGACCTGACCCGCCGCTCGAGATCTGCCGCCTTCTCGTCTCCGCGACGTCCCGGTCGCGCCATGGGGGTAATCCCCTCGACTGCTCGAAGCCAAGCGGCCCTCTGGGGCCGTCATTTATCTTACATCGAAATCTTCATCACGTGGCCGAGTCTGTCGAGATGTTCGAGCGCCCTCCCGGTGCCAAGGGCGACGCAGTGCAGCGGCTCCTCCGCGATCGAGATGGCGAGGCCCGTCTGCTCGCGTAGGGCGATATCGAGGCTGCCGAGGAGCGCGCCGCCGCCTGCGAGCATCACGCCGTTGTCGACGATATCGGCGGCGAGGTCCGGCGGCGTCGCCTCGAGCGCCACCATAACGGCCTCGACGATCTGCTGAACGGGCTCGCTCAGGCTCTCGGCGATCTGGGCCTGCGTGATCTCCTGCTCCTTCGGCACGCCGTTCAGGAGGTCGCGCCCGCGGATCACCATGGTCTTGCCCACGCCGTCGGCCGGCATGCGTGCCGTGCCGATCTCCTTCTTGATGCGCTCGGCGGTCGACTCGCCGATCAGCATGTTATGCTGGCGGCGTAGATGGCTGATGATCGCGTCATCCATCTTGTCCCCGCCCGTGCGGACACTGCGCGCATAGACGATGTCGGAGAGGGAGAGGACGGCAACTTCCGTCGTGCCGCCGCCGATATCCACGATCATGCTGCCCGTCGGCTCCGTGATCGGGAGCCCCGCGCCGATAGCGGCCGCGATCGGCTCGGCGATGAGATACGCCTTTCGGGCGCCAGCGGCCATCACGCTGTTCTCGATGGCCTTCTCCTCCACCGCCGTCGCGCCATAGGGCACGCAGACGACGATCTGGGGCTTGGAGAGGAAGTTGGTCGGCTGCACCTTGCGGATGAAGTGCTTGATCATCTCCTCCGCCACCTCGAAATCGGCGATCACCCCGTCGCGCATGGGGCGGATCGCCTGGATCGAGCCGGGCGTGCGGCCGAGCATCAGCTTCGCGTCCTCGCCGACCGCCTTGACCTCCTTCTTTCCCTGGATGGTCTGATAGGCGACGACCGAGGGCTCGTTCAGCACGATGCCCTTGTTCTTCACGTAGACGAGCGTATTCGCCGTGCCGAGGTCGATGGCCATGTCGTTCGAAAACATGCCGAACAGTCCGCCAAACATCGCATCCTCGCTTGATCTGCGACGCGCTCCCAACAGGGCGCGCTAGAGACTCATGCCTCGATTGAAGTGGGCCTGCTTATAGGTACCCGCCCGTGGGTCTGCAAAGGGAAACGAAGAGTGACCATCCCAGCGGCGCATCGAACGGGTGCAAGCGTGATCGACCGGCTGCGCGCGCCCAGATTTCGGCGCAGGCCCGGCAGCCTGCCATCCGGGATGACGCGAAGGCATGTGAAACCGCGCGCTTGGAGACTGCGTTCAGGGGAAAGCGACAATCATGGAAGGGAGTTCCACGATGAAACGACTGCATAGAGCGTTTGCCGTGACCACCGCCGCCTCGCTTCTGTTCGCGTCCCCGATCCTCGCTCAGACGACCGAGGGAGCCGCCGGCGAGACCGTGACCGAGACGGCGCCCTATTCGGACGCCAAGATCGAGAGCTTTGCCGCCGCTGCCAAGTCGGTCGAGCAGATCGTGACGGAGTACAAGCCGAAGATCGACGCCGCCGAGACGGACGAGGAGCGCCGCGCCATTGCCGATGAAGCCAATGGTGAGATGCGGAGCGCCGTCGAGGAGACCGACGGCATCACGATCCCGGAATACACCGAGATCGCGCGGGCCGCTCAGCGTGACGAAGTGCTGATGCAGAAGATCAGCGAGCGCATGCGGCAGGCCCAGCCCGGCGAAGGCTGAGGACTGCCATGGCCCATTGAGCGAAAGGCCGGCGGGCGGGCTGCCAGCCGGCCTTTCGCATTCACGTACCTTCAGCCCGCGACGCCGATATCGGCGTTAGGCGCGGTCTTGCGGCGGCGGACCATGAGCTTGTTGAGCGCGTGCACATAGGCGCGGCAGCTTGCGACCACCGTGTCGGTGTCCGAGCTCTGCGCCGTGACGATCTTGCCGCCTTCGGACATGCGCACGCTGACCGTCGCCTGCGCGTCCGTGCCCTCGGTCACCGCGTGCACCTGGTAGAGCTCGAGCACGGCCTCATGCGGCACGAGCGCCTTCACGGCGGCGAAGGCCGCGTCGACGGGGCCGTCGCCCTTGGCCGTGTGGCGATGCTCCGCGCCCTCGATCTCGAGAATGATGTCCGCCGATTGCGGCGCCTCCGTCCCGCAGATCACACGCAGGAACTTGAGCTTGATGACGTCGGCCGCACCCTCCGCCTGCGTCTCGGTCACCAGCGCCAGGATGTCGTCGTCATAGACCTCCTTCTTACGGTCGGCGAGCGCCTTGAACCGCACGAAGGCTTCCTGGATCGCGTTGTCGCCGAGCTCGACGCCGAGATCCTGCAACTTGGTGCGGAAGGCGTGCCGGCCCGAATGCTTGCCCATGACGAGATTGGTCGCGTTGAGCCCCACATCCTCGGGCTTCATGATCTCGAAGGTCTCCGCGTTCTTCAGCACGCCATCCTGATGGATGCCGCTCTCATGCGCGAAGGCGTTCTTGCCGACGATCGCCTTGTTGTATTGCACCGGAAAGCCGGAGACGGCGGCCACGAGGCGGGAGGCGGCCATAATGCGCGTCGTGTCGATCTCGGTCGCGAAGGGCATGATGTCGCCCCTCACCTTGAGCGCCATAACCACTTCCTCGAGCGCCGTATTGCCTGCCCTTTCGCCCAGGCCATTGATCGTACACTCGATCTGGCGGGCGCCGGCCTCGACGGCGGCAAGGCTGTTGGCGGTCGCCATGCCGAGATCGTTGTGGCAGTGGGTCGAGATGGTGCAGCCCGCGATCTCGGGCACGGCCTCGCGCAGATAGGCGATGATCTCCGCGCTCTCGCGGGGCGCGGTGTAGCCTACCGTATCGGGGATGTTGATCGTGCTGGCGCCCGCGGCGATGGCAACGCGCACCGTCTCGGCCAGATAGTCGCGCTCAGTCCTCGTCGCGTCCATCGGGGACCACTGCACATCCTCGGTGAGGCTGCGCGCGTGGCGCACGGTCTGATCGATCTTCTCCAGCACCTGTTCCTTGTCCATCGCCAGCTGGTACTGGCGATGGAGCGGAGAGGTGCCGATGAAGGTGTGGATGCGCGGGCGCCTGGCGTGCTGCACCGCGCCCCAGCAGCGATCGATATCGCCGATATTCGCACGGGAGAGGCCGCAGATGATCGCCTTCTCCGCCATCTTGGCGATCTCGCTCACCGCCTCGAAGTCGCCCTCGGACGCAATGGGAAAGCCCGCCTCGATGATATCGACGCCCATCTGGTCGAGGATCGTCGCGATCTCGAGCTTCTCGCGCAGCGTCATGGAGGCGCCGGGGCTCTGCTCCCCGTCGCGGAGCGTCGTGTCGAAGATCTTCACCCGCTCGCGGTCGGGCGCGCCCATCGTCTCGGTGGTCATGTCTCTGGTTCCGTCTCTGCCTTCGGTCCTGCCGGCGCGTCCGTCACTCCCCTGAGCGCGCGCGCCGTTGTCCCGGCACGCTCAGGGGCGCGTAAGGAGAAGCAGGCCGCCGAGGAGGCGGGGGCAGGGCGGAAAACGTTCCATGCCCGATCTATGCCTCAAGCCTCTGCCGATGAAAAGCCCGAAGGAGCAGCCGGACCGGCGGAGCGATGCCCCCGCACCACCGGAGTTGTCGATCGCGTGGTGGGTCTACGCGACGTCGCAAGCTCCGCCAGACGAGGGCGTGCTCAGATCCGCTCGGCCGTACCCCGGGGTTGCAGCGGAGCGCGCTCGTGATCCTCAGCGGAGACGTGGCGTTGCCGCCGACACTGCTGCTCCGGCCGGCGGCGGGCTCCTGCTCGTCTCGGCCGTTGGCCGGCGGAGCGCTCACACCTCGTCGGTGGGGTAGAAGAAGCGCTCCTCGACGATCTTGCCGTCCTTGACGGTATAGAGCGCGACCTCGTCCATCTGCATGCGGTCCATGCCCTTCATGGTGACGTCCATGGAGAACTTCACCACGAACATGTCGCCATTGACCATCGGCCCCTCGATCGAGCCGCCGTGCATTTCGGCATTCTCGTTCCACCATTTGTGCTTCTCGAGCACCGCCGCGCGCCCCTCGCACCGCTGATGCTGGCCGTCTCCGGCCTCGAGCGAGACCACGTCGTCCGACCAGTATTTTTCCTGCGCCTCCGCATCCTTGTTCTCCCGCATGAGCCGCGTGAAATCCTCGGCGATCGCTTGGGTGTCCATAGTGTTCCTCCTTTGTTCATGGCGCGACCCTACACCGAAACCATGACAGTTTCTATGCTCTTGCGCGGATCGAGTGCTTGCTGCCCACGCGAGATTGGAACATGATTCCTGGAACTTTCGCAGCATGTCTGCGGTGCTTTATGAGCTCGATGTCTTCCACGCCAAACCGTGGTGGCACTCGCTCTGGCCTTCGTGGCGCCCGACCTCTTTGGGACAGCTCAAAGGGAACAGTGACCCGCATACAGATAACGATGAGATCGCGGGCCTAGATCTTTGCAGCGATCATGTTGCTCGACGCCACACAAACGAAAAGGGCGGCGCTGAGCGCCGCCCTCGATGCGTTTTGATGCCGGGCCGCTTACTGAGTCGCGGTCTCGCATTCCTGCTGGTTGTCACCCTCGCTCGCGGCGCGGCGGCCTTCCTCCCAGCAGCCTTCGTAGACGGTGCCGTTGGAGTAGGTCATGACGCCGAAGCCGTGCTGGCGGCCGCGGATGAAGTTACCCGCGTACTGGTCGCCATTGGGGTAGGTGGCCACGCCCTCGCCATGGATCTCGCCTTCGAGCCAGCCGCCATCATAGACGAAGCCGTCCGCGAGGATCAGCTTGCCGCTGCCCTGGCGCCGACCCTCGACGAACTTGCCTTCGTAGACCGCGCCGTCGGGATAGGTCAGCGTCCCCTCGCCGGACTGAACGCCATCGGTCCAGGTGCCTGCATAAACATGGCCGTCCGGATAGGTCATCGTGCCCTGGCCGTGATGGCGGGCGTTCTGGAACTGGCCCTCGTAGACCGAGCCATTGGCATACTGCGCAATGCCCTGGCCCGTGATCACCCCGTTCGCCCACTGACCCTCATAGGAGCCGCCATCGGCGTAGATGATCTTGCCGTTGCCCTGTGGCGTGCCGGCGACGAACTGGCCCTCGTACCGCGAGCCGTTGGGGTAGGAGGCGACGCCCTGTCCCTCGATCCGGCCTTCGACCCACTCCCCGGTATAGGTGTAACCGTCGGTGCCGATGAACTTGCCGGTGCCGTGACGGTCGCCGTTCTGGAAGCTGCCCTCGTAGCGATCGCCCGAGGCGTAGACGGCCACACCCTCGCCCTCGCGCTTACCCTCGACGAAGGCGCCCGTGTAGGTGTCCCCGTTCGCGTACTGCGCAGTGCCCTGGCCGGTGATCTGACCGTCCGTCCACACGCCCTCATAAACGAAGCCGTCCGTCAGAGTAATCTTGCCCTGACCGTGCCGCACGCCGTTCACGAAGTCGCCGGTGTAGACGGCCTTGTCCGGGTAGGTGACGGTGCCGCGCCCGTGCTGAGCGCCTTCTTGCCACTGGCCCTCATAGCGGTAGCCGTTGTCCCGGGTCATAATGCCCTGGCCGTGATGGGCGGAGTTCTTGAACTCGCCCTCGTACTTCATGCCATTGCCGTAGTCGGCAATGCCCATGCCTTCGATCACGCCGTTTCGCCACTGACCGGTGTAGACACCGCCATTGGCGTAGGTGATCGTGCCGGTTCCGTGGGGCACGTCGTCGAAGAATTCGCCTTCGTAGACTGAGCCGTTGGTGAACTTGGCGATACCCTTGCCCTGACGCTTACCTTCGGACCACTCGCCCGAATACTCGTAACCGTCAGGGGCCTTGTAGGTGCCCTGTCCGTGCTGCTTACCGTCCTTGAACTCACCCTGGTAGACGGCGCCGCTATCGTATTCCTTGGTTGCGACGGCGGTTGTACCATCCTGAGCCAGCGCAACACCTGCGCCTAGGCTCAGCACCGCCGCTGCAGCTGCAAAGCTCCGCATCTGCCGGTTCCCTCAACAGTTCCTCGAGCCGCGACCGGACGGCCCATCCCGCATGGTTCTGAACAATCTATTTGGCAGGACTATGGCTGACAACGCCCCATTTACCCGGTTGCGGCCTTGCGGGGCAGAGGAGGCCCGCCTAAGCCGGTTTCCGGGGCGAGGCCGTGGGGCGAGATGGGGCCGCGACGGCGCCGAGGAGAGCAGATGGGCCAGAGCGATCGGCTGCGCGTCTTCGTGGTGCAGGCCAACCCGGTGGCGGGCGACATCGAGGGTAACCTTGCCAAGGCGGAGGCCGCGTGGTCGGAGGGCAAGGCCGCCGGCGCCGATCTCGTGATGCTGCCCGAGATGTTCCTCTCTGGCTATCAGGTGCTCGACCTTTCCGTGCGACCGGCCTTTCTGCGCGACTGCCGGAGCGCGCTTGAGCGGCTGGCACAGGCCTGTTCGGACGGCCCCGCGCTGGCGATCGGCGCCCCTGCGGCGGGGCAGGTCGGGGTCTTCAATGCCTATCATCTGCTCGAGGATGGGCGGAGCCGGGCCGAGTTTCACAAGTTTCACCGCCCAAACTACGGCGTTTTCGACGAAAAGCGCCTTTATGCCGAGGGGCGAGCGCCCGGCCCGGTCGCCATAAACGGCTGCCGCGTCGGCTTTCCGATCTGTGAGGATATCTGGTTTGAGGATGTCGCGGAGGGGCTGGCGGAAGCGGGTGCGGAGGCGCTTCTCGTGCCGAACGGCTCGCCCTACGAGCAGGGCAAGTATGATGTGCGCATGGGCCATGCCGTCGCGCGCGGGGTGGAGACCGGGCTGCCTCTCGTCTATCTCAACCTCGTCGGCGGACAGGACGATCAGGTCTTCGATGGCGGCAGCTTCGGTGTGAACCCGGGCGGCCATCTGACGTTCCAGATGCCGTTCTTCGAGGAAGCATCGCGCCTGATCGAGCTCGCGCTCACGGATGACGGATGGCGAATTGTGGCGGGTCAAGCGGCGCCCCTGCCGGACGAGGCGGCGCTGGATTACCGCGCGATGGTCACGGCGACGCATGACTATGTGACGAAATCTGGTTTCTCGAAGGTGCTGCTCGGCCTCTCGGGGGGAATCGACAGTGCCATGGTGGCAACGGTCGCCGCCGATGCGCTGGGACCTGACAACGTGCGCGGAGTGATGCTGCCCTCGCGCTTCACCTCGCAACATTCGCTCGAGGATGCGGCCGCGTGCGCGAAGGCGCTCGGCATCCGGCTGGACGAGCTGCCGATCGGCCCGGGCGTCGATGCCATGACCGACAGTCTCGCACCGCTCTTCGAAGGGCTCGAGGAGGATGTGACCGAGGAGAACCTGCAGAGCCGGCTTCGCGGCACCTATCTGATGGCGCTCTCGAACAAATTCGGGGAGCTCTTGCTGACCACGGGCAACAAGTCGGAGATCGCGGTCGGGTACGCCACGATCTATGGCGACATGAACGGCGCCTACAATCCGATCAAGGACCTCTACAAGACGCGCGTCTTTGCCGCCGCCCGTTGGCGGAACGCGACGCATGAGCCCTGGATGAGGGCGCCTGCGGGCGAGGTGATCCCCGCGCGCATCATCGAGAAGCCGCCGACGGCGGAGCTGCGTGAGGATCAGAAGGACGAGGACAGCCTGCCGCCCTATGTCGTGTTGGATGCGATTCTGGAGGGGCTGGTCGAGCGCGAGGCGGCGGTGGCGGAGCTGGTCGCCGAAGGCCATCCACGCGAGACGGTAGAGCATGTCCAGCATCTGCTCTACCTATCTGAGTACAAGCGCTTCCAGTCCGCACCGGGCACGAAGCTTACGAAGAAGGCCTTCTGGCTTGACCGCCGCTACCCGATCGTAAACCGCTGGCGTGATCGGGGCTGAGGCGGGCACACAGAAAGACGGACGGAACAGCGCGTACGGGACCCATGGAGAGTGAGACGGTGAAAGAGGGCGGCGCCGGCGAGGATGCCTTTGTCGTCAAGGCCTCACGGCCGAAGGCGGCGGTGCTGTCGATGCTCGGGGCATTCGTGGTCATCGCGCTCGCGGGCGTGGATTGGTTCCGCTGGGCTGAGCCCGCGATCAAGTGGTCCGCGATCATATTCGGCCTCGCCTTCGTCGCCTATTTCGTGACCTTCGCGCTTGCGCTCGCCTTCCGCTCCAAGCCGGTTTTCACGGTGGATGAGGCGGGGATGGGTATGCCGACGGGCGGGTTCGGCTTCGTGAAGATCCCGTGGGACGAGATCGAGGGCTACGGGCTGGTGGTGCGCGGCGTGAAATATGTGCCGGGGCTCGCGAGCGAGGCCTTTGGCGTGCGCCTCACGCCAGGGGCGCGCACGGCCGGACGCTTCAGCGAGACGCAGCGACGGGAGTTCCGTCTCAATCGGATCAGCATGGCGGCCGATGTGCTGCTGACGCACTGGTTCTGCCCCTTGCCGTTCGAGGAGGTCCGCGATGCGGCGCGCCGCTTCCGGCCCGATCTCGACCTTACAGACCGGATGGAGGCGGAGCGGCGGCGATGACCGTCACGCGCTTCGCGCCCTCGCCGACGGGGCGGCTTCATGTAGGCAACATCCGCAGCGCCGTCCTCAACTGGCTGACGGCCCGGGCTGCGGGCGGGCGCTTCATCCTGAGGCTCGACGACACGGATGCCGAGCGGTCGACCACCGCCTTCGCCGATGCCATCCGGCGCGATCTCGACTGGCTGGGTCTCGGCTGGGATGCGGAGTATCGCCAGTCGGAGCGGCGCGATCTGTATAATGCAGCCGCCGAACGACTCACGCTCGCGGGCCGACTCTATGAAGCCTTCGAGACGCCGGAGGAGCTCGAACTTCGCCGCAAGACGCTGGCGATGCGCGGGCTGCCGCCGATATACGACCGCTCGGCCCTCAAGTTCTCCGAGGGTGAGAAGGCTGCACTGAGGGCCGAGGGGCGCCGCCCGGTCCGCCGTTTTCTTCTCGACCGGCAGGAAGAGGGCTGGGACGATCTCATCCGCGGGCATGAGCGGGTGGACTGCGCGTCCCTCTCGGATCCGGTGCTTTTCCGCGCGGACGGGCAGCTTCTCTATACGCTCGCTTCGGTCGTCGATGACGCGGATCTGGGCGTCACCCATGTGGTGCGCGGCGCGGACCATGTGACCAATACAGGCGCGCAGCTCCAGATCTTCCGTGCGCTGGGGCTGGAGGCGCCGGCCTTCGCGCATCATTCGCTGCTGACTGGCCCTGGCGGGGAGGGGCTCTCCAAGCGCCTCGGCTCCCTGGCCATCGGCGAGCTCAGGGATGCGGGGGTCGAGCCTCTCGCGATCGTAGGCTTCCTCGCCCGTCTCGGCAGTGCGGCACCGGTCGAGGTCGTCACCCGGCTTGAGGACGTGATCGCGGGCTTCGATCTCGCCGCCTTCGGTCGCGCCCCCACCAAGTTCGACGAGGCGGAGCTGGCGTTGCACTCCGCCAAGACCCTGCGCGCGCTGCCCTACGAGGCCGTGGCCCCGCGGCTCGCCGGCCTTGGCGTACCGAAGGAGGAGGCGCCCGCCTTCTGGGCTGCCATCGGTCCCAATCTCGACCGTTTCGAGGATGCGCAGCCCTGGTGGACGCTTTGCCGGGAGGGGGTGGAGCCCGCGATCGCGCCTGAGGATCGCGACTATGTGGCCGAGGCGCTCACGCTGCTGCCGCCGCGCCCTTTCGGCACCGAGACCTGGGGAAAGTGGACCGCGACACTCAAGGAGCGAACCGGGCGCAAGGGCCGCGCACTCTTCCTGCCGCTCCGCCGCGCGCTCACGGGCGCCGAGAAGGGGCCCGACATGGCGCTCCTCCTCCCCCATCTCCGGCAGCTGCCAAGGGTCGAAGCGGGCTGACGGCGGGCGTGCATCCTCGCGTCGGGGCCGGCTCCGAGCGACGGAATGCCGCGCCGCTGCGTGCTACTCCCATCGAGCAGAAACACGGGAGATCACGCCATGAAGCCCTTTGTCCTCGCCGCTGCTGCCGCCGCCGGCATCCTCGCGACCGCACCCGTTGGCGTCACGCCAGCGCATGCGGACACCTATTGCAGCAAGGAGGTCTTTCTCGGCAATCGCGGCGCGCCCTGCGAGCGCAAGCTCCAGAACCGGGCCGAGCGGGCGAACTTCCGGTACCGCGCAGGCGCCGACCGTGCGCTCATCTTCCGCAAGAGGGGGGCGGTCTTCTTCCACTGTATCGGCCGCAACGAGGCGATCGTTTTCGCGCAGAACTACCGCAACCGTGACGCCTGCCGCATGATCGACAGGACACTGCGCGACATGCGGCTCGACCGCTGACCGGGGTGGCGGGCCACGGCGAGCGCCAGGAGGTCCCGGGTCGTGACCCGGGACGCTGGCGGTCGGCGCGGCGCATCGCAGGGTCGCCGCGCTTGCATCGCCGCGCGCTTTCGGGCATGCCTGCGCCCATGAACACCGCCGCGATCTGCATCGGGATCTGCATTACGGGCTGACATCAGCCCGCGGCGGATACGTGTTCTCTCCATGAAGTCTGGACAACGCCCGCTGCGGGAAACCGCATCGAAAGGCGCGCGCCATGACGGAAATCCGCCTCTGGAACACCCGCGACCGGGAGGAGCAGCCGGTCGTCCCGCGGGACGGCAAGGTGGGGCTCTATGTCTGCGGGCCGACGGTCTATGACCGTGCCCATATTGGCAACGCGCGCCCTGCGGTGGTCTTCGACGTGCTCTTCCGCCTCCTCCGCCACGTGCACGGGGCCGACAATGTCACCTATGTGCGCAACTTCACGGATGTGGACGACAAGATAAACGCGCGGGCTGCCGAAACGCGCGCGCCCCGCGAGAGCGTGATGGACGCCGTCACGCGCATCACGGCCGAGACGACGCAGTGGTATCTCGACGACATGGCCGCCCTCGGCTGCCTCGCGCCCACGCACATGCCGCGCGCCACCGCCTATGTGAACGCGCCGGACAAGCCGGCGGACATGGTGCGCCTCATCGAGACGCTGATCGCGAAGGGCCATGCCTATGAGGCGGAGGGTCATGTGCTCTTCGCAGTCGAGAGCTGGGAGGGCTACGGTAGCCTCTCCCGCCGCTCGACGGACGAGCTTCTGGCGGGCGCGCGGGTCGATGTCGCCCCCTACAAGCGCAATCCGATGGACTTCGTGCTCTGGAAGCCGTCCTCCGACGATCAGCCGGGCTGGGAGAGCCCCTGGGGCCGCGGCCGCCCCGGCTGGCATATCGAATGCTCGGCCATGGCGAAGGCGATCCTGGGCCCGATCTTCGGGGACCGCTTCCAAATCCACGGCGGCGGCATCGACCTCGTCTTCCCCCATCACGAGAACGAACGCGCCCAGTCCTGCGCCGCGCACGGCGTGGACGACATGGCCGATATCTGGATGCACAACGGCTACCTAATGGTCGAAGGCGAGAAGATGTCGAAATCCCTCGGCAACTTCATCACCGTCGCCGACCTCCGCGCGAAAGGCATCCCCGGCGAAGTCATCCGCTACGTTCTGCTGAAGACACACTACAAACAGCCACTCGACTGGACTGCTCATGCCGTCGATGAGGCGAGCAAGGTGATTTCACGGTGGAGGCGTGCACTCGATGCTGCTCGTCACTTGGGCTATGACGTTATCGAGAACCGCGAGGCGAAGACATCTCAAGCAGTGCTGCCGCAGCTTGCAAACAACCTGAACACATGGAATGCCCTCCGCGGTATTGACGTCATGGCTCAGCGACTTCTCGACAACCGCCTAGAGGAGCGGTTTATCACTGAAGCTGCCGAAATGTTCTGCTCTGGGCTCTGGCTCCTGGGCTTTGATCAGCTCGAAGGCGCGGAGAGTATTCAAAGTATTGCGGAGGCGGAGAAGCTTCTGCTCGACGCACTCGTTTCGGAGCGTATCGATGCCCTGTTGGCTGATCGGGCGGGTGCGCGGAAGGCGAAGGATTTCACGCGGGCGGATGCGATCCGCGAAGGCCTCGCCGCTGCCGGCGTCGAGGTGACGGATACCCCTGAGGGCGCAACCTGGACCCTCGCGCCGGGCTTCGACCCAGCCAAGTTGAGGGAATCGACGACATGACGACCGACGGCACGCGGGAGCGGCTCTGGCTCTTCGACACCACGCTTCGGGACGGGCAGCAGACGCAGGGCGTCGACTTCTCGGCGGCGGACAAGGGGCGGATCGCGGCGGCGCTAGATGCGTTGGGGATCGACTATGTCGAGGGGGGTTGGCCGGGGGCGAACCCAACGGATAGCGAGTTCTTCGACCGGCCGCCGTCCCTGAAGCGCGCCACGTTCACGGCCTTCGGCATGACGAAGCGGGTCGGACGCTCGGCGGCCAATGACGACACGCTGGCCGCGGTCACGAACGCGCGGACGCAGGCCGTGTGCCTCGTAGGCAAGGCGCACGATTTCCACGTGGAGCGGGCGCTCGGCGTCACGCTCGAGGAAAACCTCGAGGCGATCCGTGACTCGATGGCGCATCTGAGGGCACTCGGCCGCGAGCCGCTCTTCGATGCCGAGCATTTCTTCGACGGCTATGCCGCGAACCCCGCCTACAGCCTCGCCTGCCTCGAAGCCGCACTCGAGGGCGGAGCCCGCTGGGTCGTGCTCTGCGACACCAATGGCGGCACGCTGCCCGGCCAGATCGCGGCGGCGACGGCGGCGGTGGCCGAACGCTTCGGCCGCGAGCACACAGGCATCCACACGCATAACGATATGGAGACGGCGGTCGCGGGCACGCTGGCGGCCGTCGAGGCCGGCGCGCGACAGATCCAGGGCACGCTCAACGGGTTGGGGGAGCGCTGCGGCAACGCCAATCTCTGCTCGATCATCCCGACGCTCCTCCTGAAGGAACCCTATGCCAGCCGGTTCGAGACGGGCGTGAAGGCGGAGGCGCTTAAGGAGCTTCGCCGCGTCTCCGCCATGCTCGACGACATCCTCAACCGCCAACCGAACCGGCACGCGCCCTATATCGGCTCCGCGGCCTTCACGCATAAGGCGGGGCTCCACGCCTCGGCCATCGTGAAGGACCCGACGACCTATGAGCATGTGGCGCCCGAGGCGGTGGGGAACGCCCGTGTCATCCCGATGTCGAACCAGGCGGGGCGGGCCAACCTCATCAGCCGTCTGCGGGAGGCGGGAATGGAGGTGGATGCCAAGGATGCGCGGCTGCCGGCGCTCCTGTCCGAGGTGAAGGATAGGGAAGACCGGGGCTATGCCTATGACAGCGCGGGCGCGAGCTTCGAGATCCTGGCGCGGCGGATGCTGGGCCAGCTGCCGGCCTTTTTCGAGATCAACCGGTACCGTGTGATCGTGGAGCGCCGGTTCAACGCGCTGGGCGAGCGCATTTCGCTTTCCGAGGCGGTGGTGGAGGTCACGGTGGACGGTCAGTCGATGATGTCGGTCGCGACCTCGATGGACCCGGAGAGCCAGGCGGATCAGGGGCCGGTCAACGCGCTGGCCCTTGCGCTGTCGAAGGATCTCGGTCGCTACCAGCGCTTTATCGACGACATGCGGCTCGTGGATTTCCGCGTACGCATCATCGGGGCGGGCACCGAGGCGGTGACGCGCGTGCTGCTCGATGCGACGGATGCGACGGGGGAGGTCTGGTCGAGCGTCGGCGTCTCGGCAAATATCGTGGACGCGTCGTTTCAGGCCCTGGAGGACGCGATCATCTATCGGCTGCTGCGGGCGGGTGCCGCCGCACAGGCCGCTTCGCCCGGCGGAGCAGGCGGGAGCGACGGTCGGGCCGCCATCTTCGCGCCCGGCGACGAGCGTGGGCGGGTCGCCGGCCTGAGGCTCGGGCGGACGGAAGGCGCGTGAGCGGGGACATTCCGCGTGGCGACCCTGGCGGCGTCGCGCTGAGCGCCCCTGCCGATCTCGTCCGCCGCCTCGACCCCGACCACTTCCACGCGGCCCTCTTCGCACCGGAGCCCGCGCGCGAGCGGCTGATGGTTCTCACGGCCTTCGACATCGAGCTCAGTCGTGCGACGGCGAAGGCGGGCGGCGTGGCCGAGGGGCCGATGCTGGCCGCCATGCGCCTCCAGTTCTGGCGGGACCGGGTCGAAGCGGCGGCGGCCGGCAAGGCGCCGGCGGCTCATCAGGTGGTGGAGCCTCTCCACGATCTCCTGACCGGACCGCTGGGGGACGGCGGGGTCGCGGAGACACGGAGGCTGATCGACGGGCGCGACTGCGAGCTTCAGACCCCGCTGGACGATGCCGGCTTCGAGATCTGGGCCGATGCGCGCTTCGGCGCCTGGCATCGCTTGGTTCTCCATGTGCTGGGTCTTCGCGACACGCCGGGCGCTTCGGATGCGGCAGCGGCAGCTGGCGCGGCGGCGGCGCGGGCCTTTGCGATCCGGAACGCGGTGGCGTTGGCCGGTGAGGGCAGGGCGCTGTTGCCGGAGATAGAGGGCGAAGCGCAGGGTCGGCTCGCCCGCGGCGACGTGACGCCCGAGACGGCGGCCGTGATTGCCCGCCTCTCGGCCGAGGGGCGCGCGGCGCTTCGCAAGCTGCGGCAGTATCGCGGCGCACTTGGCCGGGCGGCGGCGCCCGCCTTCCTGCCGCTCTGGCGCGCGGAACGCGACCTTCGCGCCGCGGCGGACGGCCTGCCCGGCGGTGGGCACCCCCTGCCGGCTCGGGTTGTTGAGAGGGGGCACTCCGGACGCGCCGCGGCCTATCTCTGGCGCACGCTCAGCGGGCGCTGGTGACATTGCGGGAGAGCCGTGAGCGCCAACGGCGATGATGTCGGCCGCGCAGGCCGCGAGACATCCCTGCCTGCGCCCGTTCAGTCGCTGGGGATGGTCTTGAAGCGGTTCGATGCCCCCGAGACGGCCTTGAACCGGCCGGCACGCGCCTCGCTCGGCTGGCCGACACGGCGGACAACGCGCTGGCCGGGCTTCGGCGGTTCGAAATCGAAGCCCTCAAACCAGTCCAGCACGGCCGAGAGCCAGTGCCGCGGATAGCCGTGCCCGCCGCCATGCACCCAGTATTCGAGCGAGGCACCGCCCTGACAGCTCCGCCAGCTTCGCCGCTCAAACCCCTGATAACGTGCGACATTCGCCTCATCGAAGGTCTCGCAGCCATTGGAATGGGCAAGGAGATCAAGCCCCTCGAGCGGGTTGGCCGAGGAGAGGCGCCGCCCGTCCGGCGACATTCGTTCCGCCTCGAAGGGCACGATGCTGTCGCGCTGGCCATGGGTCTGGAGGAAACGGGCGGGGGAGGCGCAGCTGGCGGGCAGGGGGCCGCCATAGCTGCCCGCATGGCTCGCATAGGCGGCTGCCATGCCGGGCTCGTGGCACGCGATCTCCCAGATCAGGAAGCCGCCGTCGGACTGCCCTGCAAAGAGCACGCGGCGCCGGTCGATCCGGTACTCCCGCTCCACATGCGAAAGCACGTTGCGGATGAAGCCGATATCGTCCCGCGGATGGGTGCCGCGCGAGCGGAGCGACCAGCCGGTGCCGCGGCCGACGGTATAGTTCACCACGTCGAGCGCGCGAGGAACGAGCAGGACATAGCCCCTGTCGACGATGGCTTGGCGGATCGCGGCGTTCTTGTAGACGAGGTCCGCCTCGCCGAGGGAGCCGTGGAGATAGACGAGGACCGGGAAGGGTCCCTCGCCCGCCGGCTTCAGGACGCGGTACTCCCCGCCCTGGACCTTGCAGGCTTCGTCCCCGCCCGAGAAATCGCACGGATTGTATTCGGCCCGTGCGGCCGAACCTGCCGTAAAGGTCAAGATGAATAACGCCGTCGCGATCGCTGCACGCGACAGGCTCTGCCCGAACTGCATGATCCCCTCCGAGATGTCCCCTGCGGAAGCATGCCATGCGGGCGGGGGGATGAGAAGCGGTCAGCGCCGTCGCAGCACGTAGACCGTAGCGCCGAGGCCGATCTTCGGGATGTGGTCGCCGTGCTCGCTGTGCAGAAGCTCCGCCCAGCCGCAGTCGATGAGTTCGTTGATGCGCCCCTCGATCCGTCTGTCCGCCGCGGCGCGGTCATTAACGGAGAAGACGAAGCAGCCGCCCTTGGGTAGCTTGCCGAGGATATCGTCGATCACCGTGACGGGCATGTAGTCAGTGGTGATGCAGCCGACCGCAGCGGCGTTGGCGTAAACGCCAGCCTTTAGTTTCAGGGGCTTGGAAAGATCTGCAACGGCGAGGTTGCGATAGATGCCGAGGGCGCGGGCCTTGTCGAGCATGCCGGGCGAGAGGTCGAACCCGTCGATGGTGGTGAAGCCCGCATCCCGCAGCGCCGCACCGGAGAGCCCGGTGCCACAGGCGAAATCGGCCACGGGCTGCGCGCGATCCGAAGCATGGGCCGCGAGTGCGGCAGCGCACCGCTCGGGCGTGACATAGGCGTGCTCGCCAAGCTCGTCGTCGTAGCTCGCGGCCCAGTCGTCGTAAAAGCTGCGCGTCGCTTCCGGGCCGGAGACGCCGTAGACGGTATCGAGCCGCTTTCGCGTTTCCTGAGCGGTCATGGATCTTAATCTCCCTGTGCCGTTTGCGACATCTTCATGTCGCAAACTAACACAGAGAGCGATTCGGAGGGCAAGCCGCCGTCAAGCCGCAGGGGCGCAGGGCGCGCCGGTTTCGCCGAGCCAGGCATCGAAGGCCGCCTTCGCGCGGTCGGTATAGCCCATCGCGCGCTCCCGCTTGCCCCTACGTCCCTTGCGTGCCTCCGCGAGCGGGGGGAAGAGGCCGAAATTGACGTTCATCGGCTGGAAGGTCTCGGCCTCTGCGTCGCCCGTGATGTGCGCGAGAAGCGCGCCCATCGCCGTCTCCCGCGGCGGTGGGGCGAGTGGGCGGACGAGCCGCTCGAAGGCGGCGAAGCGGCCGGCGAGGATGCCCATCGCGCCGCTTTCGACATAGCCCTCCACGCCCGTGATCTGTCCGGCGAAGCGGAGGCGCGGCTGTGCGCTGAGGCGCATTGTGGCGTCCAAGAGCCTGGGACTGTTGAGAAAAGTGTTGCGGTGTATACCGCCGAGCCGCGCGAAGCGGGCGTTTTCCAATCCCGGAATGAGGCCGAGGACCTCAGCTTGCGCACCGTATTTCAGCTTCGTCTGGAAGCCGACGAGATTGTAGAGCGTGCCGAGCCGATTCTCGCGGCGCAGCTGGACGACCGCGTGGGGCTTGCGGTCCGGCTGATGCGGATTGGTGAGGCCCACGGGCTTGAGCGGACCCCAGCGCAGTGTCTCGCGCCCGCGCTCGGCCATGACCTCGATGGGCAGGCAGCCCTCGAAATAGGGCGTGTCGCGCTCCCACTCCTTGAACTCCGTTTTGGGTGCTGCGAGCAACGCGTCGATGAAGCGGTTATACTGCGCCTCGTCCATGGGGCAGTTGAGGTAGGCGGTGCGCTCCTCCTCCGTCTCGCCCTTGTCGTAGCGGGACTGGAACCAGGCGCGGCTCATATCCACGCTGTCGGCATGGACGATGGGCGCGATGGCGTCGAAGAAGGCAAGGCTTTCCTCGCCCGTAAGGCCCCGGATCGCCTCGGCGAGGGCGGGGGAGGTAAGAGGGCCGGTCGCGACGATGACGCTCGACCAGTCCTCTGGCGGCAGGCCCGCGATCTCTCCGCGGGAGATGGTGATGAGGGGATGCGCCTCCAAGCGGCGCGTGACCTCCGCCGAGAAAACCTCTCGATCGACTGCCAGCGCGCTGCCGGCAGGTACCTGCGCGAGCGTCGCGGCCGACATCATGATCGAGCCCGCGCGGCGCATTTCCTCGTGGAGAAGGCCGACGGCGTTCGTTTCGTGATCGTCTGAGCGGAAGGAGTTGGA
Source organism: Pseudomonadota bacterium (assembly GCA_039030915.1). Taxonomy (GTDB): domain Bacteria; phylum Pseudomonadota; class Alphaproteobacteria; order Rhodobacterales; family Rhodobacteraceae; genus Thermohalobaculum. The sequence goes on along the minus strand of JBCCDG010000001.1, from coordinate 69,505 downwards.
GCAGACGAGCTCCGCAAGCCCCTGGGTCTGATGCGCGAAGGTCTGCACCTCCGGCCGCATCTCGTGCAGCACGACGGGAATGCCGAGATTTGCGGCGGCCCAGGCGGCCTCGCTGCCGGCCATGCCACCGCCGATGATGTGGATCGGTTCTGTCATCCGCCCGGGATAGACGGAGCGCGCGCCGCCCTCAACCGTCTGTCAGGCCCGGAAGGTGAGCCCGACCGTAAAGGCGATGAGCGCGCAGACCCCGCCGATCAGTATCGTCTCGCCCAATGCGCGCCAGAGCGGCTCCCGCGTCACGGACCAGCGGAGAATGCCCAGCGCTGCGAGCGCGCCGGCGGTGGCGGCCACGGAGATGCCGAACGTCCCGGTGTCGGGCGGCAGCAGGAAGTAAGGGGCCAGCGGGATCGCGCCGAAGAGGATGAAGGCGGTGAAGGTCGCAATGCCCCTCGCCAGCGCGCTGTCTCCGGCGGGATCGGCGAGCCCGGCGCCGTAATGGAGGCGAAGATCGGCGAGAAGCTCCGGCGCGCGCTCGAGCGTGGTCCCCAGCGTATCGGTGTCGCGATCCGAAAGCCCGCGTGACCGGAGAACGGCGCGCAGCTCGTCCGTCAGCCCGCGACCCCGTTCGATCTCCGCCATGATGCGGGCACGGAGTGCGCTGTAGCGATGCTGCTCGGATCTGGCGGAGAGGAAGGCGCCGAGCCCCATGGCGGACGCATCGGCGAGCAGGTTGGCGAGACCGAAGAGGAGGACAGCGACCGCGCCGATGCGGCCTACATCTTCCGACCCGGCGCCGGCGAAGCCCGCGACAACGGCAAAGGTCGTTACGATCCCGTCATTGCCGCCGTAGACAAATTCCTTGAGGAACCGCGAGAGGCCCTCGGCGCGGCTCTGGTGCAGGCGGTACAGGCCGGCGGTGTTCTCGTCCATGGCATCGTCTCCCTCGCGGGCGACGATGCTGAACCATGGCTCCGCGGGTAGGCGCGATGCCTAGGAAGATCAGCCCAGATAGAGGCCGATCGCAATCGCCGCGGCAGTGCCCCAGAAGATCATATAACAGCCCGCGAGCGCGAGACGCGTCGGAATGTCCTTGAACGCCTCCTTCACCTCGGCGCTCGACGACGCGATGGTCTTGGCGTCGCCGTGCAAGAGCGGACGGTCGCCGATGATGGGAAACGGCTTTGCATTGTGCGCGGCCGCGGCGGAATGGTTCTTCTCGATCCAGTTCGGCCGCTTGGCGGTCTTACCCTTGCCGGTCACGAACTGCTCGCTGTCAGGCGTCATGTTCATCGATGTCTCCGCTATCTCGGTCGCTGAAAAGGAGAGCGGTTCTGTCACTCTTCAAGGGCTTCCCGCTCGTTTCGTTCCGAAATGCGTTCTATCGGCGCATTCCTGGGCGGACGAACCGGCAGGCGGAATTGACACCTCGAAGAACGGGCGCCGCGCTGTTATATCCTCGTTATGGAGGAGCCCATGACGACGACCGACACCGGCGCTGGAGATCGAGAAGAGATCAAGGGGCGGACGAAGAAGGCGCGCGACCTGAAGGATCGGGCTGGCCGACACCCTGAGAAGGCCCATCGCGCGGACAATGCGAGCCCTGCGAAGCCGCCCTGGATCCGCGTGAAGGCGCCCACCTCCGAGGGCTATCGCCAGACCCGCGACATCATACGTGAGCACAAGCTTGTCACGGTCTGCGAAGAGGCGGGCTGCCCGAATGTGGGCGAGTGCTGGAGCCAGGGCCACGCGACCATGATGATCATGGGCGAGATCTGTACCCGCGGCTGCACCTTCTGCAACGTCGCCACGGGTCGGCCCGATGCGCTCGATGTGTTCGAGCCTGCGCGGGTTGCGGATGCGGTGGCAAAGCTGGGGCTGAACCACGTAGTCGTCACCTCGGTCGACCGGGACGATCTTCCCGATGGCGGGGCCGGACATATCGCACAGACGATCCGCGCGGTGCGCCGGCGCTGCCCCGACACGACCATCGAGGTGCTGACGCCCGATTTCCTCCGCTGTCCCGAAAGCGCGCTGGAGGAGGTTGTCGAGGCGCAGCCGGACGTCTTCAACCACAACCTTGAGACGGTGCCGGGCCTTTACACCGAAGTGCGGCCGGGCGCGCGGTACTTCCACTCGCTGAGGCTTCTGCAGCGGGTGAAGGAGCTCGATCCGCAGTCCTTCACAAAGTCCGGCCTGATGGTTGGCCTCGGGGAACGGCGCGAGGAAGTCCTGCAGGTGATGGACGACATGCGCGCGGCGGATGTCGACTTTCTGACCATCGGGCAATACCTGCAGCCGACGCCCAAGCATCACCGTGTGGCGGAGTATATCACGCCGGACGCTTTCGCGGCCTATGAGAAGGCGGCCTATGCCAAGGGCTTCCTCATGGTCTCCGCGACGCCGCTGACACGCTCAAGCTATCATGCCGGCGACGACTTCGCCCGGCTTCGCGCCGCCCGGGCGGCAAAGGCGGTCTAGGACGCGAGGGCGAGCCGCATCGGCCCGGGCTCGGCTCAGACCTTCTTCGGCGGAGGCAGATCGTCCGGAATGCCGCCTTCGGTGATCCAGCTCGCGACCATGCGATGCTGCACCGTGGCGTTCGCGGTCTGGCGGTAGAGCTTCACCAACTCCTTGGCGGGCGATTGCATCCGCTCGAAACCGTTCACGAAGGCGACGACGACGCCGAGGCTGGTTTCGCCGTCCAGGACCAGCATGCCACCCCAAACGAGGATGCCCAGCGGCGCGAGATGGCTTGCGAGGCCGAGAAGGGACTTCATGAGCCCCTTCCAGATGTGGATGCGCATGCGCACGCGATAGATGCGCAGAAGCGGCTCGGCGAGCTCGACGCTGTTGCCCATCTCCGCCACGTCGTCGCCCAGCTCGCGGATGCCCTCCACATGCTTCTCGTTCAGCCGATTGAGACGCTGCTGCATGAGCGGGACGAGTATAATCTGGGGCAGGAGGAGCACGAAGCCGATGAGCGCGACCTTGGGCTGCACGAGGGCCATGTAGAGCCCCGTGCCGAGCAGCGTCGCAATGCCCGAGACGGCCTGGCTCGGCACCTCGCCGACATAGCCGCCCAGCCGGTCGAGCTCTCCTCCGAGGACGGAGACTGCGCGGCCAGGCTCCTTGACGCCGTCCTCGTCCCCCGACTTCGCGCAGAGCAGGCGCGATATGTGGCGGCGGCTGTAGCGCGTGGCGCTTTCGGACAGCCATCCCTGAAAGACGACGAGGCTGTAACGCAGCACGCGGTGCAGCAGCACTGCGGCGAGGTAGACGATCGCGAGGGTGACGAGCAGGTCCTCGTCCTTCTCGGCGATGGCGTTGTCGATGACGCGGCGCTGCAGCTCGAGCGGTGCGAGCGAAAGCGCGGCCACGCCGAGCGCGAGAACGGAGGCTGCCACCTGATGCCATCCGCTCATACGCCAGACATAGCCTGCGAGGGTTTTTGCCGGCGAGTTGTCGCCTGTGCGTTCGACGGAACGCGGCCCGATCACTTCCATCGCGCGTAAGCTAGAAAGAATTGCCGCTTATCAAGTTCCGGCCTTGACGGAGGGCGACCGGCGTGGCGGGAAGGCGACGGGTCGCGGGCTGGCCCCGGCGCCCGGTTCGCGCTAGGCGGAGAAGGCGAGTAGCGGCCGCGGAGAGCCGCGGCGCGGGAGAGAAGCGTATGCCGACGCATGCGGAGAAGAAGGTGCTGCCTTACACGCCAGACCAGCTCTATACGCTGGTGGCGGATATCGGGGAGTATCCGAAGTTTCTGCCCTGGTGTGCGGCCTGCCGGGTGCGCAAACGCGAGACGCTGGAGGACGGGCGTGAGCAGATCGACGCGGACCTCGTCATCTCCTTCAAGGTCTTTCGCGAGAAGTTCGGCAGCCGGGTCACGCTGGATCCCGAGCGCCTGGTCATCGATGTCGAGTATCTCGACGGACCCTTCCGCTATCTCAACAATCACTGGGAGTTCAAGGAACGGCCGGGCGGGCGCTGCGAGGTCGATTTCTATGTGGATTTCGAGCTCAAGAGCCGTGCGCTGCAATCGGTGGTCGGTCTTGTCTTCAACGAGGCGATGCAGCGGATAGTGCGCGCCTTCGAACGCCGGGCAGCCGAGATCTACGGTGCACCCGAGGACGCCTCTTACGCCGCCCCGCATTGAGGAGGGCGAGACGAGAGAGGGCATGGCCGGATCGACCTGTAGGCTGGTCGCCCCTACCTTCTTCGCACGGTCCTGACCCATCGGAGCGGCGCCATGCGGTTCGTTCTCCTTCTCGCCCTCCTCTATGCCGGCCCGGCCGCAGCAGCGTGGCAGCACAGCGTCGCGGTGCGCGGTGGCTCGGCGGTCGCGGCGTCGGGCGGCGTGACGGTCCGCATCGCCTGCATAGCCGAGAATGCATCGCTCTACGTGACGGTGTCTGGCGGGCCGTTCGCCGGGATGCGCAGTGTCGACGACGGCAGCGGTTCTATGACGCTTCGGATCGCGATGGGCAACGGCGAGGTGCATACGTACCCGATCGATGGCCACTATGACGCCGCGGACGGTGCCTTCGTCGCGCGCTGGCTGACGAACGGCGCGATCCTCGACCGGTTCGCGCAAGGTGCCACGCTGACGCTCACTGCGCCGGGCGGAGAGCGGGTTGTGGAGATGGACATGACCGGGACCAGCCGGGCGCGGCAAGGCTTCCGTCGGGGCTGCGGTCTCTGAACGCGCGGACCGACCCGGTCAGGGGCCGAGCCAGCGGCCCTGCCAGCCTTCGGCCGCCGGCTCGAACCGGGCGCGTCGATGGCCGCCGGTGCGCAGGTGCAGCCATTCCAGGCGCATGACGGTGATGGGGATGGCGGCGAAGACGCTGCGACCGTCGTCGTCGCGCAGACCGTCGCCGTCTTCCGGCGCGCGGAGCGTGCGGCCGGGCGGGACGGGCGTGCGATAGATGCGACGGCCATGCGCCGTTAGACGATCCCACGCCTCGTCGGTGAGAGGGTCGTCGGTCAGGAGCCGCGCCTGGCCCCAGAGGCGAAGCTGGAGCTTCGCACGGGCATCCCAGAAGAGGAGGGAGACGCGGCCGTCCGCCTCGATCTCCGCGGCCTTGGCGCTGCGCCTGTCCGTGTGGATCGTCACGCGCCGCTCGGCGGTCTCCACGCGGCGGAGGATGACGGTACGTTGCTCGGGCCAGCCCTGGGGGCCGAGCGTGGCGATCTGGAGCGTGTTGAAGGCGGCGCGCTTGTCCGCAGCCCCGCGCTCGAGGCGCTTCCACGCAGCGTCGATCATCGCGTCGAGGTCGTCTTCGGGCAGGCCGGGTGCCTTGGTCGCAGCGCTCATTGCTGCTTTGCCATCTGGAGGAGGCGGGCAAGCGCGTGCTCGACCGTCGCGGCGCGGACGGCGCCGCGGCCGAGGGCGCCGAACTCCACGCGCTCATGCTCGAAATCGCCGACGCTGGAGCCCCAGGCGAAATGCACAAGGCCCTCAGGCTTGGCCGGTCCCCCGCCGCCTGGACCCGCGATGCCCGTGACGGCAACTGCAAGGTCGGCGCGGCTTCTGACGAGGGCACCCTTGGCCATGGCACGGGCCACCGGCTCGGAGACGGCGCCATGCTGCGTGATGAGAGCGGCGGGCACGCCCAGCATCTCGGTCTTCGCTTCGTTCGAGTAGGTAACGTAGCCGCGCTCCACCACCGCCGACGAGCCGGGGATGTCCGTCAGCACCGCGGTGATGAGCCCGCCCGTACAGCTCTCCGCCGTGCAGACCATGAGCTGCTTCTTGGCGCAGACGGTGAGCAGCCCCTCCGCGAGCTCGGCGAGGTGGTCAGAACCATCCATGGGCAACTCCCGCGGCAAGGGCCGCCACGATGGCCGCGGCGATGCCGGCGAGGCAATCATCCGCCATGATGCCCGTCGCTCCCGGCAGCCGCTCCGCCCATCCGACGGGGCCCGGCTTCCAGATATCGAAGAGGCGGAAGAGGAGGAATGCGGCAACGACGCCCGGCCAGGGCCAGACATGCGCGGCCGCACCCGTGAGCGTGAGGCCGAGGGAGAGCGGCCAGAAGGCTATGAGCTGACCCGCCACCTCGTCGATCACGATGTCCTGCGGGTCGCCGTCGGTCACGCCGCGCGCCGCCAGCGTCTCGTGCGTCGCCCACCAGGCCAGCGCCGCGATCGCGAGAGAGGCCGGCAGGAAGAGCCAGAAGCCGCCGATCACGTGGAGGAGCCAGGCCAGCGGCAGGGTCGCGAGGCTGGCGATGGTGCCCTGAGGCCCGGGGATGAGCCCGATGCCGAAGAGCGTCGCGATACGTTCGGCCAGGCTCATGAGGTCTCTCCCAGGATCACGGTCGCCGTGGCGATGCAGCCCATCCCTTCTTCCCGCCCGACAAAGCCCATGCGCTCCATCGTGGTGGCCTTGAGGCCGATGCGGTCGGTCGCGAGGCCGAGGATGCGCCCGATCTCCGCCCGCATGGCCTCGGCATGCGGCCCGATCTTCGGCCGCTCGCAAAGAAGCGTGACATCGACGTTCGAGATGCGCCCGCCGCGGGCTGTGACCCGCTGGCCGGCATGGGCCAGGAAGACATGGCTCTCGGCACCCTTCCATTGCGGATCGGAGGGCGGGAAATGGGTGCCGATGTCGCCCTCCGCAAGCGCGCCGTAGAGCGCATCCGCCAGCGCATGGAGGCCGACATCTGCGTCCGAATGACCGACGAGACCGTGGCTATGGGGTACGGCGACGCCGCAGAGCATGACATGATCGCCCGGCCCGAAGCGGTGGACGTCGAAGCCGTGGCCGGTGCGGACGTCGATGCGGCTCGGCATGGCAGGCTCCCTTTCGGCGACCAGGCGCTCGGCGCGGGCGAGGTCGGCGGGCGTCGTGATCTTGAAGTTGTCGGGCTCGCCGGGGATGAGGCGGACCGTGCCGCCGGAGCGGCGGAAGACCTCCGCATCGTCGAGCGCGCTCGGCGCGTCGCTCTCCGCTTCCGTGCGGTGGGCGGCGAGGAGGGCCGCGAAGGGAAAGGCCTGCGGTGTCTGCGCGCGCCAAAGGCCGGCGCGAGGGCGCGGCGCGTCGCAGCAGCCGGTTGGAACGGCGCCATCGGTGCCGGCGCCCTCGGCCCAGAGCGCATCGACCACCGGCTCGGCCGCGATGGCGCCCTCGCTGCCGGCGGCGGCGTCGATCAGCGCCTCCCAGAGGCCGGCCGACGCGAACGGGCGCGCGGCGTCGTGGACGAGGACGATATCGGGCGCCGTAGGCTCCAGCGCCTCTAGCGCGAGGCGCACCGTGTCCGCCCGCTCCGCACCGCCGGGAATGGCCGCGGTGAGGCGGGGATCGGCGATGCCCGCCACGGCCTCGTCATACAGGCTGCGGCAATCCTCGGTGATGGCGGTCAGGACACGCGTGATGCGAGGATTTGCCAGCGCCGCGGCGATCGTGCGGCAAAGCACCATGCGCCCGCCGATCTCGCGGTACTGCTTCGGCACTGGCCCACCGAGGCGGAGGCCGCGCCCGGCGGCGACGATGACGGCGGCGACCTGCATGAGCCTCCCGGCCTGCTCGGGCTCTGGATCGGCGCACCTCGATGCGCGCCTTGTCCGGCTGCTCTCTATGAGGGTGGGTTGTGCGAGACAAGGGGCAGCGTTTACGCTATGGGGTGTGCCGAGGAATTGAGCATGACACTGAAGATTGGCCATATCGTCATCAAAGAGCCGGTGATCCTTGCGCCCATGGCAGGCGTTACGGACCGGCCTTTCCGTTCAATCGTCGCCGAATACGGCGCGGGGCTCGTGGTATCCGAAATGGTGGCGAGCCGCGAGATGGTCGAGGCCAAGCCTTCCGTACGGCAGAAAGCGGAGCTCGCGGCGGGCGACGCGCTCACTGCCGTGCAGATCGCGGGACGCGAGGCACGCTGGATGGCGGAGGCGGCGCGCAGGCTCGCAGGCGACGGCGCGCGCATTATCGACATCAACATGGGATGCCCCGCCAAGAAGGTGACGAACGGGCTTTCGGGCTCCGCGCTGATGCGGGATCCGGACCATGCGCTCTCGCTTGTCGAGGCCGTCGTCGACGCCGTCGACGTACCCGTAACGCTGAAGATGCGGCTCGGCTGGGACCGGGGTGCCATGAACGCGCCGCAGATTGCGGTGAGGGCGGAGGCAGCCGGCGTGCAGGCGATCACCGTACACGGACGTACCCGATGCGACTTCTACAGGGGCAGGGCGGACTGGGCGTCGATCCGCGCGGTGGTCGAGGCCGTGCGCGTACCGGTCATCGCGAATGGGGATATCGTCGACCTCGCGAGCGCCCGCGCGGCACTGGCAGCCTCCGGCGCCGCCGCGGTGATGGTGGGGCGTGGGGCGCAGGGCGCGCCATGGGTGCCGGCTCAGATCGCGGCGGGGCTCGCGGGTCGGCCTGTCCTCGCAGCACCTCGCGGCGCTGCGCTGGCAGCGCTCATCTGTCGCCATCACGCGGCGCAGCTCGACCACTACGGCCCGGAGATCGGCCTCAGGACGGCGCGCAAGCATCTTGGCTGGTATCTCGCGCGGTTGCCGGGCTCCGGCGCGCTCCGTGCCGCGCTGATGCGGGCCGAGACACCGGCAGACGTGGCAAGGCTTTTGCGTGACGGCGTTCCGCCGCTCGAGGCTGCGGAGGAGGCGCTGGCAGCATGATGCCCGATCTGGACGAAGGTGCGCTCTGGAACGCGCTGCCGAACCCTGCGCTCGTGCTCTCGCCCGAGGGCGAGATCCTGGCGGTGAACGCCACCGCAGAGCATTTCCTGGCGGCCTCCGAACGGCAGCTCAAGGGCGGGCGGCTGTCGGAGTATGCGGGCTCGGGCAGCCGCGTCATGGCGCTCGTGGAGCAGGCGGCGCGCGATGGGATCAGTATGGCGGATTACGACGTCGAGCTTTCCTGGCCTGAGGCGCCGACGCGGCTCGTCGATCTTTCGGTCGCACAGATCGGCGGGGCTGGGGCAGGGCGGCCTCTGCTGCTGATGCTGCAGCCGCGTGCGATCGCGGATTCGATGGATCGCTCGCTCACCCATCGCGATGCGGCACGCTCGATGACCGGTATGGCGGCCATGCTGGCGCATGAGGTCAAGAACCCGCTGGCCGGCATCTCGGGCGCCGCCCAGCTTCTGGAGATGAACCTTGGCGAGCGGGATCGTGAGCTGACCGAGCTGATCCGCGCCGAAGCGGACCGGATCAGCAGTCTCCTCGCCCAGGTCGAGGAATTTGGCGCCATCGGGCCACGCCACTCCGTGCCGGTGAACATCCACGACGTGCTCGACCGGGCGGTGAAGGCCGCGAAGGCCGGGTTTGCACGGCACGCACGGTTCATCGAGGAGTACGACCCCTCGCTGCCGCCGGTCATGGGCGATCCGGACCAGCTGATCCAGATCTTCATAAACCTGTTGAAGAACGCCGGCGAAGCCACGCCAGAAGTTGGCGGATTGATCACGGTGCGTACGGGCTACCGTGCCGGAATCAAGGTCGTCGGTCCTTCGGGCAAGCGGGCGTCATTGCCGCTCCAGGTGACCATCGCCGACAACGGCAGCGGCGTGCCCGACGAGATGAAGCGCCATATCTTCGAGCCCTTCGTGACCTCGAAGAACAATGGCTCGGGCCTCGGGCTCGCGTTCGTCTCCAAGGCGATGACGGACCATGGCGGCGTGATTTCCTGCGAGAGCGAGCCGGGCTGGACGCGCATGAAGCTGCGTCTGCCCATCGCCAGCGCGCGGGACATCGCGGCGGCGGAGACGATCGAGACGGCCGAGCCAGTGGGCGCCGGGCGATAGGGCTGGACGGAGATGGGCCGATGAACGTGTCGGGCGATAGCGGACGTACCGTTCTGGTGGCGGATGATGACCGGGCGATCCGGACCGTCCTCAGCCAGGCGTTGGCGCGTATCGGTTGCCGGGTGCGGGCCACAGGCTCGTCCTCTGCGCTGTGGCGCATGGTCGAGGAGGGCGAAGGTAACCTCGTGGTTACCGACGTGCACATGCCGGACGGGGATGCGCTCGATTTGCTGCCTGCGATCCGGCGCAAGCGGCCGGATCTGCCGGTCGTGGTGATGAGCGCGCAGAACACCGTTCTCACTGCGATCCGCGCCGCTGAAGTTGGCGCTTACGAATACCTGCCCAAGCCCTTCGATTTGAAGGAACTTCTGGCGGTCGTAGAGAAGGGTCTCGGCGACCGGCTGGCCCGGCCCGACGGATCGGAGGAAGGCGCACCCGCGGAGCAGAACCTGCCGCTCATCGGCCGGTCGACAGCGATGCAGGAGGTCTACCGCGTCATGGCGCGGCTCATGCACACCGATCTCAGCGTCATGGTCACTGGGGAAAGCGGGACGGGCAAGGAGCTGGTCGCCCGTGCGCTCCATAACTTCGGCAAGCGCTCGCGCGGTCCCTTCGTGCCGATCAACATGGCAGCGATCCCGCGCGAGCTGATCGAGAGCGAGCTTTTCGGGCATGAGAAGGGCGCGTTCACGGGCGCGACGGAACGGGCGGCGGGACGCTTTGAGCAAGCCCAGGGCGGCACGCTTTTCCTCGATGAAATTGGGGACATGCCGCCCGAAGCTCAGACACGGCTTCTCCGCGTGCTGCAGGAGGGCGAGTATACGAGCGTTGGCGGAAGGGTGCCGCGGCGGGCCGATGTGCGCATCGTCGCCGCCACCCATCAGGATCTGCGCGGGCTGATCGCGGAGGGGCGTTTTCGCGAGGATCTTTACTACCGCATCAATGTCGTGCCGATCCGGCTTCCAGCGCTCCGTGAGCGGGCGGACGATATCCCGGATCTCGCGCGCCATTTCTTTGCGCGCGCCGAGAAGGAGGGCCTGCCGAGAAAGTCGCTAGATGCGGAGGCGCTGGAGCGGCTGAAGCAGCACCGCTGGCCCGGCAATGTTCGCGAGCTCGAGAATCTCGTCCGGCGCATCGCGGTGCTCTGCCCCGACGATCTGGTGGGCGCGGCGGTGGTCGAGGCGGAGCTTTCGGCGCGCGAAGGCGGTGATGGGCTCGACGGACCAGAAGCGGGGGAGGTCGGGCGCACGCTCGGTGCGGCGGTTGAGCTACACCTGAGGCGCTACTTTAACCTGCATGGCGAGGGACTGCCCCCGTCTGGGCTTTACGATCGTGTTCTGCGTGAGGTCGAGATGCCGCTGATCGCGCTTACGATGGCTGCCACGCGCGGCAATCAGCTGAAAGCGGCTGATCTGCTCGGGATCAATCGAAACACACTCCGCAAAAAAATCAGAGAGCTTGACATTCCGGTCACACGCGGCAAAAAACTGATGTAGGCGCGCAACAGTTGCGCCCCGGGCACGCCGCGATGCGGCGCCCGCGACACACCAGTGCCGCAACGTACGGCCGGGGAGAGGGCAGTGAGCGGAGCAGACGCGCCGATGGGCGCGGCAAGCATCGGGCTACGCAACGGCGCCTGGGCGCGGCGGATCGAGCGGCGGACGCTCATCCCGCTCATCCTGCTCGGTCCCGTGCTGGCGATCGTCACGGTTGTTGCGCTCGGGCGTGGAGCGGGCGGCGACAGTTCGTTCCTGCGCATCATCCTTGCGGCAGACGCTCTCTATCTCCTCGTTTTCGGGGCGGTGCTGGCGGTCCGGATCGCGACCCTTATCGCCGCGCGCAAGGCCGGGCGCGTCGGCTCGAAGCTTCATCTCCGCCTCGCGGGCACCTTTGGGCTCGTCGCGCTGGTCCCGACCGTCATCGTCGCGGTCTTCGCGACGCTTTCAGTCAATTTCGGTATCGAGTCCTGGTTCTCGGATCGCGTCGGTAGCGTTGTCAGCAACGCGCTCGACGTCGCCCGCGCCTATGAGCGGGAGCACCGGCAGAACATCCGCGGCGACGTTCTGGCGATGGCCAACGACCTCAACCGGACGGCTCAGCAGGAAGGGGGTCTGACCGGCGGGCAGCTCAACGAACTGGTGCGCAGCCAGGCCATCCTGCGCGAGTTGCCGGAAGCCTTCGTCTTCAACTCGGACCGGGAGATCGTCGCCCGCGGCGAGTTTTCCTACCTCTTCGCCTTCGAGCCGCCGACCGACGACGAGGTGGCGCGCGCCCGTGCCGGCGAGGTGGTGATCACGAACGACGATCGGAACAACGAGATCCGCGCGCTGGTCTTCCTGACGAACTTCTTCGATGCCTTCCTCTATGTGAGCCGCGACGTGGAGGGGGAGGTTCTGCGCCTTCTCGACGAAACGGAGGACACGGTCCGGCTCTATGAACAGCTCGAGGCCGAACGCGGGAGCCTTCTCCGCGATTTCGCGCTCATCTATGTGGGCTTCGCGCTTCTCGTGATCTGCTCCTCGACGCTCCTCGGCCTCCTCTTCGCCGAGCGGCTGGCCAAGCCTGTCGGCAGGCTGGCCGGGGCGGCGGAGCGGATCGGCGGGGGCGATCTCGACGTTCGCGTCAAGGAGGAACGGGGCGGCGACGAGATCTCCATCCTCTCCCGCAGTTTCAACCGCATGGCCGCGCAGCTCAAAGGTCAGCGCGATGCGCTGATCCATGCGAACCAGGAGACTGAGCGGCGCCGGCGCCTGACGGAAGCGGTGCTTTCCGGTGTGACGGCGGGCGTCATGGGATTGGACGGGGAGGGGCGTGTGACGCTCCTCAACCAGGCAGCGACCACGCTGCTCGATATCGACGCGGCGGATGCGCACGGGCGCACTATGGAGGAGGCGGTGCCAGCCTTCGCGCCGCTTCTGGAGGCGTCCAGCCGCTCGCCCTCGGGCGTCGGTTCCGGCGAGGTACGGGTCGCCGTCGGGGGGCAGCAGCGGGAGTTCCTCTGCCGCGTGGCGCTCAAGAACTCCTATGCACCTGAGGAAGGCCATGTGGTCACCTTCGATGACATCACCGCGCTCGCCTCGGCCCAGCGCATGGCGGCATGGGGCGATGTGGCGCGGCGCGTGGCGCATGAGATCAAGAACCCGCTGACGCCCATTCAGCTTTCGGCCGACCGCATGCGCAAGAAGTTCGCCGGCCGCCTCGGTGAGGATGGGGCGCAGCTCGAGCGCATGCTGGACGTCATTACGCGCCAGGCGGGAGAGATCAGGCGTATGGTCGATGCCTTCAGCCGCTTCGCGCGCATGCCCGAACCGGTTATGGAGACGGTGGATCTCGGCGATCTGATCCGCGAGGCCGTGCTGCTGCAGGAGGGGGCGCGGGGCGAGGGCGGGGAGGCGGTCCATATCGAGTACGAGACGGCGCTGCCAGACAGGCCGATCCCGCTTGCCGCCGATCGCGGGCTTCTGGGCCAGTGCCTCACCAATCTCCTGCAGAACGCCGCCGACGCCATAGAGGCACGGCATGAGAAGGGGGCGCTCAAAGGATCAGGGCGCATCCGCCTGCGCGTCAGCGAGAAGGGGCGCGGCTGGCGCGTTGATATCGCGGACAACGGGATCGGCCTGCCGGAGGAGGGGCGCGACCGGCTGACCGATCCTTATGTCACGACGAGGAAGAAGGGCACCGGCCTCGGCCTCGCGATCGTGCGCAAGATCGTCGAGCAGCATGGCGGGACCATCGCGCTCGGCGACGCGAGCGGGCGGGGCAGGGATGCCGGCGGGCTCGACGGGGCGCAGGTGACGCTGCGCCTGCCACGGCCCGCAGGCCGTTCGGGCCGGCACCAAGCGACGACAAGCAACAACGAACGAGACGGCCCGCAAGGGCGCGAAGACCCGGCAACGGGCAAGCACGAGAGGACGTGAGCGAGCATGGCTGATATTCTGATCGTCGACGACGAGGCGGACATCCGCGACCTGATCGGGGACCTGCTGAGCGATGAAGGGCACGCGACCCGGGAGGCGTTCGATGCCGACAGCGCGTTTGCCTCCATCGACGGGGCTCTGCCAGACCTGATCATCCTCGATATCTGGCTCCAGGGCAGCCGGATGGACGGGATCGAGATCCTGAAGCGCGTGAAGCGCGACAATCCCGCCGTGCCCATCGTGATCATCTCGGGGCACGGCAATATCGAGCTGGCCGTGGCCGCCGTGAAGCAGGGCGCCTACGATTTCATCGAGAAGCCCTTCAACATGGATCAGCTTCTGGTGGTCGTAAGCCGGGCGCTCGAAGCCTCGCGGCTGCGCCGGGAAAATGTGACCTATCGGCGGGCGGAGGCGGAGAACTGGCGCCTGGTGGGCCAAAGTCATGCCATCGTGACACTTCGCGGCAAGCTCGACCGCGTGGCACGAGGCGGGAGCCGCGTGCTGCTGACGGGCGGGCCCGGGACCGGCAAGGAGGTGGCGGCGCGGTACATCCACCACCACTCCGAGCGCGGACAGAGCCCGTTCGTGGTGGTCAATGCCGCCAGCGTCGAGGCGGACCGGATGGAGGAGCTTCTCTTCGGTCGGGTGCGCACGGGCGGAGGTCTGCAGCCGGGGCTCTTCGAGAAGGCGCATGGCGGCACGCTCTTCATCGATGAAGTCGGCGACATGCCCTATGGCACGCAGTCCAAGATCCTGCGGGTGCTGGTGGATCAGGCGTTCACGCGGCTCGGCGACAGCGCGACCGTGCGGGTCGATGTACGCGTCATTTCGGCCACGAACCGCGACTTGCAGGCCGAGATCACGGCCGGCCGGTTCCGCGAGGATCTCTATCACCGCCTCAACGTGATGCCCATCGAGGTGCCGAGCCTCGACCGACGGCGGGACGATATACCCGAGCTCGCGAACCACTTTCTCGACCGGTTCGCGCGCGAGCAGGGGCTGACGCGGCGCGTGCTGTCAGACGGCGCGCTGGCGGCGCTCCAGACGCGGAGCTGGCCCGGCAATGTCCGGCAACTTCGCAACATGATGGAGCAGGTGCTGATCCTCGGCAGCGACAGCCGCACGATCGAGCCCGAGGAACTGCCGGGCGCGACGGGCGAGATGGGCGAGGCGGGGCTTGGCGGGCTCCTGGCCGCGGTCGCGTCCCTGCCGCTCCGCGAGGCGCGGGAGCTCTTCGAGCGGGAATATCTGGTGGCGCAGATCAACCGCTTCGGCGGCAATATCTCGAAGACCGCGAGTTTCGTCGGCATGGAGCGCTCGGCGCTCCATCGCAAGCTCAAGATGCTGGGCGTCAGCACCACATCGCGCGGCGGCGTGAGGGTTGCCGTGAGCGAAGGTGCGGAGGAAGAGCTCATCGACGAATGACCGAACGACCTGCCGCGCCGGCCCGCTTAACGGCCAGCGCGGCAGCGGCGCGGTCGCCCGAACCATGCGGAGCGGACTCTGGTGCGTCGTGAGGCTCATCGGCGATCACGGGTTGGTGCTTCGTGGCGACTGCGCAGCTCCTCGTGGCGTCGGCCATCTTCCTAATTATCTTTGCAGAGCCGTAAGTTATCCGCGAAAGCTCGAGCTGTATGGCAAGCTTTCAGCGGGTTAACGCCTTCTGATCAATTTCCTGCGGCGGAGCGCACAGCGCTCTGCGGGCGCCGCAATCAGTAGAACTTCGCGCCATATTCGATAGAAATTTGGTCATAAATTAACCCAGCATTCAGTTTTGTTTCCGAAATCAGGACTGACTGGTTGCGTATCTCGATGAATGTGTTCGTCTGTTGCTGTTTCGGATCGTGCCGGAGCTTGACGATATGCAGTTCTATAGCTTCTTCATCTGTGACGAGGTCGCCGGGCGTGAGCTCGGTGGGGGCTACATCCGGGCGCGCAATGCGCGCGAGGCAAAGGCGGCGATGCCGTTTCCCGGCGCGCTGATCACGCCCGTAGCGCATGAGACGGCATGGCCGACGCATGCGCACGGCCCGGTCGCCTGGGCCTATCGCGCACCCGAACTTCGGCTTCATTGACAGGAGATGGCGTGCCCGGCGTTCGGCGAGGGGCGCCGAGCGCCGTTGGGGGGATCCGCTGGCCGCGCCGCGGCGCCGATGGGGGCAAGAACTCGGCGCGCGGCGCAGCCAGGGACGTGACGATGGCATGCGCCGGCCCGCCGGATCGGACCCAGCGCGCCTGATCGAGACACCTGCAACCGCGCTTGCTTGACAGCGCCGCCCGCCCGCACCACCGTTCCCGAACCCTTCGGGCGGAAAACGGTGCTCCATGGAAGTCGTGGTCTGCGGGGCGGGACAGGTAGGCTCGCAAATCGCCCGCCATCTCGCCGACGAAGGCAATTCGGTCACCGTCATCGACCATAACGCCGCGCTCGTCCGCCGCTTGACGGACATGTACGACGTCTCCGGCGTGATCGGCTTTGCATCGCATCCCGACGTCCTGGCCCGCGCCGGCACGCGGGATTGCGACATGCTGATCGCCGCGACCTCGATGGACGAGGTCAACATGGTCGCCTGCCAGGTGGCGCATTCGGTCTTCGAGGTGCCGACCAAGATCGCGCGTATCCGGACGGAGAGCTATCTCGAGGCGGAGTGGTCGGATCTCTTCCGGCGCGACCATCTGCCCATCGACGTGATCATCAGCCCGGAGAGCGAGGTGGCGCATGTAACGCTGCGCCGCCTTCAGGCGACGGCGGCCTTCGATATCGAACCGTTTCTGGATGGCGACGTAAACTTCGTCGGAATCAGGATCGAGGAAAGTTGCCCGGTCACAAACACGCCGCTCCGCCAGCTCTCTGAGCTCTTCTCGACGCTGAAGGCGATCGTGGTTGCGATCAGGCGCGACGGGAAGCTTTTCACCGCCTCGGCCGAAGACCAGCTCTTTGCCGATGACGAGGTCTATTTCGTCGCAGCGCGGGAGGATGTGCAGCGCGCCTTCGGCATCTTCGGCAAGAAGAACCGCGTCGCCTCGCGCATAATCGTGGTCGGCGCCGGAAATGTGGGCCTGCGCGTTGCGCGCGAGATCGAGCGGCGGCAGAATTATCGCGCAACGATGATCGAGCGCGACCGGGACAGGGCGGAGCGGGCGGCGGACCGCTTGAGCCGGACAGTCGTGCTGAACGGCGACGCGCTCGATGTGGGCATCCTACAGGAGGCAGGCATCGAGGACGCCGACGCCATCGTCGCGCTCACGGATGACGACCGCACGAACCTCCTCTCCTGCGCGCTGGCCGAGCAGCTCAACCCCCTGATCTCCATCGCGCTTTCCAAGGACCCGACCTTTGACCGGCTGGCCGATCCGCTGAGCGTCGATGCGCTGATCGACCCGCGGGCGACGACCGTCAGCTCCATCCTGCGCCATGTGCGCCGGGGCAAGATCCGCGCCGTCTACACCATCGGCTCGAGCGAGGGCGAGGTGATCGAGGCGCAGGTGATGAGCACCTCGGCGCTTGCGGGCAAGCGGCTTCGCGATATCAGCCTGCCGCGCGGCTCCATCGTCGGCGCGGTGCGGACAGCCAAGGGGATCGCGATGCCGCACGGCGATCTCACGATCTCGGTCGGCGATGTGCTCGTGCTCTTCGCCGTGCGCTCGGCGGTCCACAAGGTCGAGCAGATGTTCCGCGTCAGCATCGACTTCTTCTGAACATGGCGCTCCCATCCCGCAGAACCATGCGTGCGCGCCAGCGGCGGGAGAAGGGTAGGGAGCAGTCGGCGCTGTTTGCGCCTGCGCTGGGAATGTTGGCGCTGGCGATGGCGCTGCCGATGATCTTTGCGCTGGTGGAGGGGGACGAGCGGTCGGCCCGCGCCTTTCTCTACGGGGGCCTCTTCTCAGGCTTCGCCGCGGCCATCGCGCGGGTCGCGCTGGCAAGCAGGGCGGCTGAGAGCAGCCCGCAGCTCGAGCTTGCATCGCTTCTGGTGGCCTGGGCCGTGCTGCCGGCTTTCGCGGCGATTCCGCTCCTCCTTCTCACCCCCTCGCTCGGCTGGGTCGGCGCCTGGTTCGAGATGGTGGCGAGCTTCACCACCACAGGCAGCACCGGCTATGCGCGGCCCGATCTCGTGCCCGACGCGATCCATCTCTGGCGGGGCATGATGGGCTGGATGGGCGGGCTCCTGACGCTGACCGCGGCCTATGTGGTTCTGGCGCCCCGGCGCATGGGCGGCTTCGAGGTGACGACGCCGACAGCCAGTGCGGCAAGCGTGACGACAGGCGATGTGCGTCTGGCAGAGCTCGGCGCGCACACACCGCCCATCGGGGAACGGCTGCGCCGCGCTCTCCGCGCCATCCTGCCAGTCTACGCGGGGCTGACCTGCGCGCTCATCATTCTGGTCGGGAGCGCGCAGCCGCTCGATCTCTCGAGCATCGTGCACGCGCTCGGCGTGATCTCGACGAGCGGGATCTCCGCCCAGCGGCCGATGACGCCTGCCTTCGACAACATCCCGGCTGAGGCGATCGCGGCGGTCTTCATGCTCGCCGCCTGCACCTCGCGCTTCTACGGCAGGGCCACGCGGATCGGGCGGGACGTGACCTTGCGGCGTGACCCCGAGCTGAGGCTCGCGGCGATCATCGTCGCCTGCGCGACCCTCGCGCTCTTCCTGCGCCACTGGCTGGCGGCCTTCGAGCTCGATCTCGGGGAGAATGGTATCGATGCGCTGACGGCGCTCTGGGGTATCCTCTTCACGACGCTCAGCTTCCTGACGACCACGGGCTACGAGGCGGCTGCCTGGGAGGGCGCGCGCGCCTGGGCAGGGCTCGACAACCCGACGCTCCTCCTGCTCGGCCTCGCCGCCATCGGGGGGGGCGCGGCGACGACGGCGGGCGGGATCAAGCTCATCCGCGCAGCGGCCCTCATTCGCCACGGACTGCGCGAGATCGACCGTCTGGCGCAACCGAGCGTAGTCGGTGGCTCGGGCACCGGCGTGGGCGCCGGGCTGAAGGGCCTGGTGGGGGAGGGGGCCTTCCTGGGCTGGGCCTTCATCATGCTCTATGCAGGTTCGGTCTTCGTCGTTGCTTTCGCGCTCGCGGTCACCGGCCTCGCCTTCGAGCCTGCCTTCATCGCCGCCGTCTCCTCGGTCTCGAACACCGGCCCCGTCTTCGGTTTCGTGGCGCAAGGCCATGAAAGCTATGCCCTTCTCGATGGCTGGCAGCGGGCCTGCTGTGCAGCCGGAATGATCCTGGGGCGCATGGAGACGCTGGCAGTTATCGCGCTTTTCCGACGCGAAACCCTGCTTTCCATGCTGCCGCAGCGAAAAAACTCTGGAAAGCCTGCAGCCTAGGGGCCACATTCGCGCCTGTGTGACGCGGCGCTAGCCGCTGCGCGCGACACCAACGAACAGACAGGCACAAAAAATGGCCAGCGAAAACAAACAGAACCTGCAGGACGTCTTCCTTAATCATATCCGCAAACAGAAAATTCCGGTGACGGTATTTCTCGTAAACGGCGTCAAGCTCCAGGGCGTTATCACTTGGTTCGACAATTTCTGCGTGCTGCTGCGTCGGGACGGTCAGAGCCAGCTCGTCTACAAGCACGCGATCTCGACCGTGATGCCGGGGCAGCCCTTCAGCCTCTACGATCAGGACCAGGCCGAGTGACCGGCAGGCCGGCCGGGGCAGGGGGCGCGTGACCCGGGCCTTCGTCCTGCATCTCGATCTCAAGCAGTCGGACGCGCCGGACCCTGACGGCGCGCTCGCGGAGGCCGTGAGTCTCGCCGCCGCCATCGACCTCTCCCCGGTCGATGCCGATATCGTCAAGGTGCCGAAGCCCAACCCGGCCACGCTGATCGGCCCCGGCAAGGTCGAGGAGCTCGGCCGACGGTTCGAGGCGCATGAGATCGACCTCGTCATCGTCAACGGTAGCCTCAGCCCCGTGCAGCAGCGCAATCTCGAACGCGCCTGGAAGGCCAAGGTCCTCGACCGGACGGGCCTGATCCTAGAGATTTTCGGCGAGAGAGCGCAGACGCGTGAAGGTGTGCTCCAGGTGGAGCTTGCGCACCTGACCTACCAGAAGTCCCGCCTCGTTCGCTCGTGGACCCATCTCGAGCGTCAACGCGGCGGCGTCGGCTTCATGGGCGGCCCCGGCGAGACGCAGATCGAAGCCGACCGTCGGATGATCGACGAGAAGATCACCAAGCTTCGCCGCCTGCTCGAGAAGGTGGTGAAGACCCGCGCGCTCCATCGCCAAAAGCGTGCCAAGGTGCCTCAGCCGGTCGTGGCCCTCGTTGGCTACACCACGGCGGGCACCTCGACGCTCTTCACCCGGCTGACCACGGCCCAGGTGATGGCCGAGGATATGCTCTTCGCCACGCTCGACCCGACGATGCGGCGCCTGTCGCTGCCGTCTGGGCGCATCTGCATCCTCTCAGACACGGTGGGCTTCATCTCGAACCTGCCGACACAGCTCGTCGCCGCCTTCCGGGCCACGCTCGAGGAAGTGCTGGAGGCCGACATCATTCTCCATGTGCGCGACGTCTCGCACGCGGATACGGAGAGCCAGGCGGGCGACGTGATGAAGGTGCTCGAGGAACTTGGCGTCGACGATGCGGCACGCGAGGCGATCATCGAGGTGCAGAACAAGATCGATCTCTTGCCCGAGGCCGAACGTGCGCAACCGGTTCGGACGTTCAGCGATTCGGTGGTTAGGGTCTCCGCCGTGACGGGCGAGAACGTCGATGCGTTGCTCGAGATGATCGAGGAACGCCTCTTTCCGAGACGCCTGCGCCTCGAGCTTGCATTGGGCCATGACAGCGGTTCTGCGGTGGGGTGGCTCTATCGGCATGCGGATGTGCGTGCACGCGAGGACGGGCCCGATGGCGTTTCCTTGCTGGTGGAGCTCACCGAGCGGGAATTCTTCCAGTTTCGCAAGGCATTCCCGGGCGAGGCTCGCATAACGCGGCGCGACAATCTCGCAGCCCAATGAGCAGTTACAAACATAATATTGCTTCTGTGGATTGCAGCCACAGGTCGCATATCGACATGTGATGCTACCCTGACGCGAAACGCTGCTTCCTGTTAATCATCCCGTAAGCTACCATGCGGTATTCGCGGGGCTGCGAACGTTTGGTGTGTGGTTATGCGTGATTTCACCCTCTTTGAGACGGTCGTTCAGCCCAGCGTTGAACGGATCCCCCTTTTGGACCTGCAGTACGCGGATGTGATCGATGATCGCCCATGCGTGATCTCGCACCTCGTCTCTCGCAACGTCTTCACGGATTTCGACCTTAAGCTTTCGCGGCATCTCGCGGCCGTGCGCTCCGGGGGTTTTCCCGGCGTGACGGTTACGATCCGGGCACGCGAGAATACGCCCGGCACGGTCTGGACGGAGGGACGCGATCAGCACTTCGTCACCGTGCCTCACGCATTGCGCGGGATCGCCCTGCGCGCCATAGGCGACCGCGGCTGCGCGACGCTGAGCTTCGCCGGCGTCGAAGGCAGCACGGAGGCGGTGAATTGCGAGACCCCTGCCCGCCGCATCGAGAAGACCGAGATCGATGCCTTCGGCGCCGCGCTCGAGTTCTGCCGCAGCCTAGGCGCCTTCGAGTTCCTCGAGCTTTCGGGCGATTTCGACATCCTGATGGTCCGTCCCGCCACTGCGGCGTTTTCGCCCATCACGATCGATCTTTTCCGCGGTTCGGTCAGTGTGCCGCCCTCGGCGGGTCGCAGCCATGACGGCTATGAGGGCGCGCTCTACGAGCTGCAGCGCAATGTCGACCGGAACCCTGCCGCCAGATCCTATTTCGCGGCAGCCCGACACGCGATGATGGAAGCGAAGGAAGACGCGGTGCTTGCCTTCAGGGCAGCCGCAGAGGCGCGCATCCACGCCTTCGACCGCGCGCTTTCGGATCGACCGCTTGAGGGCCATCGCCTCGACGCTGTCCTCTCGCTGGTCGCGCGCCTTCGTGCGGGGCTCGGCGACGATCTGACCGGGATTTCGGAGGATGCGCGCATCACGGCACTGGATTGGGCCGAGGCGGCCGACGCCGGCGGTTTCGGTACCGCGCATGCCCATCGTCACAAGCGCCTCTTCGACTGGCGCACCAAGGCTGCGGCTGCCGCCGGTCACTAGCGCCAGGCCTCTGTTGGGAGTCCGTTTCCGCCCCCGTCCCCGCCGTTGTCGATCACGACAGAAAAAGGCCGGCGCCCGCTAAGGGCACCGGCAAGGTGGCGGCCTGGCAGAGCGGCCGGACGGATCGGAATCAGGGGTGCGACCGGAGCCGTCCCCGCCGGCATCTCGCGAGGCGCCGGCGACAGCCATCCGCAGCAGTGCCGCGGGCGAGAGGCGGTCTGCTCCTCAGAGCAGGACCGGCAGAACGAAGCCGCAGAACACCAGCGCACAGATGCCAGCCAGCCCTGCCACATCGGCGGCGGCCTCGGCGGGGGAATGGGCGAGGAAGCTGCGGGCTTGGCGGATCACGGTCATGGCATCTCTCCGGTGTCATCGCTTCGTTGATGCTATGTTCACCATAAATTCGGCTGAGTCGCAAGAACATTAATGGAACAAGCCTAACCGCTCGACAGGAGCCGGACCGATGCGTCGCGCTCCATGAGGTAGAGGAGCACCCGGAGCGCCTGCCCTCGCGCAGATTTGAAATCAGGATCAACGGCAAGGATGCGCCGCGCATCGTCGCGCGCAACCTCCATCAACGCGCCGTCTCGTTCGAGATCGGCCAGACGAAACCGCGGCAGCCCGGATTGCGCCGTACCGATCATGTCGCCCGCACCGCGCAGTCGCAGATCCTCCTCGGCGATGCGGAAGCCGTCCTCGGTCTCGCGCAGGATCGAAAGGCGGGCTGCGGCAGTCTCGGCCAACGGGCTTTCATAGAGGAGAAGGCAGTGCGACTGCCCTGCCCCACGCCCGACGCGGCCCCTGAGCTGGTGGAGCTGCGCGAGGCCGAAACGCGCCGCCTGCTCGATCACCATGATCGTCGCCTCCGGCACATCGACGCCGACCTCGATTACCGTCGTGGCGACCAGAAGCGGTCGCGCCCCGGACTGAAACGCCGCCATCGCCTGATCCTTGGCCTCGGCGCCAAGCTGGCCGTGGACGAGCGCGACCTTGTCCGCCCCGACCTTGGCCGAGAGCATGCGCGCGCGCGTCTCGGCAGCGATCGCGTCGCTCTCCGGTCGATCCTCCACGGCGGGACAAACCCAATAGGCCCGCCGCCCCGCCGCCAGCACCGTCTTCAGCCGCTCGACCACATCGTCCACCCGCTCTGCCGCGATGAGGCGCGTGTCGACCGGCGTCCGCCCCGGCGGCTTTTCGTCCAGCACCGAGATGTCGAGATCGCCATAACCCGCCAGCGCGAGCGTGCGCGGGATCGGCGTGGCGGTCATGATCAGAAGGTCGCATCCCCGCGGCGCCTTGGCGGTGAGCTCCATGCGCTGACGCACGCCGAAGCGGTGCTGCTCGTCGATCACGGCGAGACGAAGATCGTCAAAGGCGACGTCGCTGGAGAAGAGCGCATGGGTGCCGATGACAAGCTGTGCCCGGCCATCGGCAACGGCGCCGAGCTTCTCGGCGCGGACGCCGCCCCGGTCCCGCCCCGTGAGCAGCACGGTCTCGATCCCCGCAGCCTCCATGATCGGCGTGAGGCCCGCCGCATGCTGCCGCGCCAGGATCTCCGTCGGTGCCATCAGCGCGCCCTGCCCGCCGGCGGCCGTCGCGATGCCGAGCGCCATTGCGGCGACCCAGGTCTTGCCGGCGCCTACATCGCCCTGGAGGAGGCGCATCATCCGCTCCTCATCGGCCATATCGGCCCTGATCTCGGCAAGCGAGCGCATCTGGGCAGCAGTCGCCCGATAGCTGAAAACGCTTTTTATGGAGTCTGTTACCGGGCAATCCTCAGGTTCTACATTCGACCTGCCGCGCCCCCGGCGCATCGAGGCGCGGCCGAGCGCGAGCGCCAGCTGATGCGACAGAAGCTCATCGAAGGCCAGGCGGCGGCGCGCAGCGATCTGATCGGCGCTGGCGAGCGATCCCGCCGGCCGGTGCGCGGTTTCGAGCGCCACGTTCCAGGCAGGCCAGCCTTCGCGCTTGAGGAGTGCGGTATCATTCCATTCCGCAAGGGGCGGAAGCTGCGCGAGCACCTGATCTGTCGCACGCGTCAGCGTACCCTGGGTCAGCCCTTCCGCTATGCCATAGACCGGCTCGAAGGGCGGCAGGGTTGCAGCCTCATCCTCGGTCAGCACGAGATCCGGATGCGCGATCTGCCAAGCGCCGTCATAGAGGTCGAGCTTGCCCGAGACGACACGGTTCGCGCCCACGGGCAGGCGGCTCGCGAGCCAGTCCCCCTGCGCACGAAAGAAGACCAGCTCGAAGAGCGCGCCACCGCCCTTCACGCCAATCCGGTAGGGTGCGCCGCGGCGCCGGGGGGCTGTGTGGCGCTGAACCTCGACGAGGAGCGTCACCGTGGCGCCGGGGCGTTGCCCCTCGAGGCTATCGACCGGCCGGCGATCGACCACGCCAGTGGGGAGGTGGAAAAGCAGGTCGCGGATGCGTGTCAGGCCGAGCCGCTCGAACGCCTTCTGCGCCTTCGGGCCGACGCCCTTGAGACCGTCGAGACCGGCAAAGAGCGGAAAGAGGATTTCAGGGCGCGGCATGCCCTTCCTTCGCCCCTCCCCGTCGCGCCGTCAACGCGGCTCGGCGTCTTCGAGCTCGAGCGCGAGATAGCGGACGAGCTTGGCGTCGCCATAGGGGTGCGCGCGGCCGACCTCCTGAAAGCCGAGGCGGGCGTGGAACGCGTCGGAACCGGGAGTGGGCGGGATCCGGTTTACCTCACAGACGATCCTTTCCAGCCCGGCGGTACGGGCCGCATCCGCGAGCGCAGTATAGAGCGCCCTCGCGAGACCCCTGCCCCTCGCCCGCTCAACAACGACGATGCGATCGACATAGAGAAAACGCTCATACTGCTCTGCGAACCATAAAAAATTGGGGCTGGCGTAGTCTGCATCCTGTGAGAAGGCGATCAGCAACGCATCCGCCGCAACCGGCGCGAGCGCGAGATGCGCCTTCGCCAAAAGCGTCTCCCATTCTGCGGGCTCGAGATGGGAGGTCGCCTCCGCGTTCGCATTGTTGAGCCTGCGCAGCGCCTCGCGAGCAGCCACTGGAAGTGCAGGTATCGAGGAGAAATCATTCATCGGTACAGCGGCCTGACGCACCGTCTTCATTCGACGAGCGCAAGCCATTCCTCCTCGCTGAGCGTTTGGATCCCGAACGCCTCCGCCTTTTTCAGCTTCGAGCCTGCGCCGGGACCTGCGACGAGGATGTCGGTCTTGGCCGAGACGCTGCCCGACACCTTGGCACCCAGCGCTTCGGCCCGGGTCTTGGCCTCGTCGCGGCTCATGCGCTCGAGCTTTCCGGTGAAGACCACGGTCTTGCCCGCCACCGGGCTGTCGCTCGCCTGGGGAGCGACTGCATCCTCAGGTGTGACATGCGCTGTAAGATCCTCGACTGCCTTGATATTATGCTCATCGGCGAAGAAGGCGACAACGGCATCGGCGAGCACGGTGCCCACACCGTCGATGGCCAACAGCGCATCGCGCGCCTCGGCATCCTCCGCCGCGATGCGCATCGCCTCCGCGAACGCATCCCAGCTGCCATAGCTGCGCGCAAGAAGCTTCGCGGTCGTCTCCCCCACATGGCGGATACCGAGGGCGAAGATGAAGCGGTTGAGGGGCACGTGGCGCCGCGCCTCGATCGCGTCGAAGAGGTTCTCGGCCGAGCGCTCACCCCAACCCTCCAGCGTGGAAAGTCTCTTTATATCAGAACCCCCAGCGCCAAATCTCATACTGAGTGTGAAGATATCAGCGGGCGCCTTCACCCAACCCAGCTGCCAGAAGGCTTCGACCTGCTTTGTGCCGAGCCCTTCGATGTCCATCGCGCCGCGGGAGACGAAGTGCTTGAGCCGCTCCACCGCCTGCGCCGGGCAGACGAGCCCGCCGGTGCAGCGGCGCACGGCTTCCCCTTCCTCTCGTATCGCGGGCGAGCCGCAAGCGGGGCAGATCTGCGGAAACCCATAGCGCTCCGCATCCTTCGGTCGGCGGGAGAGATCGACATCAATGACTTTGGGTATGACGTCGCCCGCACGGTAGACCGTTACCGTGTCCCCGACGCGCAGATCCTTGCCGTCTCGGATCGTCTCGCCCTTCGCGCCGCGCCCGGCGATATAGTCCTCGTTATGGAGCGTCGCGTTCGAGACCACGACGCCGCCGACCGTCACGGGGCGAAGGCGGGCGACGGGGCTGAGCGCCCCGGTACGGCCGACCTGAATGTCGATACCCTCCAGCACCGTCTGCGCTCGTTCGGCGGGAAACTTGTGCGCGATAGCCCAACGCGGCTGGTTCGAGCGCGCGCCGAGACGCTGCTGCCAGTCGAGCCGGTCGACCTTGTAGACGACGCCATCGATGTCATAGCCAAGCGAGGCGCGGATGCTCTCGATCTCGCGATAATGTCCCAGCAGACCGTCGACGTCCTCGAAGCGCTTCGCTCGCTCGTTGACCGAGAAACCCCAGGCTCCCAGCGCCTTCAGCACCTGCCACTGCGTCTGACCCGGCAGGGCGCTCGTCTCCCCCCAGCTATAGGCGAAGAAGCGGAGCGGGCGGGCGGCGGTGATGCCGCTGTCGAGCTGGCGGAGCGAGCCTGCGGCGGCGTTTCGCGGATTGGCGAAGACCTTGGCCCCGGCCTCCGCTTGGCGGGCGTTGAGCGCCGCGAAATCCGCATGGGTCATGTAGACTTCGCCGCGCACCTCGAAGACCGCTGGCGCCTCATCCTTCAGCCGTTCGGGAACATCGCCGATGGTGCGCGCATTCGCGGTCACGTTCTCGCCCTCTGCACCGTCACCGCGCGTCGCCGCCTCGACGAGCCGGCCTGCCTCGTAGCGAAGTGTGAGCGAGAGCCCGTCGATCTTCGGCTCCGCCACCAGCGCGACGGGTTCCTCCCCAAGGCTCAGAAAACGGCGGATGCGGGCGATGAATTCCACCACATCGTCGTCCGAGAACGCATTGCCGAGCGAGAGCATTGGCAGGCGGTGGCGGACCTTGGCAAAGCCTTCCGCAGGCGCGGCGCCGACGGTCCGGGTGGGGCTGTCCTCGCGCACAAGTTCGGGATGCGCAGCCTCCAGCTTCAAGAGCCGGCGCTTCAGCGCGTCGTAGTCGGCATCCGAGATCACCGGATCATCGCGCCGGTGATAGGCCTCGTCATGGCGGGCGATTTCGGTGGAGAGGCGGGCGATCTCCGCCTCCGCCTCCTCCATGGTGAGCGCATCGATGGCGCCCGAACCGGGCCCGGCCTCGGCCGCCGCCGTTCCCTCCTTCGCCATCGCCGCCTCCCTGCCCCGCCCTGTCGCGCCCCAGAAATGGGCGGAGGCGGGCAGAGGTCAAGCGCGTCAGAAGAGCTCGAGGATGCTGCCCTGCCGAATGTCGAGCGCCTCCTGCGGCGTGATCACCCGCTGCACCTGGCCGGGGCGCGCCGGTCGCTCGCGCCCCGTGACGGCATCGACGAGGGCGGTGAAGGGATCGCCATAGCCGCCCACGGCGCGGGCGCGGGCCCATTCGAGCTGCACGCTCGCCTGCGCCTGGCTCACCGCGTTGTCGCCCCGCCCCCCGCGCTTTCGCTTTGCGTCCGCGTCCGGTGCGGCGGCGATGCCCGCAAGCGTGAGCGCCAGGGCGCCGAGAATGATCTTTCGCATGACGTCTCTCCCATGCCGCGCGGCCAGATGGCCGCCGATGGACTGGATGTGGGGACGGGACGTGGCGGTCCCAATCAAGCGCCGCTCAATCCCGGGTGAGGCGGGCGCGAGCGCCCTCTCCGATCAGTGGCGATGCGCACCATCCGCGTCGCCCGGCGCTAGATGCCATCCGCGCGAGCCGACGCTCCGGTCGTGTGCCTCCGTATGCTCGGCGATGGCGGCGATGCGGGCCTGCTGCTCTCGTGTCATGATCTGCGCAAAGGTCGTCTCGAGCCGGGACCAGGCGGCGGCCGCCACGGCGTCGAGCCATGCCGCGCCATCCGGGCCGCGGGCGGCGACGGCGGCGCGAACGGCCTCCGCCTCTGTCTCGCAGGCGGCCAGCACCGCTCGGCGCTGCCAGCGTTCGGCGTCGGCGATCCAGAGCCGGCCCTCGAAGCTGTTCTCGCAGCCATCGGGCGCCGCAACGGCAAGCCCGCGCGCCGCCGCCATCGTGCCGCCCTCCGCAAAGTGCGGCGGCAAGCCGTGCTTCAGATACGGAACGAGGCGGTTGTGGTGGGCGAAGACGCCGTCGGGATTATCCAGCGTCGCCCAGACATGAACCATCGCGAGCCTGTCGCGCCCATCATCCGTGCCTCTGAAGCCGTGCTCGAGCCACATGCCGGCCAGAAAGCGCAGGATCGGCCGTTCTGCCGTGGCGGCCGCGATCACGTCGGGAACATCGTGCACGTGCCAGACATCCGCCTCGCCGGCAAAACCTTCGGGCAGCGGTTCACCCTCCGCGATGCGGATCGCGAAGGCGACGCCGGTCAGCATCGGCTCGCCGCCGATCATGCTGTACATGAGGTTGGAGGGGCGTGCCGGATTGGGCGCCGTCTCGGGCCCCGCATAATCCACGCCGTCCCGCAGGTGATAGTGCCGGCCCATCAGCGGCTCCTCCCCGCCGAAGGGACGCCAGCCCTCCGCCTCGGCCACCGCGAAATCGCGATAGCGCTCGATACTCGCACGAAGCGTCTCGAGGGCCGCCTGCGTCTCCACAGGAAGCGTCATCAATGATGCGGCCCGGGCGCCGGCCGAGGCCGAAGCCGGCGCGAACACGATGATCGCTGCGGCAAGGACGGTTCTGAGACGCATGGGCGGGCCTCGCTTCGCTGTGGGAGCCCCGCGGGGCGCGCTTTCAGCATAGCACGCGGCGCCCGGGCCCGTCCGTCGCGGCGTCGGCCCGCACAGGCCCCGCGATATCAGGCGAGGTCGTCGTCCTCGAAATCCGCGCGGCTCTTGCCCGTGGCGTCCATGGCGAGGGCAGCCGCCATGAACTGGTCGAGCTTCCCGTCGAGCACGCCCTGCGTATCGGTGGTCTCCACGCGCGTCCGCAGGTCCTTCACCATCTGATAGGGTTGAAGGACATAGGAGCGGATCTGGTTGCCCCAGCCGATCTCGCCCTTGGCGTCGTGCTGGTCCTGGATCGCCTGGGTGCGCTTCTTCATCTCTAGCTCGTAGAGCTTCGAGCGCAGGCTCTGCATCGCGATGGCGCGGTTCTGGTGCTGCGACTTCTCCGAACTGGTCACCACGATGCCCGTTGGGTGGTGGGTGATGCGCACGGCCGAGTCGGTCGTGTTCACGTGCTGCCCGCCGGCACCAGAGGAACGATAGGTGTCGATCCGTATGTCCTTGTCCGGGATGTCGATCTCGATGGTGTCGTCGATCACCGGATAGCACCAGACGCTGGCGAAGGAGGTCTGGCGGCGGGCCTGGCTGTCGAAGGGCGAGATCCGGACGAGCCGGTGCACGCCCGACTCGGTCTTCAGCCAGCCATAGGCGTTCTGGCCCTTGATCTGATAGGTGGCCGAGCGGATGCCCGCCTCCTCGCCCTCGGTCTCGGCCTGAAGCTCCACCTTGAAGCCGCGCGCCTCGGCCCAGCGGAGATACATGCGCAGGAGCATCTGCGCCCAGTCGCAGGCCTCAACCCCACCGGCGCCGGCATTGACCTCAAGGAACGCGTCGTTGCCGTCCATCTCGCCTGAGAGGAGCGCCTCGATCTCGCGCTCTGCGGCGTGGGCGCGCAGCTTTTCGAGCTCGGCCTCCGCCTCGCCTACAACCTCCGCATCCTCCTCCATCTCGCCGAGTTCGATAAGCTCGACATTCCCCTGCAGCCCGTCGGCGAGCGAGCGGTAACCATCGATGGCGTCGGCAAGCTGCTGACGCTCCCGCATGAGCTTCTGCGCCTTGGTGGGATCGTTCCATAGCTCGGGATCCTCAGCGAAGGCGTTGTACTCCTCCAGCCGCGCCTCGGCCGTGTCCCAGCCGATGCGCTGGCGCAGGAGCCCAAGCGACTTCTCGATATCGGCCACAATCGCCTGCGTCTCGGCGCGCATCTCTTCAGCTCCTATCCGACGATCGCCGTGAGATAGCGAGCCTGCGCGCGCCCGTCAAAGCTGCGCGCTCCTCGCTCAGCGCTGCGCCAGCTTTCGCCGCTGCATCGCAGCGTGAGCGATCTGTCTTTCGGTGCGCTGTCGGATTCTTTGAGCCTCTGCGTCAGTGCGATAACCTCGGTCAAAGGCCGAGAGGGCCAAGTATCCGAGGACAACGCATGGTGCGCTAAAGATCGTGGCAACGACCGGGCCTACTGGAGAGGGCAACAACAACCCACTCATTGAGATCAGACTGAATGCAAAGGCACCGAGCCAGAGCCTTCCAGCCGAGGCCTCGCCTTCGGGCGCGAACGCGCGTCGCCACCAATAGGTCCCGAGCCAAATTGGCCCCGGTGGCATCAGTAGAGGCCGCCGGTGCCGAGACCGATGGTGCCGCCGGAGGGGGCGCTGGGGCGGCGGGGGCGGTTCGGGTCGGTCGTGCTGCCACCAAGCTCGGCGCCGCCGCTGCCGCGTTCCGTATCGTCGAGGCTGTAGGGCAGCGCGCCGCCCACGAAGTCCGAGCCGAAGAGCGCGCGGTCGTCCTGGATGACCGGGGCCTCGGCAAAGAGCGTCGGCTCCTCCCCGCGGCGGTAGACCTCGGTCACGACATTCGGGCCGACGGCGTAGTCCGGCAGGCGCTCGCCCGTCTCGCGGTCGATCTTCACCGTGATGAACTCGCTGTCGTAGCTCTCGACCTCGAACGTGCCGAGATTGTCCATGCCCTCGAGCGCCGCGACCATGAATTCCTTGAAGACGGGGCCGCAGAGCGTGCCGCCATAGGCCCGCTTGCCGAGAGAGCGGGGCTGGTCGAAGCCAATGAAGCAGCCGGCGACGAGGTTGGGCGAAAAGCCGACGAACCAGGCGTCGCGAGAGTCGTTCGTGGTGCCGGTCTTGCCCGCGAGCGGCAGGCCGGTACCGCCAACCGTGCGGCTGGCGGTGCCGCGGTTGACCACGCCCTCGAGCATGCTGACGATCTGGCGCGCCGTGGTGGCGTCCATGATCTGGGGCCGCTCGTCATAGAGAACGGGCAGCGTCGCGACATTCGAGACGGGCTCGGCATCGACCGCCGCAGCCTCTCCCGCAGCCTTCGCGCCCGCGCTTGCGAGCTGGGGCTGACGGCAGCCGCGGCAGGAGCGGGGATCGTGACGGTAGACTGTGCGCCCGCGCCGATCCTGCACCCGGTCGATCACGGTCGGGCGAACGCGCTTGCCGCCATTGGCGAACATTCCGTAGGCGGCCACCATGTCATAAAGCGTCGTTTCGCCCGCGCCGAGCGAGAAGGCCAGGTGATGAGGCATGTCCTCGTAGACGCCGAAACGCTCCGCATAATCCGCCACCCGGCTCATGCCGACCTGCTGGGCGATGCGCACGGTCATGAGGTTGCGGCTGAGCTCCAGCCCCCGGCGCATCGGCATGGGGCCGTAGGCGCGGCCATCGGAGTTCTTGGGCCGCCAGGTCTCCCCCGCCAGACGCACCGCTACGGGCGCGTCATTGACCACCGTGGCCGGCGTGTAGCCGACATCGAGCGCAGCTGCATAGACGAAGGGCTTGAAGGACGAGCCCGGCTGCCGGAGCGCCTGCGTCGCGCGGTTGAAGACCGACTGATCGTAGGAGAATCCGCCCCAGAGCGCGAGGACGCGCCCCGTCTCAGGGTCCATCGCCATGAAGGCGCCCTGCACTTCCGGAAGCTGGCGCATGTCCCAATCGCTGGGATCGTCGGCGTCCTGCTCGACATAGATGACATCGCCGCGGGCCCATAGGTCTCCGCCCCGGCGGGGTGCGCTGGCCCTCTTGCCGTCGACCATGCGCGCCCGGATCCAGCGCTCGCCGTTGAGCTCCAGGCGCACGGGCTCGGCCACACCCTCGATGCCGATGGTGGCTGCCTCGTCTTCGACGCCGAGCACGAGCGCCAGGCGCCAGCCCTCCACGTCCCGCGGCGTGTCCACACGCCCCAGGAGCGGATCCCAGGCCGCGATCTCGCCCTCCGGCAATTCCAGCGTCTCGACCGGCCCGCGCCACAGACCCTGATTGCGATCATAGGTCACGAGCCCACGGCGAAGTGCCGTGCCGGCCAGCGTCTGGAGCCTCGGGTCGACGGTCGCGCGCACGGTGAGCCCGCCTTCGTAGAGTGCATCGCGCCCGAACTCCGAGATCACCTGGCGGCGAACCTCGGATGTGAAGAAACCAAGGCCCGCAACTTCGAACGGTTCCTCATCCTCTGCGTCCGCTTCCTCAGGCTCGGGCTCTTCCGCGCGGCTCAGCAGCGTTACGAGCGGCTTCTTGCGCGCCTCCAGCGAAACGCTCCGTTGAAGATGCCCGTTCTCCGCCATTTCGCGGAGCACGTAGTTTCGCCGTATCAGCGCCGCGTCATGGTTGCGCACAGGATGGAGGTTCGACGGCTCCTTCGGCAGACCAGCGAGATAGGCCGCTTCCTCCGCCGTGAGCTGGTCGAGCCGCTTGCCGAAATAGGTATGCGCCGCCGCCACGACCCCGTAGGAGCGCGCCCCGAAGAAGATCTCGTTGAGATAAAGCTCGAGGATCTGGTCCTTGCTGAGCGCACCGTCGATGCGCACGGCCAGGATCGCCTCCTTGATCTTGCGCTCGATGGAGCGGTCGTTGTCGAGGAGGAAGTTCTTCATCACCTGTTGCGTGATGGTCGACGCGCCGGCAATGCGCGCGTCCCGCCCGTCGATCCGGGCCTGGGCGAAGCGGCCCATTGCCTTTGCGATGCCCACGGCGTCCACACCGGGATGCTCGTAGAAGTTCTTGTCCTCGGCGGAGATGAAGGCGTTCTTCACGAGGTCCGGCACCTCGTCGATCGGCACGAAGATGCGCTGCTCGGTTGCGTATTCCGCGATGCGATGGCCGTCGGAGGAGTAGATGCGGCTCAGGAGCTTTGGCTGGTAGTTCACCAGCTCGTCATGGTCGGGCAGGTCCCCGCCATAGATCTGGCCGAGCCCGGCCATGCCGAGCACGCCGAAGACGGCGGCGATCGAAAGGCTGGCGAAAACCGTGCCGATCAGGCGAAGCAGCAAGACATTCTCCCATCTCCGGGCTGACCCCCGGACGCCGCATACGGCGCATGCTTGGTCTTAACGACGCGCTTTACGCGATTCAGGTTCCTCAACACAATTAAACTCCGACCCTTAGCCTGAAGCCACACGCCGCAGCGGTGCACTCAGTTCTGCCGGTCCGGTGTGGCGAGACGGCGGCGGCGCCAGCCATCGATCGCCACGGCCATGCGCTCGGCCGCCATCGCCTGCCAGCGTCGGTCCGTCAGCCGCTTCCGATCTCCCGCGTTCGAGAGAAAGCCGAGCTCGACGAGGATCGCTGGAAAATCGACGCTTCGAAGGACGCGGAAATTCGCTTGTCGATGGGGGCGTGTGTTGAGAAGCGGCACCGTCTCGCCCATCCCCTCGAGGATCGCGGCGGCCAAGTCCTCCCCTTCGGCACCTGTGCGGCGCTGCGAAAGCTCGACGAGGATGCGGGTCACGTCGTCCCCCGCTCCTGCCAGATCGACACCGCGGATGATCGCGTCGCGGGGCGCTTCGGCCGTGATCTCGCCCGCCACGGCCTCCCGCCGCTCGGGTGTCAGTGTGTAGACCGAGAGGCCGGAAGCATTGCCCTCTGCCACCGTATCGGCATGAAGCGAAATAAAGAGGTCCGCACCTTCCGCTATAGCGAGGCGCAGGCGCGCGCCGAGCGGCAGGAAGCGGTCGCCCTCCCGCGTCAGCACGGCCCGCGTGTTCTGCAACGAGGAGAGACGGAGCGCGAGGCGGCGCGCGAAGACAAGCGTGAGCTTCTTCTCGACGATGCCATCGACCACGGCACCCGGGTCGTGCCCGCCATGGCCCGGATCGATCACGACCGTGAAGGGGCGCGGTCCCGCCGCCGCCGCGGCGGCGAGCGCGGCCGGGCGGGGCGCGGGCAGCGGCACGAGCGCCGGCAACACGGCCAGCCGCTCCGTCGGGCCTAGGGCGAAGGCCATGCTCTCCCCTTTCCGCGGTGCGACGGCGCGCAGATCGAGCGACGCGGCACCGCCGGCATGCTCGGGGGTCAGCGCCAGCACGCTGCCCTCCTCCGCAGGAGCGAGCGCGAGGCCGTCCCCCTCGATCGTTGCGCCGGAGCCGTCGACATCTGGCAGGCCGACGAGCAGACGGTCGGCGGCCACGGCGACATCCACCTCGGCGGCGTATGAGGGCACGATGGAAAGGCCGAGGCGCCAGTAGCCGTCCTCCGCCATCAGCACCGCGCGCTCGAGCCGGGGTGCAGGCGGCACTTCGCTCGCCTGACCGACCTGCACCGCGCCCAATCCCAGGAGGAAACTGGTCACAAGACCGAGCATCGCCCTGCTGCCGCTATCCCATGAAGACGCGCTGCCTGCGCGCCTCGCGTTCTCTGCCATCGCTGCCTCGCGCCGCTCTCAAGCCGCTCCGGGTCGCTTGTGCCGCAACCTCTCCCAGAGGACCATAGCACGAACGTTATCGCGCAACCATCGGGTGCATCGACGGCATGGCGGACAAATTCCGTTTGTCACACTCCCGGCGCACTGTTATGGCGAACGAGACGTCGGGGGTGGGCGGTTGCTCTGCCCCGTCGGCCGAACACGCCCCGGATCGGCGCAGGGATGCTCGCTTGCGAGCCCGCCTGCGCGCCAGTTCGGCGGACACTTGAGACATGACGGCGCCTGTGCGCGACGTCAGCCATGGCGCCGCGCGCGGCGCCGCACCGGAACAGCGATGGCGAGCGCAGACCCAATAGCCTCCACAGCCCCGCAGCAAGGCCTCCGGCAGAATGCCACGGGCCGGCGCGCGGCAGCAGGCACCGGGCCGCTCGCCCGCCCAACACGAAAGAGAGTTCGCCCCCTGCCCGTCCGGTCAGCCGTTCTGCTGGCGCCGGCTCGGCAGGTGCGCATGAGATCACATGGCAAAGAAAATGCTTATCGATGCCACCCACCCGGAAGAGACCCGGGTCGTGGTGGTGGACGGCAACAAGGTCGATGATTTCGACTTCGAGACGGTCACCAAGAAGCAACTCGCCGGCAACATCTACCTCGCCAAGGTTACGCGCGTAGAGCCGTCGCTCCAGGCGGCCTTCGTCGACTATGGCGGCAACCGGCACGGGTTTCTGGCCTTCGCCGAGATCCATCCAGACTATTATCAGATCCCTGTCGCCGACCGCGAAGCGCTGATCGCCGAGGAGGCCGCCGTTGCAGCGCGCGAGGCCGAGAGCGAGGACGAGGGCCGGCGCGGCGGGCGGAACCGCCGCAGCGGCGGCCGCCGTTCCCGGTCCGCCGAGCCGTCGGAGAGCGCGAGTGAAAGCGTCGATGCCGGCGAGGACGGCGATGGTGAGGGCGGCCGCGGCGGCCGTTCCCGCTCGCGCCGCGGCCGGGGGCGCAAACGTACCTCCCAGCCCACGGCCGAAGACAATGGCATCGCGGGTTTCGGTGTGATCGACCCCGAAGGCGGCGGCCTCGACGGCGCGCCGGAGCCCAACGCCGGTGCGGCGAGCGCCGAGAGCGTCGAGGCGGCACCCGCCGATGACGTCGCGACCGAAGCCGCGGCGACTGCCCCGGCAAACGACGCCGACGCCACAGCCGAGGAAATCGCGCCTGAGACGGAGATCGCGGAAGAGCCCTCCGACGCGCCGACCGACGACAAAGACAGTGCCGCCGCCGCGGCTGGCGACGACGCGGCATCCGGAGAGGACGCCGAGGCGGAAGAGGCTGACGATGCCCGCCCGCCCCGGTCCATTGCCGAGAGCGCGGGCCTGGAAGGAGAGGACGATGTCGTCCGTGGCGATGTGCCCGCGGCCGACGACGCCACGCCAGCCGAGGCCGAGGAAGCCCCGGCCGAGAAGCCGAAACCACGGCGCCGCCGGACGACCAAGAAGGCCAAGGCGGAGGCCGAGGCCCCTGCGGATGCGGAAGCGGCCCCCGAGGCGAAGGCCACGAGCGCGGAAGCCTCGACGGCCGAGCCGGCAGTGTCCGAGGCCGCACCGGAGGGCGACGCGGCAGCCGAAACGGGCGATGCGACCGCGAAGAAGCCCGCCGCCAAGCCCCGTCGCCCCCGCCGCGGCAGCAAACGCGCCAAGGAGGCCGAGGACGAGGCTGCGAGCGCTGAGACCGAAGCGGTCGATGCTGCCGCGGACGTTTCCTCCAAGTCCAAGGACGATGGCCAGGCCCGGAAGCGCGAAGGCGATGACGACAGCGCACCGGACCGTGACGACGACGGCTCCAATGGCGACAACGGCGAAAGCGGCGATATCGATACCGTCGGCGCGGAGGACCTGCAGGAGGAGGATCTCGCGGCCCGCGCGATCCGCCGCCGCCGCTACAAGATCCAGGACGTCGTCAAGTCGCGTCAGATCATGCTGGTCCAGGTCGTCAAGGAGGAACGGGGCACCAAGGGCGCGGCGCTGACCACCTATCTCTCCCTCGCCGGCCGCTACTGCGTGCTGATGCCCAACACCGCACGCGGCGGCGGCATTTCCCGCAAGATCACGAACGCGTCCGACCGCAAACGCTTGCGCGAGATCGTGGGCGAGCTCGAGGTGCCGCAGGGCATGGGGCTCATCGTCCGCACCGCGGGTGCCGAGCGCACACGCGCCGAGATCAAGCGCGATTACGAGTTCCTGCTCCGCCAATGGGAGCAGATCCGGGAACTCACGCTCCGCTCCTCGGCACCCTGCCTGATCTACGAGGAAGGCAGCCTCATCAAGCGCTCGATCCGCGACATCTATTCCAAGGAGATCGACGCGATCCACGTGGAGGGTGAGGGCGGATATCGCGAGGCGAAGGATTACATGAAGATGCTCATGCCTTCGCACGCCAAGAACGTGCAGCAGTATATAGATACGACGCCGCTCTTCATCCGCTATCAGGTGGAGAGCTACCTGAACGGCATGTTCTCGCCGGTCGTGCAGCTCAAATCCGGCGGATATCTCGTCATCGGCGTGACCGAGGCGCTGGTGGCGATCGACGTGAACTCCGGCCGGTCGACCAAGGAAGGCTCGATCGAGGAGACGGCGACGAAGACGAACCTCGAGGCGGCGGATGAGGTGGCGCGCCAGCTGCGTCTCCGCGACCTCGCGGGCCTCATCGTGATCGACTTCATCGACATGGACGAGAGCCGCAACAACCGTGCGGTCGAGAAGCGGATGAAGGACCGGCTGAAGAACGACCGGGCGCGCATCCAGGTCGGGCGCATCTCGGGCTTTGGGCTCATGGAGATGTCACGCCAGCGCCTGCGCCCCGGCATGCTGGAGGCGACGACCAAGCCCTGTCCGCACTGCCACGGCCAGGGGCTGATCCGCTCGGACGAGAGCCTGGCCCTCGGCATCCTGCGCGAGATCGAGGAGGAGGGCGTCAAGGGCCGGGCAAGCGAGCTCATGGCCACGATGCCCGTCGACATCGCGAACTTCATCGTCAACTCCAAGCGCCGCCATCTCGCCCAGATCGAGGAGCGCTATGGCATCGACGTCCAGCTCCTCGGCGATCCGTCGATGGTCAGCCCCGAGTTTCGCGTCGAGCGCGTGAAGGGCGCCGAGAGGAAGCCGGAGCGCACCGAGACGAGCGCGATCAGCGCCGAGCGGAGCGCGAGCCTCATCGACGATGCCGAAGTGGTCGAAGAGGCGCCCGCCCGCGAACGCGAAGGGGATCGCGAACGGGACCGCGACAGAGAGCGAAGCCGCGACCGTGACGAGGACCGTGAGGCCGGCCGTCGACGCAGCGAGGAAGGCCGGGACGATCAGGGCGAGGGCGGCGGCAAGAAGCGCCGGCGCGGCAAGCGCGGCGGCCGGCGTCGCCGCGGCAACGGCGATGACCGCGAGGAGGGCCGTCAGAACAGCAATGGCGGGCAGGACGACGAGGGCCGCGAGGGCGGCATTCGTGAGCACACCGAGCAGCAGGCGGCGGCCGAGCGCGAAGCGGCCGAAGCGATCCCGTCGCTGACAGCCGCGGATCTGCCGGTCGAGATGGCGGAGGAGGCTGCAGTAAGCTCTTCCGCCAACGTCCCCGAGGCGACCCTGGAAGAAGCGGTTGGCAGTGCCGAGGAGACCGTCGCGGAGGTCGTGACCGAGAGCCCGGCGGAACCGGAAACGGGCGCCCCGGCGCTGGCGGAGGAAATGGCGCCAGCGGCTGAGGAAGCCGCGGTTCCCGCGGAAGCTGAGGCCGATCTGCCCATCGACGTTGCCACTGCGGCGATGGAGCCGCCGGAGGAAGAGGCCGAGGCTCCGGTGCCTGAGGTCGAAGACCCATCAAAGCCCAA
Organism: Pseudomonadota bacterium; assembly: GCA_039030915.1. Lineage (GTDB taxonomy): Bacteria > Pseudomonadota > Alphaproteobacteria > Rhodobacterales > Rhodobacteraceae > Thermohalobaculum. The sequence continues at coordinate 31,410 of JBCCDG010000001.1, read as the reverse complement.
GCGTCGCGGCTGGTGGTCCCTGCGCCGCTGATCCGGCGAGGCTCGAGCGGCACCGGCGCAAGCGGTGCGGATGACCTGATCGTCGCCCCGGGGTGGAGCATCCCGGGGCGACAATCGTTTTGGCGTAAGGGGTTCAGTGGCCGGCGGCGATCATGTCGCCGAGACGTTCCATCGCCTCGGCGACCACGGCGGGTGACTGCGCGTAGCTGAAGCGGATCGTATGTCCGCCGCGGACGGGATCGAAATCGAGCCCCGGTGTCGCGGCGACGTGGTGCTCGGTCAGGAGCCGTCGGGAAAAGACCATGCTGTCCTCCCAGCCCTCCGGCAGCGTCGCGTAGGCGTAGAACGCCCCGTCCGCCGGCGCGATGTCGCGAAAGCCGAGCCGGCCGAGCGCCGCCAAAACCGTCTCGCGGTTAGCCCGATAGTCGGCCATATGCCCCGCGGCCTCCGCCTCCCCCTCCGGCGACAGCGCACCGAGGGCTGCGACCTGCGCTGGGTGGGAGGCACAGATGAAGAGGTTCTGTGCAAGGTTCTGCACCGTGCGCACCATCGCCTCTGGCACCACCATCCAGCCGATGCGCCAGCCTGTCATCGCGTAGTATTTCGAGAACGAGTTCACCACGATCAGGGCGTCGCTGATCTCGAGAGCGGATATGGCGTGATCGCCATAGGTGATGCCGTGATAGATCTCGTCGACAATCAGCGTCGTGTCATGCGCAGCGCAGTCCGCAACGATCGCCCGGAGCGCCCCGGCATCGAGCATCGTGCCGGTGGGGTTGGCCGGAGACGCGACCAGCAGGCCATTGAGCGGGCCGCCCTGTCGCGCCTCGGCCAGATGCGCGGGCGTAGGCTGGTATCGCGTCGGAAGATCGGTCTCGAGCCGTACGGCCTCGAGCCCGAGGGCGGAAAGCGTGTTGCGATAGGCCGGATAGCCCGGATCGGCGAGCGCCACCCTCTCGCCCGCCTCGAACAGCGCGAGAAAGCTCAGCACGAATGCCGCCGAGGAGCCTGCGGTCACCACCACCCTCTCAGGTTCGAGCGCGATGCCATGGCGCCGCCGGTAGAGCGCCGCGATGGCTTCGCGCAGCGCCGGCGCGCCGAGCCCTCCCGTATAGCCCAGCGTCGCCCCCTCCGCCTCGGCCATCGCCAGCGCGGCGCGAGCGGCCTGCGGTGCGCCATAGGCGGGCTCTCCGACTTCCATGTGCAGGACGCGCGCGCCGCCCGCCTCGAGGCGCACGGCCTCGGAAAGGACGTCCATCGCCACGAAGGGCGCTGTCTGGCCGCGTTTCGAAAGCTTCATCGCCGTGCCCCCGCCCTTGGCCATCGCCCGCCGGCAGGCCGCCGGCCGGATCGACGCGCGCAAACGTGATCTTGCGCCTCTTGCCATGGACAGCGCCGGTTTGGGCGACGATATCCGTAGTGCCGGCGTGAGCGCGCAGCAAGGCGCAACCCGCACCGGCGGCGGAGGGAGGACGACAGCATGAGCTGCGGATGTTGCTGGCCCGGTGGCCGACATCCCGACCGGCGGCAGGTGATGCGCGCGGGGGCATGGTCGGTCGTCGCGCTCTGTACGCTCGGCGCGGGAGGGGCGGCCGCGCAGCGCCGCACGCGCCAGAGCCTGATCCGCGACGCCGAGATCGAGCGGACGATCGACCGGATGACGCAGCCGATCCTGCGCGCTGCGAACATCCCGCGCGCAAGCGTCTCGGTCTATATCGTGAACGACCGGCGCATAAACGCCTTCGTCGCCGCCGGGCGGAACATGTTCCTCAACACCGGGCTTCTCATGGAGCTGGAGACGCCCGAGGAGCTGATCGGCGTGATCGCCCATGAGACCGGGCATATCGCCGGCGGACACACGGCGCGGCGCCAGCAGGAGATCAGCGCCGCCGCCGGGCCTGCGCTCATCGGCACGCTGCTCGGCATTGCCGCCGCGGCGGCCGGGGCGCCGGAGGTCGGCCTCGCCGCCATCGCCGGTTCGCAGAGCATCGCGCTCCGCAATCTCCTGCGCTACTCGCGCGGCGAGGAGGCGGCGGCGGACCAGGCGGCGCTCGGCTATCTCGACCGCGCCGGCGTGAGCCCCGAGGGGCTTCGGCGCGTGCTTCAGCGTTTCCGGGGGCAGGAAGTGCTCTCGGTCGGCAATCTCGATCCCTATACGCTGACCCACCCGCTCTCGACGGACCGGCTGCAGCTCATCGAGCGCGCGGCGAACGAGGCGGCGAGCCGGAATTTTCCGGCGGACCCGGAGCGCGACTACTGGCACGCGCGGATGCGCGCGAAGTTGGAGGGCTTTCTCGACCGGCCCGAACGCGTGCTGGACCGGACGGCGGAGGAGCCGGATACGGAGCTTGCCCTCTATGCCAGCGCCGTTGCCTATCACCGCCTGCCAGACCCGGTGCGCGCGGTCGAGACGGTCGACCGGCTGATCGCGGTCAGGCCGGACGATCCCTTCTACATCGAGCTGAAGGGCCAGATCCTCTACGAAGCCGGGGACGCACGGGGCGCCGAGCCGCTCTACCGTCGCGCATCGGCACTCGCGCCGCACGAGCCGCTTCTGCTCGCGGGTCTCGGGCGCATGCTGCTGGCCATCGGGGGCGAGGCGAACGAGCGCGAGGCGCTCGGCGTGCTGGCCGAGGCCCGCCGCGCCGATCCGGCGGACAGCTCGATGATGCGCGACCTCGCCATCGCCTACGACCGGGCGGGCGACCGGGGCATGGCCACGCTGGTCACGGCGGAGCGCTATGCGCTGAACGGACGGGTGCGCGATGCGCGCCTCCATGCCGGGCGCGCCGAGCAGGTGCTGCCCCAAGGCTCGCCCGGTTGGTTGCGCGCCCAGGACATTCTCGCCATGAAGATACCCGATGAGTGACGGAGCTGCGTTCCCCCACCGCACGGGCCCTGCCCTCCCCGCTCGAAGCGATGCAAGGACGACAATGATGCCGCCAATGATCCTCCGCAACGCCGTCACGCGCGGCCTCGCCGCAGCCGGTATTGCCGGTGCGCTCTTCGCAGCACCCGTTGCCGCGCCGGCGCAGGAGCCCTTGGACTTCGCTGCAATGTCGCCGGAGCAGGAAGCGGCCTTCGGCGAGGCGATCCGCAGCTATCTGCTGGAGAACCCGGAGGTGATCTACGAGGCCATCCAGGTACTTGAGGAACGGCGAGAGACCGAGCAGCTGACGGCGGAGGGCGAGCTCGTCAGCCAGTATCTCGGCGCGCTCCACGACACGTCCTATTCCTGGGAGGGCGGCAATCCGGACGGCGACATCACGGTCGTGGAGTTCCTCGACTATCGCTGCGGCTTCTGCAAGCGCGCGCATCCGGCGGTGAAGGAGGTGCTCGAGAAGGACCCGAACGTCCGCCTCATCGTGCGTGAGTTCCCGATCCTCGGCCCCAACTCGGTGGTTGCGAGCCGGATGGCGATGGCGGCCTACCGGCTCGACGCGGAACTCTACCCCGAGCTGAATGACGCGCTCATGACCTTCCAGGGCGATCTGACGGAGACCATGGCTTACCGCATCGCCGGCCAGGTTGGCTATGACATCGGCGAGCTGAAGGACCTTGCGTCGACGGACGAGATCGCGGCCGAGATCGACAAGAACTATCAGCTTGCCGACGTCCTCGGCATTCAGGGCACGCCGACCTTCATCATCGGCGACCGGATCGTGCGCGGCTTCCTGCCCGCCGACCGGTTCCTCGCCGCCATCGAGGAGGAGCGGCGCACCGCCGCCAACTGACCCGTGGCATCCCGAGCGGCACAGGGGCCGGCCCGGCAAGGGGCATCGAGCCCCTGCCGGGCCGCTCGGGCTGCGCCGTCGAGGCGTTCCGCGGCGGCCGTCCGCCGGGGTGCCCCGAGGAAGGCACCGTTTGACGCAACCCCGCCGGAACGATAGCTGAGGCGCAGCAATCGCTGCCGGGGGAAAGCCGTCCCACCGCACACGCCCGAGACCGAGGAGCGCATGAGCCGAGATACCGAAGCCGACGTCGCCTTCATCCGCGCGCTCGCCGAGATCCTCAAGGAACACGATCTCGGTGAGATCGAGGTCGAGCGGGAATGGGGTGACGAGGACGAGCTCAAGATCCGCCTCAGCCGCCAGGCTCCCGCCCCGGTGATGGCGGCGCCCGTCATGGCCCCGGCCGCAGCACCGCCGCAACAGGCAGCGCCGGCCCCGGTCGCCGCACCCCCCTCCCCTGCGGCCGGGGCGGATGGCGAGAAGGCCGCGCGTCTCGAGAACGCGGTCACCTCGCCCATGGTCGGCACGGCCTATCTTTCGGGCGAGCCCGGCGCCGAGCCGTTCGTCGCCGTCGGCGAACAGGTGAGCGAGGGGCAGACGCTCCTCATCATCGAGGCGATGAAGACCATGAACCAGATCCCCGCCCCGCGCGCGGGCCGGGTCGCCGCCATCCTCGTCGCCAATGCCGAGCCGGTCGAGTTCGGCGCGCCCCTCGTTGTCCTCGAGTGATGTTCCGCAAGATCCTGATCGCCAATCGCGGGGAGATCGCGCTGCGTGTCCACCGTGCAGCCCGCGAGATGGGCATCCAGACGGTGGCGATCCATTCGACGGCGGACGCCTCGGCCATGCATGTGCGCATGGCGGATGAGAGCGTCTGCGTCGGCCCGCCGGCATCCATCGAGAGCTATCTCAATCAGGCCGCCATCATCACCGCCTGCGAGATCACGGGCGCGGAGGCCCTGCATCCGGGCTACGGCTTTCTTTCGGAGAATGCGGGCTTTGCGCAGATGGTGGAGGAGCACGGCCTTGCCTTCATCGGGCCCACGGCCGAGCATATCCGCCTCATGGGCGACAAGATCAGCGCCAAGGAGACGATGCGCCGGCTTGGCGTCCCTTGCGTTCCGGGCTCCGAAGGCTCGGTCGACACCGTCGAAGAGGCGCGCGCCTCGGCCGCCGAGATCGGCTATCCGGTGCTGGTCAAGGCCGCGGCCGGCGGGGGCGGGCGCGGCATGAAGGTCGCCAAGACCGAGAACGACCTTGCCGCCGCCTTCTCGCAGGCCCGTTCGGAGGCGAAGGCCGCCTTCGGCTTCGACGCGGTCTATCTGGAGAAATATCTCGAGCTGCCGCGCCATATCGAGATCCAGGTGGTCGGCGATGGCAGGGGCCGTGCCGTCCATCTCGGCGAGCGGGACTGCTCGCTCCAGCGGCGCCACCAAAAGCTGCTGGAGGAGTGCCCCTCTCCCGCGATCGACGCCGAGACGCGGGCGAGGATCGGCGAAACCTGCGCCGAGGCGATCGGCGAGATGGGCTATCGCGGCGTCGGCACCATCGAGTTCCTCTACGAAAACGGGGCGTTCTATTTCATCGAGATGAACACGCGCCTCCAGGTCGAGCACCCCGTGACCGAAGCGGTCTATGGCGTCGACCTCGTGGCGGAGCAGCTCCGCATCGCCGCGGGTGAGGGCCTGTCGATCAGGCAGGAGGATGTCGCGCCCCGTGGACATGCCATCGAATGCCGCATCAATGCCGAGAAGGTCCCGAGCTTCGCGCCCTCGCCGGGCACGGTCACCAGCTTCCATGCGCCGGGCGGGCTCGGCGTGCGCATGGACAGCGCGCTCTACGGCGGCTACCGGATCCCGCCCTATTACGACAGCCTGATCGCGAAGCTGATCGTGCACGGTGTGGACCGGGACGCGTGCCTTCAGCGCCTGCGCCGCGCGCTCGACGAACTGGTGGTGGACGGGATAGATACGACGACGCCGCTCTTCCGCGACCTTGCCGAGGTGCCGCAGATCAAGGCGGGCGTCTACAACATCCACTGGCTCGAGGAATGGCTCGCCGCCCGGACCGACTCGGGCTGAAGGGCGACGGGCGAAGACGGGCCACGGCCTCGCGGGAACGAACCATGCGCGTCTTTCGCTGCCCTTCCTGTCCTGCGACGGTGGTCTTCGCCAACTCGCAATGCCTCTCCTGCGGCACAGAGCTCCTCTACGACCCCGAACAGGGCCGCTTCGTCGACAACGGCGCGCCCTGCGCCAATCGCGCGGAGATCGGCTGCAACTGGCGGGCGGAGGGTGACGGAGGCGCGGACGGGCTCTGCCGCAGCTGTGCCATGACGGAGGTGATCCCCGACACCTTTCACGGCGACAACTGCACGCTCTGGGCCGAGGCCGAGCTCGCCAAGCGCCGCGTTCTCGAGAACCTCGGCCGCTGGGGCTGGTTCATGGCGGCCGACCGCGGCTTGCGCCCCCGCTTCCACATGCTGTCGGAGGAGGCGGCGCGCGGGGAGGAGCACGTCACCATGGGCCACGCCGACGGCCTCATCACCATCAACGTGACCGAGGCGGACATCCTCCAGCGCATCGAGCGCGGCCTCGCCCTCGGTGAGAAGCTGCGCACCATGGTGGGCCATTTCCGCCATGAGCTCGCGCATTTCCTCTTCGACCGGCTGACCGCCGCGCCGAGCTTCACCGACGCCTTTCGCGCCCTGATGGGCGATGAGCGGACGGACTACGCAGCCGCACTCCAGGCCCACTATAAGAACGGCCCGCCCGCGGGATGGGAGGCGCGCTGCATCACGCCCTATGCCAGCGCCCATCCGCATGAGGACTGGGCGGAGACGGTGACGCATCTGCTCCACCTGGCCGACATCACCGACAGCGCGGTCGCTGCCGGCTTGCGCTCGGACGCGCTCGAGCCTGGTTACGACGCCTATGCCGATGAGGACGCGGAACGGGTCATCTCCCGCGGAAGCCATGTCGCCATCTCGGTGAACCACATCAACCGGGCGATGGGGATCGGGGACATCTATCCCTTCGTCCTCACGTCCGGGGTGCGGGAAAAGCTGGCCTTCGCGCATAGATGGCTCCGGACCGCCCCGCAGCCCGCTCAGAGCGCGAGCGTGTAATAGGCGCTGTTCGGGTCCCCCGAATGATCGCCGAAGGGCCCGCAGGGTGCGAAGCCCGCACGTTCGTACATCTTGCGGGCAGCTGCGAATCCCTCGCCATACCCGGTCTCGAGGCTCACGCGCTCGAAACCCCGGGAACGTGCCTCCGCCATCAGGCAGGCGAGGATCGTAGCGCCCACGCCACGTCCGCGCGCCTCCTCAGCCGTGTGCATCGACTTGATCTCCGCCTCGCCCGGACTGATGGCGCCAAGGTCGCGGAGCGCCCCGATCCCGAGCAACACCGCACCGTCCCAAGCGCCGACCATGCTGATGGCCGGATCCGCGAGCCCGTCCGCTCCCATCGCATAGATGCTCTCCGGTGGCGTGAAGGCGGCGGAATGGGCGAGGTGTCGCTCGATCAGCGCCGCGACGGCCGTATCCGTCGCCTGGACCGGACGTATCGAGAGGGACGGTTCGGTTCTCACGATCTTCACTCTCCGCTCGCTATACTCTCTGCGAAGGCCGTTACCGGCTTGGGTCGCGATGCTGAAACCCTTGCGGCAGGGGGCCTTTCTCGACGGCAGATGTTGTGAGACGTTGACGGGGAGTGCAACCGGGCGGGCCGCCCGGCGGGGGAAGCTGCACGGGACGCATCATGAAGGACGGGGATCTCCAGCCTGAGGTGACACCGGAACTGCTACTCCGCGCCTATGCCGCGGGCGTCTTTCCCATGGCCGAGGCGGCGGATGCGGACGAGATCTTCTGGGTCGAGCCGCGGCGGCGCGGAATCCTCCCGCTCGACGGCTTCCACATCTCCCGATCGCTGCGCAAGCGCCTGAGGCAGCCGGATTACGAGGTGCGGACCGATACCGCCTTCCACGAAGTCCTGGCCGCCTGCGCGGATCGGCCTGAGACCTGGATCAATCCCCAGATCGCGGGGCTCTACGGGGCGCTCCACCATATGGGCAGGGCCCATTCCGTCGAGGTCTGGATCGGCGGCAGGCTCGTGGGCGGGCTCTATGGCGTCACCCTCGGCGGTGCCTTCTTCGGGGAGAGCATGTTCAGCCGGGCGCGCGACAGCTCCAAGATCGCCCTTGCCCACCTCGTCGCCCGCCTACGGCGCGGCGGCTTCCTGCTCCTCGACACGCAGTTCACGACGGGCCATCTGGAGAGCCTCGGCGCCGTCACCGTCAGCCGGCAGACCTACCGCGCGCTCCTCGACGAAGCGGTCGGGCTCGACGCGAATTTCGACGTGCCGATGCCGGATCAGCCCTCCGCCGTCGTGCAGCTCCTCAACCACACGTCGTAGCGCGGGTGATCGAGCGCCGAGAGCGCCGGGCTCTCGGCGAACATCCAGCCCGAGAAGGCAGGCGCGCTCTCCTCGGTCCCGCCCTGCCGGCGGTCCCAGATCTGTACGAGGCCGACATCGCCCACATCGCCCGCCTCGCCCGGCATCTCGCAGGCCAGGAGGCGCAGGACAAGGCGGCCGACCTGCGCCTCGCCGCCCGCGGGCATGGTGATCGTCTCGGTCGCGCCGGTGATCATGTCGAGCACCGTGATCTCGCCGCCCTCGGCAGACCGCGTCTCGCCGAGCTCGATCGCGCGCGAGATGTCGCCGTAGACCCGCTCGATATCCGTCCGGAAGGGCGCGTCACGGAACCGCGCCTCGCGCTCGGCCGTATCCCGGCGGCGCTCGTCCTCCAGCACGCTCTGCCAGTCCCTCGGCAGGGCGGTGCCTTCCTCGATGGTGATGCGCGGTGCCGTACCATTGGGCAGGCGCGAACCGATTGCCGTCGGGTCCTGACCGTCGACCGGGCCCACGCCCGGGATCACGATGTCGTCCTCGGGCGGCGGCGGCACGGCAACGCGGCGCGACGCACCGTCCTCGATCACCCGGCCCGTCCCGTCGCGCACGCGCACACCGCCGCGCGGGGTCGGCACGGGCGGGCCGCCAATTTCGTCGCCCGCGGCCGGAGGGGCGAGCGGGCTCGTCTCCACCTGCGCAGCCACCTCCGGCAACGGCAGGATGGCCATTACCGCCGCAAGCGCCGCCGTCGCCAGGACCCGCATCATCCGTATCGCATTCATCTCCGTCCCCAAGGCTCAGGCAAGCCGCGCCCGGAACCTAAGACGCACGTAGTCGGCCCGCCAGCCGCCATCGGCGTCCCGGAGCGCAGGGGCCGCCAGCGACGCCATCCGGTCTGCCGCCTCCTCACGGTCTCCGGGCGGCAGCATGCCGAGCGCAGGCGCCGCCAGCGTCATCAGCCAGCCGCGCATATCGGTCGGCAGGGGCGTCGGCCGCGGGATCAGCGCGATCTCCTCGACCGTGAAGCCCGCCGCTTCCAGCCGCGCGCGATGCTCCTCCGCCGTCGGAAAGTACCACACGTCGTGCAGCGTCGTCGCGATCCCGTGGTCGCGGGCGAGGATGGCGATGATCGCGGTCCGGATCGCGGCGACGTTGCCCATCCCCCCGAACTCCGCGACGAAGAGCCCGGCCGGACGGAGCGCGCGCGCCACGCCGCGGATCACGTCGTCCGGCCGAGTCATCCAGTGGAGCGCGGCGTTGGAGAAGACCGCATCGAAGGCCTTGTCGAAGGACAGCGCCTGCCCGTCCGCCTCTGCCACGTCGAGGCCGCGTGCCCGGGCGGCGGCCAGCATGTCGGCGGACGCGTCGACACCCTTCACCCGCGCGCCTGCGGCGACCAGCTTCTCCGTCAGCACGCCGTCGCCGCAACCGAGATCGAGCACATCCTTGTCGGCAACGTCGCCCAAGAGCGCCAGCACCGGCGCGCCGAGGTCCGAGACGAAGCGCGCATTGTGATCGTAGTCCGCCGCCGACCAGTCGCCCCGCTCGTGTGCAGCGCTCACTCGCTGTCGCCCGAGGCACCGTGGATGAAGCTGCCGACCATATCCAGCAGGTTCACCGCATCCTGCGTGTAGGTGATCTCGTCCCCGTTCTCGAGCATGAACTCCGAGGCGCCGGGGGAGATCGCGATATAGCTGTCGCCGAGCAGGCTGGCGGAGGTGATGCGGGCCGCGCTGTCGTCGGGCAGCTCGACCGTATCGTCGATGCTGAGCCTGACCTTGGCGCGGAAGGTCGCGGGATCGAGCTGCATGCCGACGATGCTGCCGACCTTCACGCCCGCGATCCGCACGTCTCCGCCAGGTGCCAGCCCGTCCGCCTTGCGGAACTCCGCCACATAGGTGGCGCCCCCTGCCCGGCCGAGGCCGAGATCGGCGGTATTCGAGGCGTAGACCACGAAGCCGCCGGCAACCGCCAGCACGATGGCACCGACGATCGTCTCAGCCGTCTTTCCCGACATCGCGCTCACTCCGGCTGCCATGCTTCGTAATCGCCCCGCGTCGGGGCCCGCTTCTCGGGCGTCAGGACGGAGCCCGGTGGATGGTAGGCGCCCGCCGTGCCCGTCAGGTTCGGGATATGCGGACGCTCCCAGTCCTGGACCGGCAGCGGCGCCTCGGTGGGCGGCTGGTCGAAGGTATGGTGCAGCCAGCCATGCCAGTCGGGCGAGACCCGGCTCGCCTCGGCCTCGCCATTGTAGATCACCCAGCGCCGCTCGCCCCCGTCGGTCTGATAGAACTTGTTGCCGATCTCATCCTCGCCCACCAGCTTGCCATGGCGATTGGTGAAGATCCGCGTCCCGATCGTCTGACCGTTCCACCAGGTGACGAGTTCGCGCGCCCATTCGAGAAGCGTCATACCGCTCCCTCCATCCGTCCTGTCGGCGCGCACTATGGCGACTGGTCCGGTCAGCGTCCAGCCACAGCGACGGTGCCTGCTTGCCCTGCGTCGTGCCCTTCGGGCAGGTTACATGATACATTTTTGTTACAGTAACCTTACGTTCACGTAAACCCACCGACATGTCGGGTAACATTGTTACTTGCACAATCGCGTCCCATACCGGAGCAACTCTGTCAGAAGAACGGCGGCAGAATCAGTTCAACTGCCTGTGGTTAAAGGGGAAACGCCTATGCATACTGCAGCGATGCGGTGCCTTTCGGGCTGCGCAATTGCCAGCTTCGCGCTTGCGACCGGCCCGGCTTGGGGCGGCGCATTTCAGCTCAACGAACGCTCTACAAAGAGCCAGGGCATGTCGTTCGCCGACAGCGTGTCCGGCGCGAAGGATCCGAGCTATGCGGGCTTCAACCCCGCCGCCCTCAGCAAGGTGCAGGGCCTCGAGATGTCGGGCAACGCCTCGATCATCTTTCCGATCTCGGACGGCGAGACGCAGCGTGCCGTGCTGAACGGTCAGCCCGTCCCGCTCTCGGCCGTCCCGTCGAGCGTTGCGCTCGACACCAATGCGGACCGCTCCGGCTTCGTGCCGGCCTCCGCCATCGGCTACCGGCTGAACGAGGACGTTGCGATCGGCATTACGGTCAATGCGCCCTTCGGCCTCTCGACCGAAAACCCGAACAACTTCATCGGCGCGGCGGACGGCATCCAGTCGAACCTTCTCACCGTCAACATTTCGCCCGCGCTGGCCTGGAGCATAACGGACCGCATCGCCATCGGCGCGTCGGTCGATCTGCTCTACGTCGATGCGCGCCTCACCTCGACGCCGGTCAATCTCGACGGCCGCGGCTTCAGCATCGGCTACTCGGTCGGCACCCTGCTCGAGCCGCTCGATGGCACGCAGGTCGGCATCGCTTACCATTCCGGCCACGACGTGGATGTGGGCGCCAGCGCGATCCTCTCGCCCGATGCGCCCGGGGCGCTCGGCACGCTGGCGGGCATCAACTTCCCCGCCAACGTGTTCGCCAGCCTGCCTGCCACGTTCCAGGCGGGTGTCACGCAAAAGATCACGGATCGCGCCCGCATCTCGGCCGAGTTCCGCTACATCTTCTGGTCGGACTTCGACTCCATCGATACCGAGGTGCCGCAGTTCAACTTCGTGAGCGAGGATCCGCAGAACTACGACGATGCGATCTTCGCGGCCGTGGGCGGCGAGTACGACCTCTTCGACCACACGACGGTGCGCTTCGGCATGGCCTGGGACCAGTCGCCGACGGTCGACACCACCTCGCTCGACGATGCCGGCCTCGGCCGCACGGTGCGCGTGCCCGATGCGGATCGGCTCTGGTTCTCCGCAGGCGCTTCGCACCGCATGAACCTGCTGGGCTTCGACACCGAGCTCGACGTCGCCTACTCCTACCTCCTCGCGCTCGAAAACCCCGAGGTGATCGTCCGCGCCGGCCCCTTCGCGGGCAGTGAGATCGAGTATGACGGCGGCGCGCATATCTTCAGCGTTGGCGGCACGATCCGCTTCTGAGCCGCGTCGCCACTACGCGCTGAGGGGCCCCGGACCCGATCCGGGGCCCCTTGTCGTTCCGCGGGCGGGGGTCAGAGCGCCGCGATATCACCCTGCCGCCGCACCTGCCGGAACGCCTCCGCGTGATCGGGCAACCGCCCTTCCGCGATGGCACGGCGCAGGCCCGCCATCATCTCCTGATAGAAATGCAGGTTGTGCCAGGTGAGGAGCATGGCGGCGATGATCTCGCCCGCCTTGGTCACGTGATGGAGATAAGCGCGGCTGTAGCCCGTGCAGCAGGGGCAGCGGCATTCCTCGTCGAGCGGGCGCGGATCGTCCCGGTGCCGCGCGTTGCGGATGTTGACGTCGCCGCGCCGGGTGAACGCCTGCCCCGTCCGGCCCGAGCGGGTCGGCAGCACGCAGTCGAACATGTCGACCCCACGTTCCACCGCGCCCACGATATCCTCGGGCTTGCCCACGCCCATCAGGTAGCGCGGGCGATCTTCCGGCAGCATGCCCGGCGCATAGTCGAGCACCCCGAACATCAGCGCCTGCCCCTCTCCCACCGCCAGCCCGCCGATGGCATAGCCCTCGAACCCGATGGCCGTCAGCGCCTCGGCCGAGGCCGCGCGCAGGTCGGGATAGACCGAGCCCTGCTGGATGCCGAAGAGCGCGTGGCCAGGCCGCGTGCCGAAGGCTGCCCGGCTCCGCTCCGCCCATCGCATGGACAGCTCCATCGACGTCCTGGCCACCGCCTCGTCCGCCGGCCAGGGCGTGCATTCGTCGAAGGCCATCACGATGTCCGATCCCAGCAGCCGCTGGATCTCCATCGAGCTTTCGGGGCTCAGCATGTGGCGCGAGCCGTCGATATGGCTTGCGAAGCTCACGCCCTCCTCCGTCAGCTTGCGCAGATCGGCCAGCGACATGACCTGGAAGCCGCCGCTATCGGTCAGGATCGGCCCACCCCAGTTCATGAATTTGTGGAGCCCGCCGAGCGCCGCGATCCGCTCCGCACCCGGGCGCAGCATCAGGTGATAGGTGTTGCCGAGGAGGATATCGGCCCCCGTCTCGGCCACGCTCCCCGGCAGCATGGCCTTCACGGTGGCGGCGGTGCCCACCGGCATGAAGGCGGGCGTCCGGATCGCACCGCGTGCCGTGTGAAGCCGCCCGGTCCGCGCCTTGCCATCCCGCGCCTCGATCTCGAAGTCGAACGCCGCCATGCCCGATGCACCCCTCCGCTGCCGCGCCCCGCTCTAGCGCCCTGCGCCGCCAGCGACCAGCGCGCCCTTCGTGGGCACGTCGCCATTGCGTCACTAAACTGAGCAGAATGGGCGTAAGAAGGGGGCTCCCTTGGAAAGGAGTCCCCCCGAAATGAGACATCCCCTCACGGCCGGCATCGCGCTCACGGCCCTCGCCCTGCCCGCCCTCGCTGCAGACACACTGACCTACGGGCCGCGGCCCCTGTTCCTCGTCGACGTCATGGCCGACGGCCCGCTGAAGGAGGAGCTCACCTCCTGCCTCGGGCAGGCCCCGAAGACCAGCCTCTTCTCCATCGGCCATCGTGGCGCGCCGATGCAGTTCCCCGAGCACACGATCGAATCGAACGTGGCCGCTGCACGCATGGGGGCAGGCATCCTCGAATGCGACGTGACGTTCACCAAGGACAAGGAACTCGTCTGCCGCCACGCGCAGAATGACCTGCACACCACGACCAACATCCTCGCGACCGACCTCGCCGCGAACTGCACTGCCGGCTTCACACCCGCCGATGGCGATACGGAGGCGGCGGCGGAGTGCCGGACATCCGATATCACGCTGGCCGAGTTCCGCACGCTCGAGGCCAAGATGGACGCGGCCGACACGTCCGCTACCACGGTCGAGGGCTACATGGACGGCACGGCCGGCTGGCGCACCGATCTCTACGCCGCGCAGCAGGGCACGTTGATGACCCATGCGGAATCGATCGAGCTCTTCAAATCGCTCGGCGCGAAGTTCACGCCTGAACTGAAGACGCCCAGCGTCGAGATGCCGTTCGACGGCTTCAGCCAGGCCGACTACGCCCAGAAGCTGATCGATGAGTACAAGGCCGCGGGCATCCCGCCCGAAGACGTGTGGGCGCAGTCCTTCAATCTCGAGGATGTGGTCTACTGGATCGAGAATGAGCCCGAATTCGGCGCGCAGGCCGTCTACCTCGATGACAGCTACGAGATCGAGGGCTGGGATCCGATGAACCCCGCGACCTGGCAGCACAGCATGAAGGAGCTTGCGGATATGGGCGTGCGCTACATCGCACCGCCGATGTGGGTGCTGCTGACGGTCGAGAACGGAGAGATCATGCCCTCGGTCTATGCCGAGGAAGCGACGGCGGCAGGTCTCGACATCATCACCTGGACGCTCGAGCGCTCGGGCCCGCTCAACACGGGCGGCGGCTGGTACTATCAGAGCGTGACGGACGTAATCGACAGCGACGGGATGATGTATCCGACGCTCGACGCGCTCGCCAGGAAGGTCGGGGTGAAGGGGGTCTTCTCGGACTGGCCGGCCACCACGACCTTCTACGCCAACTGCGTCGGGCTCGAGTAACCGCGAACGCGGCGCCCGTGCTGATCGGGCGCCGTCCCTTCGGACCCGTGGCGATCGACGGGCGCGGCTCAGGGGCGACAGGCCACGGGAACCCGCGCTAGCATTGCGTGGCGTTCCCCGCCGCGGCCCTCAGGAGCCTGTCATGGACGACGCACCCTTCGCGCGCGGGCGCCTCAAGCGCATCGTCAGGCGGTGGCTGGCCATTCTCGCCCTGCCTGTCGGCATCGCCGTCATCGTCTACCAGGGGCGCCCGCTCCTCGATGGCCTGGCGCTCCTCCGCCACGGTGTCCCGGCGCAGGCGCGCGTCATCGACGTCGCTGTCGAGGAACGCGAGGGCGCCTGGCTGATCGGCGACCGTCACAGGGCGCGTATCAGCGTGCTGGGCGCCACGGTGGAGCAGACCATCGGCGTTGAGCGCTTTGCAGAACTGAGCCCGGGAGGGACGGTCGAAGTCACGGTCCTGCCCGGGCGCCCCGGAGCCGTCGACATCGCGCCGGGCCAGACCCTCCTTAGCGCCGTCAAGGGCGTGCTTGTCGGCGTCATCCTTGCAGCGGTTGCCGTCGGCTCGGCCCTCGTCACATGGCGGCGCAACCGCCGTCGCGGCTGACGGGCATTGCCTCACCCCCTGCCCCGCGCCTATATCCGACGAAATCAGTCGATGGAGACCGGCATGGACGGCAGCGCAGAAACCGCGACGCCAGGCGAGGGCGAGAGCCTGATCCCGCCTTCGAGCACCGAGCATCCGCTCTACGATCCGGTGGTGGAGGCGTGCCGCTCGGTCTTCGATCCCGAGATCCCGGTGAACGTCTACGACCTCGGGCTCATCTACTCGATCCGCATCGATGACGAGGCCAACGTTGCCGTCGATATGACGCTGACGGCGCCCGGCTGTCCCGTGGCCGGTGAAATGCCGGGCTGGGTCGCGGACGCCATCGAGCCGCTGCCGGGCGTCAAGACGGTCGAAGTGCAGCTCGTCTGGGAGCCGCCCTGGGGCCTCGACAAGCTCTCCGACGAAGCCCGGCTCGAGCTTGGCCTGATGTGAGCGCCGGGGCGGCTGCTGAAACCATGGCCGAGGCGACGCCCGGCACGGTCGCCGTCCTCACCGGCGATATCGTAGGCTCGACTGCCCTTCCTGCCGGCGATCTCGAACGCGTCTTCACCCGCCTTTCCTCCGCCCACGGCATTGCCGCGGCCTGGCCTCTGCGGATCGGCCCGCTCGGCCGCTTCCGCGGGGACGGCTGGCAGATCCTTGTAGGCGAGCCCGGCCGCGCGTTGCGCCTCGCCCTCTTCCTGCGCGCCTCGCTCATGGCCGAGGACGCCCGCTTCGACACGCGCGTTTCGGTGGGCATCGGCCCCGGTGCGTTCTCCACCGCAGACCCGTCCGAGCTCGACGCCGCCGCCTTTCGCCTCTCGGGACGCGGGCTCGATTCGATGCGCCGGAGCGAGCGGCTGGCCATGGTCACCGAGCAAGCGCCGCGGCTCCTTGGCCCGGCGATCGCCCTCTGCGATGCCATTGCGCAGCGTTGGACGCCGGCGCAATGCACCGTGCTCGGACATGCCCTTGCCCCCAGCCCTCCGCTTCAGAAAGAGATCGCCGCCGCCCTCGGCCACCGGCCGCAGAGCGTGAGCGAGCATCTGGCGGGCGCCGCCTTCGGCCCGGTTTCCGCCCTGTTGTCGGAAGTGGAGCAGTTTTGGAGGGTTGCGGCCCAGCAACCAGAAACAGGCCTTATAGCCTGATTATCTGGAATCAGGGTATTTAGCCTGATTTTCTGATACAAGGCACCCTCAAAATCAGGCCCAATCGGCTGATCCGGCCAACGCAAGCGTTTCAGCCTGATCGGACGACCTGCAAGGCGGGCCCTCAGACAAAGGCGGCGCTTGCCGTACTGACCGGCAGACCGCAGAAAAGAGGCACTGCCGCGCACGGAAAGAGACGGACTTGCTCGAAACCTTCGTCGCCCTGCTCCTCGCCCATCTGATCGGCGACTTTGCGCTACAGCCCGACTGGATGGCGCAGCGAAAGCGGGAGCCGGGCATCCTCGTCGTCCATGTCGGCGTCCATGTCGCCATGACGGCGCTCATCCTCGGCGTGCTCGCCCCCCTGCCACTGGCGGTCATCGCCACGACGCATTTCGCGATCGATCTCGCCAAGGCGCGCCTCTTTCGCCGGACCCCACAGCCGCTGAGCCACTTCATCGCCGATCAGGCCGCGCATCTGACGGTGCTTGTGGCCGTCGCCCTCGCCTTCCCGGCCCTTGCGGCGGCGAGCCTCTGGCCTCCGCTCCTGCCGCCGGAAGCCGCAGCGCATTGGAGTGCCGCCATCGCCATCGCCGCGGGG
Source organism: Pseudomonadota bacterium (assembly GCA_039030915.1). GTDB lineage: Bacteria > Pseudomonadota > Alphaproteobacteria > Rhodobacterales > Rhodobacteraceae > Thermohalobaculum. Next base: position 14,385 of record JBCCDG010000001.1, on the reverse strand, counting down.
ATCATCGTGGCGTTCTCGGCCGGTCGGTACGCGGTGACGATCCTGCTTGCCGATCTCGGCCTGCCCGCGGGCCCGGCCGAGGCGGACGACGCGCTCGCGCGCGGTGGGCTCTGGATCGGCCGGCTCGAGCGTCTCCTGGTCTTCGCGCTCGTCCTCGTCCAACAGTTCACCGCGATTGGCATGCTGATCGCCGCCAAGTCCATCCTGCGCTTCAACAGCGACGCGGGCGCGGATGCCAAGGCGCGGCGTCAGAGCGAGTACGTGATAATCGGCACGCTGATGAGTGTCGGCTGGGCGCTCGGTGCGGGACTACTGACTGCCGCGGCCCTCCGGCATCTTGCGCCATAGCCGCCGCACCATCATCTTGTCTCAAAGACAGGACGGAGGCGAATGATGTTCGGCATTCCGGGCAAGGACCCCGTGACACTCACCGAGGCGGCCGCCAAGCGCATAGCGCGCCTGATGTCGAATGGCGAGGTCAAGGGCCTGCGCATCGGCGTCAAGAAGGGTGGTTGCGCCGGCATGGAGTACACGATGGAGCACGCGACCGAGGTCGGCGAGCATGACGTGGTGGTCGAGAAGGACGGCGCGCGCCTTCTGATCGCACCCATGGCGCAGATGTTCCTCTTCGGCACGGAGGTCGACTACAAGACGTCGCTTCTCGAACAGGGCTTCGTCTTCAACAACCCGAACGTGACCGAGAGCTGCGGCTGTGGCGAGTCGATCAAGTTCGCCGATATGTGATGCGCGTCTCCGCCGGCCGCGTCATTCGCATTCTCTGGCTCTTTTCCTCGACCACAAAGGGCACCATCCGCTTTCATGCCGAACCTCTGGAACCGGGGCCCGTATCGGGCGACATCGTGATCCGCACCCGGCGGTTTACCCGTGCCAAGGAGCGTCATCAGCGGCTGGAGGCGGAGAACGCGGTGGTGAAGGGGCGGCTCGAGACCGATTTCTCGATCTTCGTGCGCCCCGACCGAGACGTCGAGATCACGCTTCAGGGCTGGTACTTCACTGCCGAGCGGCTCTTTACGGCGCTTGGTGCGGTGTTGGTGATCGCCGCCTTCAGCGCGACGTTCATTCCTCTTCTCACCGGCTGAGGGGCATTCCCGCAAACGCCCTTTCCGCAGCCCTTCCCCTCCCCTAGCTTGCGCGCTGCCCAAGCAGCAGGAGGATGTGATGACCCGCAGACCGCTCGTCGCCGGAAACTGGAAGATGAACGGGCTCGGCGCGAGCCGGGCCGAGCTCGACACGCTGAGAGGCCGCGTGACCGGCGCCGGCGTCGACATTCTCCTTTGCCCGCCCGCGACGCTCATCGCCGGCTTCGCCGATGCCGCCTCCGGCAGTGCTGTCAAGATCGGCGGGCAGGACTGCCATGCCAGCGCCTCGGGCGCGCATACGGGCGATATTGCAGCGGAGATGCTGGCGGATGCGGGTGCCACCGCCGTCATCCTCGGCCATTCCGAGCGGCGGGCCGATCATGGGGAGGACGATGCCACCGTCCGCGCAAAGGTCGAGGCTGCGTGGCGCGCAGGGCTTCTGGCGATCCTCTGCGTCGGTGAGACAGAGGCGGAGCGCGATGCGGGCCGGACACTGGACGTCGTCACGGGCCAGCTCGAAGGCTCGCTTCCCGAAGGCGGACGGGCCGAGCGTCTGGTCATCGCCTACGAGCCCGTCTGGGCTATCGGTACGGGGCGCACGCCGACGAACGAGGAGATCGCGGAGGTACACGATCATCTCCGCACCAAGCTCGCGGGGCTCGTGGGCGACGCGGATGCGACGCTCATCCGCCTCCTCTACGGCGGATCCGTGAAGCCCGGTAACGCCGCCGAGATCTTCTCGCTCGAGAACGTGGACGGGGGGCTTGTCGGCGGCGCGAGCCTCAAGGCGGACGACTTTCTCGCCATCATCGAGGCAGCGAGCCGCTGAAGCCGCGCCCCCGAAAGATGAAAAGGCCGCGCCATTTCCGGCGCGGCCCTCTCTGCCTCAACACTCACTCAGCAGGGATCGTCAGGCAAGCTGCGCCTTGGCCTGGCCTACCCAATCGTCGCGGAAGCAACGTCCTTTGAAGGCCGTCAGATTGTCGTCCACCCAAGCGAGCGCCTTGTTGTCGAATTCGGCGATCTGCTCGAACTTGTAGATGCCGAGCCCATTGAGCTGCTTCTCAAGCGATGGGCCGATGCCCTTGATCAGCTTGAGATCGTCAACCTTGGCCGGCGCTGCATCGAGGAGCGTGGCGGGTCGACCGTCCTTGGCGCGCTTAGGCGCAGCGGCCTTCGGCGTCTCGGCCTGGGCGGCCGGCTTCGGCGCGTCCGTCTTGGGCGCAATTGCCTTGACCGGTTCGGCCTTCGGCGTCTCGGCCTTCACAGTTTCCGCCTTGGGTGCGGGCTTCGGCTTCGGCGCTTCGGCCTTCACCGCAACCTTGGCAGCTGCCTTTGGCGCCGTCTTGACGGCCGGCTTCGGCGCCGCCGCCTCGGCGGCCTTTGCGGGCGCCTTCTCGACAACCGTCAGCGAAGCCTTGGCTTTCACCATCGGCTTCGGGGCCTGGCCCTTCGCCGCGGGTGCCTTCTTGACGGAGGCGGAGACAAACCCGCTCGCGCCAGGAACAGGCATGCTGTCCGCAAAACGCCACTCCACCCCAAAGAGCGGTGCCACCGGGAAGAAGCTGACCCAAAGGTCGAACACTTCCTTCGCCGGCTTCTGCCACTCTTCCATCTGTTTCGTCGCAGTCGTTAGCTGGTCGTTGAACATCGTGCCTCCATCGCGTGGATGACAGTAGAATTGCCTCTACCAATGGCATATGAACTCTTATTGTGCATTGCAACATAGGAGTCCCTCAAAAGCTTCGCTCATGCGCCATACAGAACGTTTCGCGCCAAGTCCGACTGGACCGTTGCATCTTGGCCACGCCTTCTCCGCGCTCCTCGGCTGGCAGGCCGCGCGCGCGGTGGGCGGGCGCTTCCTGCTGCGCCTAGAGGATCTCGACGAGATACGCTGCACACCCGCCTTCGCCACACAGATCGAGAGCGACCTGCACTGGCTCGGGATCGATTGGGACGGACCGGTGCTGACGCAATCCTCGCGGTGCGCCGCCTATGACGCGGCCCTCGCCCGGCTGTCAGCCATGGGGCTCCTCTATCCCTGCACCTGCTCGCGACGCGATATCCGGGAGGCTGCAGGCGCTCCGCAGGAAGGGGCGCACCAGCCGATCGACGGTGCAGTCTATCCGGGCACCTGCCGCCCGGCCGGGCCCGTCAGAGCGCCCGCCCCGCCCCTGCCCGGCGCGGCGCTCAGGCTCGATATGGCGCGCGCATTCGAACGCCTAAATGCCCCGCTCGCCTTCATCGACACCGGGCCGCTTCACGCAGGCGAGTATCCGGTCGATCCGGGCCGGCTTCTGGCGGAGGCCGGGGATGTGGTGCTGGCGCGGCGCGACGGCGTGGCTGCCTATCACCTCGCGGTGGTTGTCGACGACGCCTATCAGAAGGTGACGCATGTGACCCGAGGCGCCGATCTCTTCCCGGCGACGGCACTGCACCGGCTGCTCCAGGCTCTGCTCGGCCTCGCTGTGCCCGTCTGGCATCATCACCGCCTCATCCGCGACGCCGCGGGACGCAGGCTCGCAAAGCGGGACGACGCGCGGAGCATCGAAGCGCTTGTCGCGGAGGGTTGGACGCCGGCGGATATTCGACGCGCCGTCGGCCTCGGTCAGGACGATGCCTACGACCATTGACCGAGGAGGGCCCCGTCGTGTTGAAGAACCCGATGCATCGGCCCTTGCCGGAATGGCCGTACTGTTCCACTTTCGCACAGAGGGTGAGCGCATAAGGGCCTCTGCATGAACTACCAATACAAGCTCGTCGGCGCGCCGGAGAAGGGCAACCGGCGCCGAGGCACCAAGACGGGCTCCGAGCGCATCGCCGCCGCGTTGCAGGAAATCGTCGCGCAGCACGCCCAGGAGGGCTGGGAGTACATGCGCACCGACACCCTGCCCGTGAGCGAGCCGCGGGGCCTCTTCGGCGGACGGCGGGAGGTGATGAGGGCGGTCCTCGTCTTCCGCCGTGGCCTGCGCAATCGTGAGGCGCTACGCGAAACCTTCACGGCAGACGACGCGGTCGAGACCGAGACTGCCGCGGCGCCGTACGTGGCGCGCGGGGAGCGCGCTACGCCAACCTTTCAGGCCAGAGCCGCACCGGCCCCGTCGGCGCCGGCGCGCGGAGCCCCGCCCAGAACACCCGCTGCCGAGCCGACCGCTGGCATGGCACCCCCGCCTGGCCCGGTGCGCGAGCCGGCCTTTCGTGCAGCCCCGGAAGCCGCGCTGCCCGAGGAGACACCCGAGCCGCCTCAGCGCGCGCCCTTTCGCAGCCCTTATCGCGACGATCCCGCGCCGAGGAGCCGGCTCTTCGATCAGGGAGGCGAGCGCTCCTCTCGCGCTGAGCGCGACGAGCCGGAGGTGTCGGCCGAAAGGCAGGCGCCTGAACGCAATCCGCGCGATCTGAGCGACATTCGCGAAGCGCTGCGCAAGCTCGATCGCTGAACGGGCGGTCCGCGTCGGATGGTCACCGCCCAGCGTCCGGGCGGTCGCCCGACGCTGCGTCACTCATCCGGCGCTCGAAGCTCCATTGAAAGCGCGTGAACCCGGTCCGCGAACTCGTCCTTCAACGCCGCGTTCACCGCGCGCTGGCGTGCCACACGGCCCTGCCCTTTGAAGGCATCGGCGGTCATGCGCAGATGGAAATGCGTCTCGCCACCCTCGCGCCAGCCGCCATGACCGCGATGCTTCTCGCTCTCGTCGACAAGCTCCAGCGTCTCGGGCTGGAACGTGGCCTCCAGCTTTGCGGTAATCCGGTCCGCGACCGACATTCGCACCTCCTGTCAAGAGTTGGTCTCACACCGATATCCGCTAATATCGCTCTTCTGGTCCGGGTGCATCCCCGGCCCCGGCGGAAACTGCAACGAGAGGACCCCGCGCCCCGATGGCTCGACGTTCGCCCCTCGATTTCGACATCTCGGTCAGCGCCGACAAGGCCCGACGCGCACAGGCGCGTGGGCGTCGGCGCGGCATGTCGGGCGCGGTCGATACGGCCGAGGCGCGGTGCGAATGGCCGGGTTGCGAGGCGCACGCTGCGTACCGGGCACCACGCTCACGCGACCATCTCGATGAGTTCCGCTGGTTCTGCCTCGATCACGTGCGGGAATACAACGCCACCTGGAACTACTTCGAGGACTGGAGCGAGGCGGAGCTCGACCGTCAATCGAGTGCCGACCGGGTCTGGGACCGACCGACCTGGAGCCTCGGCTCGGGCCCCGCGTCGCGCATGGGCCTCAATCCGCACGGCAACGGCCGGGCATGGGCGCGCTGGGGCTTCCGCGACCCGATGGACGTGTTGGGGGAGAACGCGACGCTTAACCCCGGCAGCCCGCGGGCTAAGGGTTCGGCCAACGGCGACGAGCGGCCGCGCCGGCGTCTGACCCGGGAGGAGCAGCAGGCCATGGACACGCTCGGCCTGCCCCATCAGGTCGAGACGCGGCGCGAGGTTCGGGCGCGCTATACCGAGCTCGTGAAGGAGCTGCACCCCGATATGAACGGCGGCCAGAACCCCGAGCCCGAGCGCCTCGCCCGCGTGATCAAGGCCTGGCGCATCCTTCGGAAGAGCCGGAATTTCCGCAACAGCGAAGCGGCGTGATGGGCGGGACGGCCTGGGGGAGCGAGCGCGCGAGCAGAGCGATCCTCGAACTCCTCGCGCAGCGGCGATCTGGCGCGACCATCTGCCCCTCTGAAGCCGCCCGTCGCCTCGACGCCGAGAACTGGCGCGATTTCATGGATGAGATCCGAGCCGCCGCGGCGGCGCTGGCCGCCGTCGGTCGCGTCGTCGTCATGCAGAAGGGCCGGCCCGTCGACATTGCGGACGCTCGCGGCCCCGTCCGGCTCGGCTTGCCGCAGGATCCCGCAGCCTCCTAGCGACGCCGTGATCGCGAACCGCGGAGCGACGATCCGCATATGGTCGAGCAGCCGGGTCGCACACACAAAAGGTGTCGCGCCCTGAGAGGAACCGCACAGCAATGCCTGCAACAGGCCCGACCGGAAGCCCCTTATCCGGTCGACCTGCCCGAGCCAGTCCATTGCGGCGCTGGGGATCTACCACGTCGCGGCCGCGCACGGCGCCTTGACGGCGATGTCGCGGCGGGGAAGCCGGCCAGCCCACCGGCGTCCTCAGCGCCCGCTCACGCATTTACAGGCCGAACTTGCCTGAAATAGCCGACGAGGTGGCGAAGCGAAGCAGTGTGATGTGACGGCGCCCAGCCCCGACGGTCATCGAGTTGAACTGGAGCCGGCGCTTCGCTCGCGTGCTTTTGTGGCGAGCGAGGTTTGCGGGACGGCGGCTGAAGGAGCGTCACGTTGACAAGCTCATCGCGCATCCGGGCAGCGAACGCCTAGCAGACTCCGTTCTGCGGAGGCTTGTCTGGAGCAATGGCGGGCCGCCCCTCCGACAACGGTCCGAAGCCGAGAGCGGACGCCATGCGATCCCGGCGGATTGCGTTGAGGCGAGAATGGCGTTCCACGTGAATTCCGTTCCGTGATCCGGTACGACCGGCGAGGGTTTGCCGCGCCTGGCAACGATCACTTCGAGCTCCCATACGACGCGCCGACCAGAGATCGGGGGGGCGACGACGGCCGCGAGGCACGCCTTGGTCACGTCGTCGGTCGTTTCATCGTTCGGCCCTCTCACGCGGCCGGACCCTGGCACCAGTTGAAGAAAACCGCAGGGGTCAGAGCATGACGATGTTCACGCCTCTCAGCCCAAGCGCACCTGGGCGGCGCGTGTCCCGCAACCCTGGTCCACGCGGCGCCACGCCGTCGCTTTGCAGCGCCAGCGCATTTCCGGGGGCAGAATTCAGTTGAGAGGTGGCTGGCCGTTCGATGCACTCAACCCGCCATCGACGGGCAGCACGACACCGGTCACGAAGCGGGCATCCGCGCTCGCCAGGAAGGCGATGACGTCGCCTACTTCTTCAGGCTTCGCGCCGCGGCCCATCGAAATGCGCTCGTAGAACTTCGCGAGCAGCGCGTCGTTATCCTTCATGCCCGACGTCATCTCCGTCATCGTCAGGCTCGGTGCCACCGCGTTGACGCGGATCTCGGGCGCCAGCTCCAGCGCGAGGCTGCGCGTCATGTTGCTGACAGCCCCCTTCGCGGCGTTGTAGGCGAACATGCCCCAATCTCCGCCGATGCCCGAGACGGAGCTCACATTCACGATCGAGCCGCCAACGGCCCGGAGCGACGGCAGCGCCGCCTGGCAGGTATGGAAGAGCGCCGTGACGTCGATGGCCATCGTGCTGTCCCAGTCCTCGACGGCATAATCGTCTAGCCGTCCGGGCCGTGCGACGCCCGCATTGTTCACCAGGATGTCGATGGTCTCGAAACGGGCGAGCGCATCGGCCATCATCCGCTCCACATCGCCACGGATCGAGACGTCTCCGGTGGCGATCATCGTCCGCGCAGCCGGCAGCTCCGCCGCGACAGCCTCGAGCTTCTCCCGCCCGCGTCCGTTCAGCACCACCTTCGCACCCTCGCGCGAGAAGCGGCGCGCGGTTGCCGCACCGATGCCCGAGCCCGCGCCGGTCACGATCACGGTCTTGTTCTCGAAGCGCATGGCCATCCTTCTCCTTTGCCGGCGGCAGGTTCGCCTGCGGCGCAATCTCGGAAGACGAGCTAGGCGCTGGGCGGAGGCTCTTCGAGACGCGATTTGCCACCATCCGGCGGTGTCCTGCCAACGGAAAAAGGCCTCGGCCAACCGCCGCTGCACGGGCAATGTGCAGCTTATGTGCAGGCCCAGTGCAGGCTCGCGCCTGCGACCCGCGCGCGCCCTTCTTGCCCTTGCATGGCCGGCGCCTATGCTCCACAGGGTTGCCGAGCGATCAGGAGTGGACGGCATGGCAGATGGCGGGAAAATGACGGCGGCGGATATCCCGAGCGTGGACGTCTCGGTGCGCGACGCCTTCGGCATCGACACGGACATGAAAGTGAAGGGTTTTGCCGAGGCCGCCGAGCGCGTGCCCGCGATCGATCCCACCTACCGTTTCGACCGCGACACAACCCTCGCCATCCTTGCCGGTTTCGCACACAACCGCCGCGTGATGATCCAAGGCTATCACGGGACCGGAAAGTCGACGCATATCGAGCAGGTCGCGGCGCGCCTCAATTGGCAGTGCGTGCGCGTGAACCTCGACAGCCACATCTCCCGTATCGACCTGATCGGCAAGGACGCGATCAAGCTGCGCGAGGGCGTGCAGGTGACCGAGTTCCAGGAAGGTATCCTGCCCTGGGCGCTGCGCAGCCCCACGGCCATCGTCTTCGACGCGTACGATGCCGGCCGGCCGGACGTGATGTTCGTGATCCAGCGGGTGCTTGAGGTGGACGGCAAGCTGACGCTGCTCGACCAGAACGAGGTGATCCACCCGCACCCGTCCTTTCGCCTCTTCGCCACGGCCAACACAGTGGGTCTCGGGGACACGACGGGCCTCTATCACGGCACGCAGCAGATCAATCAGGGCCAGATGGACCGCTGGTCGATCGTGTCGACGCTCAACTACCTGCCGCATGACGACGAGGTTCAGATCGTGCTGGCCAAGTGCCCGGCTTATGCGGATCAGGAGAAGACGGTGGGCCGCATGGTCACCGTGGCCGATCTGACGCGCCAGGCCTTCATGAACGGTGACCTCTCGACCGTGATGAGCCCGCGCACCGTGATCGCCTGGGCCCAGAACGCCGAGATCTTCGGCGGCGACCTCGGCTTTGCCTTCCGCGTGACCTTCCTCAACAAATGCGACGAGCTCGAGCGCCAGCTTGTGGCCGAGATCTACCAGAAATGCTTCGGCGAGGAGCTGCCGGAGAGTGCAGCTTCGGTCTCCTTGGGGTGAGCCGACAAGGCCCTCCAAAATACGAGGGCGATCTTGCCGCTACCGCGCTCCTACGCAGCATAGAGATTCTGCTATGGGATCTCTGCGTTGAAAACGGTTTCTGCGGCAGCCAAGCCCGTCTGCCGCGCGACGAGGCGCAGTCCATTCTTTCGCAACGCCTGGCGTTGCATGGCAAGGTGGCCGAGCTGGTCGTAAGCCTGCGCGTCACGCCTCGTTGGATGTTGGAGCACATCCCACTGCGCAGCGAAGCATTCGCTCAAGCCATCTTAGCAAGCGAAAGCAGAGGGGCTATTGGCTCAATCGAGCAGTTTCGCGACACCGTGCAGCAATCGTTTGAGGCGAATTTTGGTCCGTTACTCTGTCCAGCAGCAAAAGAGGTTTCGGCCGCGCTCCTAGTACTTGATCGAAGGGAGGCGCACTTTGGCTGGGTGGTCTGAAAGGGGTAATGATGCGACGTCGCGTAGTATGGTTTGCTCTCAAGGGCGCTTCGACTGGATGTTGTAAACGCTGCATTAACTCACAATATTGATAATCATGAGCATAGAAGATGGCGCGGGTATCGCGGATATGGATCGGCTGGAGCCTGATCAGGTGCGCGCTACGATCTCTCAACTCATTGCGACCAGTACTAAGCTCAATGCCTAGACTGAGAAGCTCGCCGCGGAGAACAGCAAGCTCAACACCGAAAGCCGCTGGTACCCCGCCGTCGTGGCCAGCACGGCGACGCTCGCGATTGTCGCAGTGGTGAAGCTCTTCTTCTGAGCCATACTCCTCAGCCATGGCATGGCTGCTCAATCCTGGGATCCCGTTTGCGGCGAAGCGTGCGGCTCTTACGTTGGCGCGCATTCGGGTTCGGATCTGGTGGATGCGGCTCGATCCGTGGCTGATCGGGACGGCGGTGGTGCTGATCGTGCTGCTGCGATTCGGCTACCGGGCTGTGGGCATCGAGACCAATCCGGCCAACCTGCTGACGGGCACGGCGGTGGCGCTGCTGGTCTTGGCAGCGGCGCTCGGCAGCCTTACCAAGAGATCGGACCGGCGGGAGGCGCGGGTGATGGAGCGTGTCCTCCGGATGAAGGGTTACCGGCTGACCGGGCCCGCAAGGCTCGAGCGGATCTGAGGCATGCCATGCGCCAGGGCTACCGGAGTGTTAGCGCCTATCTGATCGGTGCAGAGGCGCGGGCCGTGAAGGCCTTTGCCGAGACGGTGTTCGACGCGACGGAGGTGCATCCGCCGACGGAGGATGACGGCCGACTCGTCCATGCGGCCATCGCGATCGGCGACAGTGTCGTGTTGATTGCCCAGCCGCCGGAGGGCGTGCCGCCGGAGACGGCGTTTCTGCATGTCTATGTCGAGGACGCCGAGGCGGCGCACGCCAAGGCGGTGGAGGCCGGTGCCGAGACGCTGATGCCCCCTGCCCCGCAGCCGCATGGCGATCTGGCGGCAATGGTGCGCGACATGGGCGGCAACACCTGGTGGATCGCCCAATACGTAGAGGATGTGCCCCAGGACGAGATGCTGAGGCAGATGAAAGCCCGGAAGGCATGAGCAAGAAGATCGACAACCCGGCCGAGCCCTTCAAGAAGGCGCTGGCCGAGGCGACGCGCGCGCTCGCGGCGGAACGCGAGATCGAGGTGACGTACTCCGCCGATCCACCGGGGCGGACCAACAGCGGTATGCGCCTGCCCCAGATCTCCCGCCGCATGACGCGGCAGGAAGTCATGCTGGCCCGCGGCACTGCGGACGCGATGGCGCTCCGCGAAAGGTTCCACAGCCCCGAATGCCATGCCCGCTATGCCCCACCGGGCGAGATGGCGCGGGCGATCTTCGATGCGCTCGAGGATGCGCGCTGCGAGGCCATCGGCGCGCGCGCCATGGAGGGCGTGGCCGACAATCTCGACGCCAAGACCGCCCACATCGCGGAGCAGCGCGGCTACGGCGCCATGCGCAACACCACCGAGGCCCCGATGCCGGAGGCCGCAGGCTATCTGATGCGCGAGGCGCTGACGGGCCGCGCCGCGCCCAAGGGCGCGGACAACGTCCTCGGCATCTGGCGCGATTTCTTCGACACCCATCTCGGCGACGAGGATCTCGGCGGCATCGGGGACGACCTGGAGGATCAGGCCGCCTATGCCCGCCGCTGCTGGGACATCATCAAGGACCTCGGCTACGGCGATCAGCTGGGCGACGACCCGGATGCCGGCGATGAGAACGACGATGCCGACAACGACGCGCCCGAGAACGAGCCCGAAGAGGACCAGGGCGAGGACGGTGGCGAGGAAAGCCAGGAGGACACGGACGAGCAGGACGAGGAAAGCGACGGCCAGCAGCAGCAGCAACGCCAGGTCGACGTCTCCCTCGAGGACGCCGACATCGACAGCGATGAGGATGACGAGCTGGAGGCGGAGGACGGCATGCCGCCGCCCGACGAGCGTGCGCCGAAGCCGCCCTCGGACGCCGATCCGCTCTACCGTATCTATTCGACCAAGTTCGACGAGGTCGTCACGGCCGAGGAGCTGGCCGAGCCGCCGGAACTCGACCGCCTGCGCGGCTATCTCGACAAGCAACTCGAGCCTCTGAAGGGCGCCGTCAGCCGGCTCGCCAACCGGCTTCAGCGCCGCCTGCAGGCCCAGCAGAACCGTTCCTGGGAATTCGACCGGGAGGAAGGGATCCTCGATGCGGGCCGGCTCGCCCGTGTCGTCGCCCAGCCGACGGTGCCGCTCAGCTACAAGGTCGAGAAGGATACAGAGTTCCGCGATACGGTGGTCTCGCTCCTCATCGACAATTCGGGCTCCATGCGCGGGCGCCCGATCAGCATCGCCGCCATCACCGCGGACGTTCTCGCGCGCACGCTCGAACGCTGCTCGGTCAAGGTCGAGATCCTCGGCTTTACCACGCGGGCCTGGAAGGGGGGTGAGAGCCGGGAACTCTGGCTCTCCCAGGGCCGCCCGCAGCAACCGGGCCGGCTCAACGACCTGCGGCATATCATCTACAAGTCCGCCGATGCACCCTGGCGCCGGGCGCGGCGCAATCTCGGCCTCATGATGCGTGAGGGGCTCCTGAAGGAGAACATCGACGGCGAGGCGCTTGAATGGGCGCATCGCCGCCTCACTGGCCGGCCCGAACAGCGGCGCATCCTGATGGTGATCTCGGATGGCGCGCCCGTGGACGACAGCACGCTGAGCGTGAACCCCAGCACCTATCTCGAGCGGCATCTTCGCGACGTCATCGCCATGATCGAACGGCGCAGGGCCGTGGAGCTCGTGGCCATCGGGATCGGCCATGACGTGACCCGCTATTACAGCCGCGCCGTCACGATCACCGATGCGGAGCAGCTGGCCGGCACCGTCACCGAGCAGCTGGCCGGGCTCTTCGAGCACGATCCGCGCCTGCGCGACCGCGCCGCCCGCCGCTCGGGGCGCCGTGCCGCCTGACCCTTATCGGGTCGGGCCGCGCGTTGGCGCGGCGGCTAGAAGTTGGCGCGATGGGTGACACTGGCGCGCTTTTTCTTCGAGCGGAAGAACAGGCTCAGCACCCAGAAGACGACCGCAGGAACCGCCGCGGTCTGCCATGCCGGCGCCTCCAGAACAGGCTGAACCACATCCTGCCAGAGCGCCGGGTCATAGTGTCGCTCGATCGCCGGCTGGAGGAGCAGGAGGCTCGAGCGGTCGATTTCCGCCCACCACTGCCCGAGCGCGACCGGCGCCCACTCACCCGCCTCAAGCGAAGCTATGCCGTCGCGCACGAGCGCCGCGAGGAGCAGCAGCACGAAGAAGCCGGTCAGGATCCTGAACATGGCGCATCCCTCCTTTCCCTCGGCGGAGGGGTAAGCCCGTCCGCGCCGAGGGACAAGCCATTCGCGGAGCGGTCCGCGCCTTGTCAGCGCCGGCGCCATTCGCTAGTGGTCCCGCCGACGGAGGGGTGGCCGAGCGGTCGAAGGCGCACGCCTGGAAAGCGTGTATAGGGGCAACTCTATCGCGGGTTCGAATCCCGCTCCCTCCGCCACCCACATGCCAACAGGTCTTGCTACAGCCTTCCGCCTGCGCTGTTTCGGCAGCTACGGCTGATTGACGATCTGATGATCCCGGGCTTTCGGTTGCTGAGCACCGGATGCAACGTTTCTCTCGCCCGCGGTCGCTCTGACCAGTAGAGTCACCTCGGTCGACGCTCAGGCGCTCTCTGAATAGGCCGATCTCGAGAGCGCGATGGAGGACGGCTTGTTACAGCGCCGCCGGCACCACGCGCGGTAGTTTCACGGCCGGGCTGGCGGCTTCGTGAGCCCGATGGTGCGAACTGGTCCTCCCCGGCCTAGAGAGGCTACTTCGACCAGCTCCAGCGGAGGCTCGTCGCTCTGCCGTCGCCGCTCGGCGGCGCTCCCTGCCACACAAACCTTTCAGCACGACACGGATCGCCTCCTTGGCGCCACACCGCTGCCGCCCATGCCAGGATGTCTGTGACGTTCCTCTCGGCCAACCGCTGGGGTCTCCTGCCGCGATGGCCTAGGTCTCGCTCGACCCGGTCGACTTGGAGGAGGGTCGTGGCTGCACGTGGCTCCAACGCCAACGTCCTCCTATTCGGCGACTTTCTCGAAGATCCTGGTACGGCAGCAGCCATCTTTTCCGGGCGACCAGAGTTCGAGGTCGTAGCCGAAGCCAGCGCCCTCCAATGCAGCTTCATCGAAGGCAGAGGCGCAATAGAGCAACGTACATACCTCTGCGCCGCTGCATCCCGCTTCGATCCAGGCGTCTTTCAGGGGGCAGGTCATCATCTTCACTTCGATGCCGCCGCGTTCGAGCTCCCGGATTTCGGGAGAGAACGTTGCCCCGCCGTCCGGCGCTCGGGCCCATTGCTCGGCCATTCCCGCAAAGTCTGCCGGGCCGAGATGCGCAAGTGCCCTGCCGACCTCACATCCATGCGCTCGACTGGCACTGCGCATGACGCCGATCGCTTCCTCCTCACCGTAGCGCAGGGACAGCTCGCGAAAGACGGCGAGGTAGATCCGGGCGCGGTCCTTGATGGCATCGCACAGGAGTGAAGCGATCGGGGCCGGGGTCATGCGGTCTTCCTGTGGTTCGGAATGCACGATGCGGGGCGGCGGGGACGTCATTCTCCGAAAAGGGGGTCGTGGAACCGGTCCTCGGGGATGACCGCAATGGGGATGACCTCGACCAGAAGGTCGGGGGCTATGAGGCCAGCGGCCTGGATGAGAATGCTGACCGGGCCCTCCTCCAGCCGGAGCCGCTCGGCGCGCACCTTCTGGATGGCAGGCATGTCGCCGGGGTCGACATAGAAGATCGTCAGGGAAACGATATCTGCGAGCCGGCCGCCGACGGCCTGCAGGATCTGCTCGACATTGTCGAAGCACTGCCGCGCCTGCGCCTCGCAATCCCCGTTGCCAATCACGGCGCCGTCCCGATCCCACGCGACCTGCCCGGTCATGTGCAGCACCCTGCCGGCCGGCTG